>JAQGNJ010000185.1 GCA_028291885.1 Ramlibacter sp. | reverse complement strand
GGCCGACCGCGCCCCGGCCGCAAGTGGCCGACGATCTGCCCGCGATCCCGGCGACCGGTTCCGCGACGGGCAGCGCGAATTCGCCCGGACCTGCGGCGGCGGAGCCGGACCCGCAGTAGCAGGCGGTCGCTAGCGCAGGTCCGCCGCGCTGCGCAGCCAGCCGCCCACCTCGTCCGGCATGCGCCGCACATGGCCCGGCAGGTGGCCATCCGGGAAGCCGACATGCCCGCCCTGCGCCGGCTGCCAGAGCGTGACGTTCGCGCCCACTTCCCTGTCTCCGGGCAGGCTCCACGCCGGCACGAAGGGGTCGTTGCGCGCATTGAGCACCAGCGCGGGAACCCGGATGCGGTGCAGGTGCGGCTTGGCGGAGGCGCGCGCGTAGTAGTCGTCGGCGTCCCGGAAGCCGTGCAGCGGCGCGGTGAACAGGTCGTCGAAGTCGCGCAGGTCCCGCGCCGCAACGAGCCGCTCGCGATCGAACAGGCCGGGATGCTGCGCCAGCTTGGCCAGCGCCTTGGGCTTCATGGTGCGCATGAACATCGTCGTGTAGACCAGCCGGTTGAAGCCACGCCCGATCGCCCAGCCGCCGGCGGCGAGGTCGACGGGCGAACAGACCGCCGCGACGGCGCTGACAGAGCGGGCGGCGCCGTCACCCGCTTCGGCGGCCCAGCGCAGCAAGGCATTGCCGCCCAGCGACACGCCGACGGCGACGATGGCCCCGGCGTGCTGCTCGCGCAGCCGGCGCAGCATCCAGCCGATCTCCTCGTGGTCGCCCGAGTGATAGGCGCGCGGCGCGTGGTTCAGTTCGCCGCTGCAGCCGCGGAAGTGCGGCACGGCGAAAGCCATGCCGTGCTCGCGCGCGTAGTCGGCGAAAGCCTCGGCGTAGTGGCTGCGCGAGGACCCTTCGAGGCCGTGGAAGAGGACCAGGAGGGGCTCCCCATCCGTTCGCCCCGAGCTCGTCGAAGGCCTGGTTTCGGCAGGGCCTGTCCTGAGCCTGTCGAACGACTCGGCCCCGCCGGCGTCGGCCAGCCAGTCCACGTCGACAAAGTCCCCGTCCGGCGCCAGCCAGCGCTCGCGCCGGTACTCGGGGCGCGGACCGTGGGAGCGGCGCGCATACAGGGCGGGCCAGATCGTCTGCAGGTTGCCTCCGGGCAGCCACCACGGCGCAACGTAGTTCATCGGGCGGTCGTTCAGTGCAGGACCTGCGGCGGCATCGACACTTCCTGCACTTCGCTGGCGGTGCCCGGGCTTGCGTGGTGCGCGACCAGCCGCCAGCCCTGCGCGGTTTTCAGGTAGACGTTGGTGGCGACCACCCAGGCGTTCTTCGGGCCTTCCGGCGACAGCACCTCCACCCGCTCGAGCAGGTTGTGAACGGCGCTGGCCAGCGACTCGGTCTTGCGCACCCGCTCGGGCCAGGCCCGGATGCTGCCGTTGGCGAACATCGCCTCGAAGGTGGCGCGGATCGCGCCGGCGCCGATCACGCGCGGCCCGCCCGGATGGATGCAGACGATGTCGTCCTCGTCGGCCCAGCAGGCCATGAGCTTTTCGATGTCGCCGGTCTGCATCGCCTCGTAGAAGGCGGCCTCGACGTCGTCTGGGTTGCCCTGGAGGTTGGCGGCCTGGATTTTCGTCTTGCGCATGGGATTGGGCTGGCGCCTGGGACAGGCCTGTGGATTCTGCCTGCTTTCAGCGCCCCAGCCAGGCCGCGACCTGCGCCCGCATGTTTCCCTGCGAAGCGCGCCAAACCAGCTCGGGCGCCGCCACATGGATGCCGGGCGGCGCCAGCTGCAGCGCCGTCGCGACCAGTTCCGCCACCTTGGCGGCGCGCACCGGCTGCTCGCTGCTCGGCACCATGTAGCGCAAGGTCGCCAGCATGCCGTGCGCGACCCGGCTGAGGAAGCCGCGCCGCGGCGCGGCGGCCGGTTTTTCCGGGGAACGCACGAACAGCACGCGATCGAAACCCAGCGTCGCGACCGCTTGTTCGTCGAGGCTCGCGAGCCCGCGCTTGAGCGCCTCGGGCAGCCGTCCCTGCGCGTGCGGCAGCACCACCGCCAGCGTGCTGACGCCGCAGCCGCGCATCCAGCGCGCGAGCGCCGCAAGCTGGTCGGGCCGCGGGGTCCAGAGCGCGCGCTCGCGGTCGTAGAACAGCCGCGGCGGATCGAACAGGATGATGCCGGTCCGCGCCGCGACCAGCGGCCAGCCGCCATCGAGTTCCGGCGGAACGACGACGCACGTCAGGCTGCGCAGGCCTTCGGTCATCGGCTCGCGCGCCAGCACCTGCACCGGCCCGGAACCCGAGCCGGCGAGCCGGCGCAGCATCTCGTTGCCAAGCACGCCGGTCGCGCCCGCGATCAGGATGGCAGGCGCAACGGCTGCCGCCGGCGCGCCGCGCGACGCGGCTTGCAGGGCTTGAAACGGCTCAGGACGCATCCCATCTATGCTACCGTTGCCTCTCGAAAAAAAAGGACGGACCCATGACACGTTGGCTACTCTGGATCGCGGCGGTGCTGGCCCTCAGCGGCTGCGGCTACAACGATTTCCAGCGCCTGGACGAAGCGAGCAAGTCGGCCTGGAGCGAAGTGCTGAACCAGTACCAGCGGCGCGCCGACCTGATCCCCAACATCGTCGCAACGGTCAAGGGCGAGGCCAATTTCGAGCAGGAGACGCTGACCAGGGTGGTCGAGGCGCGCGCCAAGGCCACGTCCATGCAGGTCACGCCCGAAACGCTGAGCAAT
>JAQGNJ010000170.1 GCA_028291885.1 Ramlibacter sp. | reverse complement strand
GTCAACAACGGCATGGCCGATCTGTACGCCAAGATCGAGAAGCTGCCGGCCTCGCAGAAGGAAGAGGTCGTCCGTGACCTGCACGCCTGCCAGGAACACCGTCCGGGCCTGGCCATGGTCGACTCGGCCAAGGGCATCACCAACTTCCATTCGCCGAACGACGTGATCGTCGACGCCTCGATGCCGGCCATGATCCGCGCCGGCGGCAAGATGTACGGCGCCGATGGCCGCCTGAAGGAAGTCAAGGCCGTCATTCCCGAGTCGACCTTCGCCCGCATCTACCAGGAGATCATCAACTTCTGCAAGTGGCATGGCAATTTCGACCCGAAGACGATGGGGACCGTGCCCAACGTCGGCCTCATGGCGCAGCAGGCCGAGGAATACGGCTCGCACGACAAGACCTTCGAAGTGCCGGAAGACGGCGTTGCCAACATCACCGACCTGGCGACCGGCGAAGTGCTGCTGACGCAGAACGTGGAGCAGGGCGACATCTGGCGCATGTGCCAGGTCAAGGACGCGGCCATCCGCGACTGGGTGAAGCTGGCCGTCACGCGCGCCCGCAACTCCGGCATGACGGCGGTCTTCTGGCTGGACAACTACCGTCCGCACGAGGCGGAGCTGCGCAAGAAGGTCGCCAAGTACCTCGAGGAGCACGACACGACGGGCCTGGACATCCAGGTCATGAGCCAGACGCGCGCCATGCGTTTCACGCTGGAGCGGGTGATCCGCGGCAAGGACACCATCAGCGTCACCGGCAACATCCTGCGCGACTACCTGACCGACCTGTTCCCCATCATGGAGCTGGGCACCAGCGCCAAGATGCTGTCCATCGTGCCGTTGATGGCCGGCGGCGGCATGTACGAAACGGGTGCGGGCGGCTCCGCCCCCAAGCACGTGCAACAGCTGGTGGAGGAGAACCACCTGCGCTGGGACTCGCTGGGCGAGTTCCTCGCGCTCGCGGTGAGCCTGGAGGACGAAGGCCTCAAGACCGGCAACAAGAAGGCGAAGATCGTCGCCGACGCGCTCGATGCGGCCACCGGCAAGCTCCTGGACAACAACAAGAACCCGTCGCCCAAGACCGGCCAGCTGGACAATCGCGGCAGCCAGTTCTACCTGACGCTTTACTGGGCCCAGGCGCTGGCGACGCAGGCCGAGGACGCCGAGCTGGCGGCGCGCTTCGCGCCGCTGGCCAAGGTGCTAGCCGAAAACGAGCAGAAGATCGTGGACGAGCTCAATACCGTCCAGGGCAAGCCGGTCGACATCGGCGGCTACTACCTCCCGGACCGCAACAAGGTCAGCGCGATCATGCGCCCGAGCGAGACGTTCAATGCCGCACTGGCGGCGGCGCAAGCCTGACGCGCGCCTGCGCTGGCAGGAAAAAAAAGCCGCCCTTGGGCGGCTTTTTTTCCTGCGGCCTGAGCGGGCAGGCTTTTTTTCGGCCGGGACGCCCCTATTTACTCATCATGTCGCCATGGCTGGCGGCATGGAACTGCGGCGCCCGGACCTTGGAATGGCGCTGGTGGCGCTCGACCGGCTGGCCCGGCGGCAGCGCCTCGGGCCGGGCCAGCGAAGCCTCGGCCTGGATGTTCTGCGCCAGCTGGCCCTTGGGGCCCTCGGTGATCTCGAAGTTGACCCGCGAGCCCTGCTTGAGGGTCTTGAAGCCCTCCATCGCGATGGCGGAGAAATGCGCAAACACGTCCGAGCCGCCGCCGTCGGGCTCGATGAACCCGAAGCCCTTGGCATCGTTGAACCATTTCACTGTACCTGTCGCCATGTCTCGGCTCCTGCTGTTCCCTCGGCTCGCCAGTGTCCCGATTCGGCGTGCGCGTGTCAACATTTTCACTTAACCGCGGTTTCGGCGGCCCGTCGGGCGGCCGGTTCATCCGGCGTACACATTCGGGCAGCCGGAAAGGCTGCAAAAAAAGCCGGACCGCCTGTCGCTTGAATGTGACGGAACCGGCACCAATTCACCTTCAGGCCGCACTGCGAAAGCACGCTCGATAGAATGATTTTCATGGCAAGCAAAACACCCACGCCCGTCCCGGTCGCGCCCAAGACGCGACCGAAGGACGACGACGGCGGGAACGTGGTGCTGGAGCGGCGCACCCAGAAAACCAAGCCTCCCCAGATGTACCAGGTCGTCATGCTCAACGACGACTACACGCCGATGGAATTCGTCGTGGTGGTGATCCAGGAGTTCTTCAACAAGGACCGCGAAACCGCCACCCAGATCATGCTCAAGATCCATCTGGACGGAAAGGCGATCTGCGGCGTGTATTCGCGGGACGTGGCCGCCACCAAAGTCGAGCAGGTGCAGGAAGCGGCGCGTCAGGCGGGGCATCCCCTGCAATGTGTCAGTGAACCGGTTGAGTAAAACCGGATCCGACTTAGTATTCGTCAGCAAGCAAGGCAAAAAGGAAATCACATGATTGCCCAGGAATTGGAAGTCAGTCTCCACATGGCATTTGTGGAGGCGAGGCAGCAGCGCCACGAGTTCATCACCGTGGAACACCTGCTGCTTGCCCTGCTGGACAATCCCAGCGCGGCGGAAGTGCTGCGCGCATGCTCGGCCAACATCGACGACTTGCGCAAGTCCCTGTCCAACTTCATCAAGGACAACACCCCCCAGGTCGCCGGCACCGACGACGTGGACACCCAGCCGACGCTGGGCTTCCAGCGCGTGATCCAGCGCGCGATCATGCACGTGCAGTCCACCGGCAACGGCAAGAAGGAAGTGACCGGCGCCAACGTGCTGGTCGCGATCTTCGGCGAGAAGGATTCGCACGCCGTCTACTACCTGCACCAGCAGGGCGTGACGCGCCTGGACGTGGTGAACTTCATCGCCCACGGCATCAAGAAGAGCGATCCGCCGGAGCCGACCAAGAGCGGCGAAGCCGCGGCCAGCGAAGGCGAGGAGGGCGGCGAGAAGAACGAGAAGGCGTCCCCGCTGGAGCAGTTCACCCAGAACCTGAACCAGGCGGCCAGGGACGGCAAGATCGATCCGCTGATCGGCCGCGAATACGAGGTCGAGCGCGTCATCCAGATCCTGTGCCGCCGCCGCAAGAACAACCCGCTGCTGGTGGGTGAGGCCGGCGTGGGCAAGACCGCGATCGCCGAAGGCCTGGCCTGGCGCATCGTCCAGAAGGAAGTGCCGGACATCCTCGCGGACTCCAGCGTGTACTCCCTCGACATGGGCGCGCTGCTGGCCGGCACCAAGTACCGCGGCGATTTCGAGCAGCGCCTCAAGGGCGTTCTCAAGTCGCTCAAGGACAAGCCGAACGCGATCCTGTTCATCGACGAGATCCACACCCTGATCGGCGCCGGCGCGGCCTCGGGCGGCACGCTGGACGCGTCCAACCTGCTCAAGCCGGCGCTCTCGAGCGGCCAGCTCAAGTGCATCGGCGCGACCACGTTCACCGAGTACCGCGGCATCTTCGAAAAAGACGCGGCCCTGTCGCGGCGCTTCCAGAAGGTCGACGTGGTCGAGCCCAGCGTGGCCGAGACCATCGAGATCCTCAAGGGACTGAAGTCCCGCTTCGAGGAGCACCACAGCGTCAAGTACGCCGCCGGCGCCCTGCAGGCGGCAGCGGAGCTGTCGGCCAAGTACATCAACGACAGGCACCTGCCGGACAAGGCGATCGACGTGATCGACGAGGCCGGCGCGGCCCAGCGCATCCTGCCGGTGGGCAAGCGCAAGAAGACGATTTCCAAGACCGAGGTCGAGGAGATCGTGGCCAAGATCGCGCGCATCCCGCCCGCGTCGGTCTCCAATGACGACCGCGACAAGCTGAAGAACATCGAGCGCGATTTGAAGAGCGTGGTGTTCGGCCAGGACAAGGCGCTCGAGGTGCTGGCCGGCGCCGTGAAGATGGCGCGTTCGGGCCTGGGCCGCGGCGACAAGCCGATCGGCTCCTTCCTGTTCTCCGGTCCCACCGGCGTCGGCAAGACCGAGGCGGCCAAGCAGCTGGCCTACATCATGGGCATCGAGCTGATCCGCTTCGACATGTCGGAGTACATGGAGCGGCATGCCGTCTCCCGTCTGATCGGCGCGCCTCCGGGCTACGTCGGTTTCGACCAGGGCGGCCTGCTGACCGAGGCGGTGACGAAGAAGCCGCACGCGGTGCTGCTGCTCGACGAGATCGAGAAGGCGCATCCGGACATCTTCAACGTGCTGCTGCAGGTGATGGACCACGGCACGCTGACGGACAACAATGGCCGCAAGGCGGACTTCCGCAACGTGATCATCATCATGACGACCAATGCGGGCGCCGAGACGATGAACAAGTCGGTGATCGGCTTCACCAACACCCGCGACGCGGGCGACGAGATGGCCGACATCAAGCGGCTGTTCACGCCGGAATTCCGCAACCGCCTCGACGCGATGGTGAGCTTCAAGGCGCTCGACGAGCAGGTCATCCTGCGGGTGGTGGACAAGTTCCTGCTGGTCCTGGAGCAGCAGCTGGCCGAGAAGAAGGTCGAAGTGACCTTCACCGACGTGCTGCGCAAGCACCTGGCCAAGAAGGGCTTCGATCCGCTGATGGGCGCGCGGCCGATGCAGCGCCTCATCCAGGACACCATCCGCCGGGCCCTGGCCGACGAGCTGCTGTTCGGGCGCCTGACCGAAGGTGGCCGCCTGACGGTGGACATCGAGCTCAAGACCGACGAGAAGGGCGCTGAGACCTCCGAGGTGCTGCTGGACATCCAGCCGCTGCCCAGGAAGGAAGGCAGGGCCAAGCCGGAGCCGGAAGAGGTCTCCAGCGAATAACCGGCCCAGCGCCTGCGCGAGAAAGCCGCCCATGGGCGGCTTTTTCTTTGCTGGGCCATCAAGTGTTTCCTACAGGCCGGCGGCCCTCGGATTGAAAGAATCGTTCCTGATTTCCGCAGGAGCCATTTCCAAATGCCGAACGCCTATCTGGCTTCTTCCATCCCGCCGCACGAACTGGCGGAGCTTCACCGCCTGATGAACGAGGAAGTGGAGGACGTCGCCGTCTTTTTCATGAACCCCGACGGCATCATCACCGTCTGGAACCGCGGGGCCGAGGAGATGAAGGGCTTCACGGCGCAGGATGCGATCGGCAGCCACCTGGCGCTGCTCTATACCGACGAGGACAGGGCGCGCAACTGGCCGCAGCACAATCTGGACGAGGCCAGGAAGAACGGCTTCTACCGCGAGGAAACCTGGCGCAGGCGCAAGGACGCAAGCCTGTTCTGGGCCCGCATCGCACTCACGGCGCTCAGGGACGAGAGCGGCCGGCTGCTGGGCTTTTCCAAGATCACCTTCGACCTGACCGACCACAAGCTGCTGGAGCGCTGCGTCAAGGAAAGGGAGCACACCCGGCGCATCCTGCGTGCGGCCAATGCAGGCACCTGGACCTGGCATCCGGAGCGCGAGCGGATCAATGTCTGCGAAAACTTCCTCGCGCTGCTGGGTCGCCCGGACACGGACACCACGCTCACGCTCGACGAATGGATGAAGTTCGTCCATCCCGACGACCGCCCCCTGGTGGCCAGGAAATTCGAGGCGGCGCGCGCCAATGGTCCCGGCGTGCCGTTCGCGGCGGAGATGCGGCTCTGCCCGATCGATTCCATGCCGCGCTGGTTCTACGTGCAGGCGGACTGGTACCGCGAAAAGCCGGACGATCCCTACGAGCTGAACGGGGTCAACGTCGACATCCAGCAGCTCAAGACGGCGGAAGCGGAACTGCGCCAGGCCATCGACAAGCTCAAGGAAGCCGACAAGCGCAAGGACGAATTCCTGGCGATGCTGGCGCACGAGCTGAGGAACCCGCTGGCGCCCATCCGCGCCGCCGCCGAAGTGCTGCGGATGGTGAAACTGGACGATGCGCAGGTGCAGGAGACCAGCGCCGTGATCGCGCGCCAGGTCACGCACATGACCAGCCTCGTCGACGACCTGCTGGACGTCTCGCGGGTGACCCGCGGCCTGGTCAAGCTCGACAAGGCGCCGCTGGACGTGCGGCAGATCGTCACCGAGGCGGTCGAACAAGTGAACCCGATCGTCCGGGCGCGCCGCCATCACCTCGCGCTGCACCTGTCGCCGCTCGCGACCATCGTGCTCGGCGACAGGAAGCGGCTGGTCCAGATCATCGCCAACCTGTTGAACAACGCCGCCAAGTTCACGCACGAGGGCGGGCACATCGTGCTCAAGACCGAAGTGCAGGACGGCAAGGTGCTGCTCAGCGTCACCGACGACGGGATCGGCATGGAGCCGCAGCTCGCGGCCCGCGTGTTCGAGCTGTTCGCGCAGGCGGAGCGCACGCCCGACCGTTCTTCCGGCGGCCTGGGCCTGGGACTGGCGCTGGTCAAGACCCTGGTGGAACTGCAGGGCGGCACCGTGAGCTGCTGGAGCGAAGGCCTGGGCAAGGGGAGCAGCTTCACCGTCTGCCTGCCGCTGGTCCACGTCCCCGGCAACCGCCTGGAGCCACGCAACGAAGGCGCGAACGCGCAGCCGGCGAAACGGCCGTTGCGGATCATGGTGGTCGACGACAACGTCGACGCCGCGGCGATGATGGCGATGCTGCTGAACGCGTCCGGCCACCAGGTGACTGTCGAACACCGGGCGCCGCAGGCGCTGGCCCGGGCCCGGGCCGAGCGGCCCGACGTGTACCTGCTGGACATCGGCCTGCCGGAGATGGACGGCAAGGAGCTGGCGCAGCGGCTGCGCCGCCAGCCGGAAACCGACGAGGCGGTGCTGATCGCGGTGACCGGCTACGGACGGGAGCAGGACCGCGAGGCGGCGCTGGCGGCGGGCTTCAACCACCACCTGGTCAAGCCCGTGGATGCGGCCGAACTGAGGGCGCTGCTGGCGCAGATCAGCGCGCGGCGGCCGTGAGCGCGGGGGGCGCTCGCCGGCGTCCCTAGAATCGCTCATGGCACAAGCAATGAAATTCGCCGTGCTGGGCGCGGGCGCCGTCGGCTGCTACTTCGGCGGCATGCTGGCGCGGGCCGGGCGGGACGTGGTGCTGATCGCGCGGCCGCCGCACGTGGAGGCGATCCACCGCCATGGCCTGCGGATGGAGACGAGGACCTTCGACGAACAGGTCCGCCTTGCCGCGAGCGGCGACGCCGGCGCGGTGAAGGACGCGGACGTCGTCCTGTTCTGCGTCAAGTCGACCGACACCGAAGCCACCATGGCCGCGGGGACCTCGTCATCGAGCCTTCCAGCGCCAGCGCCAGCGCCAGCGCCGCGGTGGCGAAAGCGCTGGTCGCCGCCGGCGTGCCGACCGAGACCTCGGGCAACGTGCGCGGCGCGCTGTGGGCCAAGCTGGTGCTGAACTGCGCCTACAACGCGGTGTCGGCGATCGCGCAGCTTCCCTATGGCAAGGCGGTGGCGGGCGTCGGCGTGAAGGACGTGATGCGCGACGTGGTGGCCGAATGCCTGGCGGTCGCGAAGGCCGAGGGCGTGCAAATGCCGGCGGACGTCGAGGCGGCCGTCGACAAGCTCGCCGCCAGCATGCCCGACCAGTACTCGTCCACCGCGCAGGACCTGGCGCGCGGCAAGCGCACCGAGATCGACTACCTCAATGGCCTGATCGTGCGGCGCGGCGACGCGCTGGGGATCGCGACGCCGGCCAACCGCGTGCTGTGGTCGCTGGTGAAGTTGCTGGAAGCAAACCGGCCTGAGAGGCCCTGGCAGGCGCCGCCCGGCGCGCGCGGCGTGCGGTGGCGGGACAGGCTTCTTAGCCCGCGATCGCCTTCCAGTGCGCCGGCTCCACCGGCGTGATCGAGAGCCGGTTGCCTTTCTTGAGCACCAGCATGTCGGCCAGCTCCGGCCTGGCACGCATCTCCGGCAGGCCGAGAATCGGCATCTTGCGCAGCACCTGCACGTCCACCAGCACCCAGCGCGGCGCGTCGCGCCTGGAGGCCGCGTCGTAATAGGGCGACTTCGGGTCGAACTGCGTCGGATCGGGATAGGCCGCGGACGCCACGCGCGCGATGCCGACGATGCCGGGTTCGGCGCAGCTCGAGTGATAGAACAGCACGCCGTCGCCGACCTGCATGGCGTCCCGCATGAAGTTGCGGGCCTGGTAGTTGCGCACGCCGGTCCAGGCGACGGTGGCGTCGGGAGCGGCGAGCGCGTCGTCGACCGAGACCTCGCCGGGCTCGGATTTCATCAGCCAGTAGTTCATGGTCCGTCCTGGCCGAAGGCATATTCGAGCGCTTCGTCGTCGTGCCTGAACATGACGAGCTGGCGCGTGGTCTTGCAGATCCAGGTCTGCTGCAGGTGCAGCGAGGGCAGGCTGAGCGCCCGCGGAACCAGGACCGCCTCGCACAGGCCGCCTTCGCGCCGCGCCGATTCGTAGTGCAGGGCGGCGATGGGCGGCGTGGACCGCTCGCGCACTTCGCGGGCCAGCTTCTGGCAGGCGGAGTAGTTGTCCCCATGACGCAGGACGTCGCGCAGGCGGGCCCAGGGCTGCGCCGTCAGGTCCAGCTCCAGCCCGCGGAACTGCGCCTGGAAGAAGGTGTGCTCGGTGACCACCTGCGCCTGCCGCAGTCCATCCGACTCCACCAGGAATTTCCAGCGCCAGTACGCCAGCTCCGCGGCCACCGTCTCGGGCTCCTCGGCGCCGTACCAGATGCCGGGTTCGTTGGCCGGCCGGTAGCGGGAAGGATGGGGCGAGGTGTAGCGAAAGGGCGTGGAGATCAGGTAGTGCAATCCCCGGGAGTCGGGCGGCAGCGCCGGCTTGCTGCCTTCGAGCAGCTGCTCGAGCAGCTCCTGCTCCGCCGTGTTGTCGACCAGGCGCATGGTGGCGACGCGATGCTGCGCCTCCACGCCGCGCCACAGCTTGCGGCGCGCCGGCCTGGCGTGGCCGAACCACTCCTGCTGCCACAGGCTCGCGCTCATGCCAGTGCGCGGGCGCCATCCAGGTACGTCACCACGCGCACCAGGCCTTCGGCCGTCTGGATCGCTTCCCTGGGGATTGCGTTGAGCGCGCGGTTGTACGAGGTCATCCACAGCCGGCGATGCTCCTCGCTGTTGCCGACCAGCGCGTCGAGCGAGCGATAGACGCGGATGACGAGGGCCGCCAGTTCCGCCGGCTTGGAGCCCACCTCGAAGGCCTTGGCGCCGCTCGCCATGCGCGAGATGCTGGCTTCGCTCAGGCCGACGGCCCTGGCGAGCACCGAATTGCTCAGGCCCAGCAGGCCGGCGGAGCGCAAGGTGGCCTTGGTCAGCACCGCGCCGGCGGCAGGAGCCGTTGCGACTGCCGGTGCGGGGGAGGGCGCTGCTGCTCTCATGGGATTTCATCGATCTTGCTGTGGAAATATTAGCAGCAAACTCTTTCAATGGCAAGCCGGCTCCGTCTCCGGCCGCCACGCTGCGGAGCGTCCGTTCGCCACGGGCCTGTAAGCTTCGGCCCCTGCAGTCCAACGTCCCACAATGAACAACAACGAGAGCGTGTCCCGCGCACGTGGATGGCTCACCGTCAACCTGGTGGCGCAACTGGCCTTCGGGCTGCTGGCCATGACGATCTGCCTGCCCTCGATGCAGGACTGGCCCGTCGCGTTCGGCGCCAGCCAGGCGGCGGTCCAGCTCACCTTCAGCGGCTACATCGCCGCATACGGTTGCCTGCAGCTGGTCTACGGTCCATGGTCGGACCGCATCGGCCGCAAACCCGTCCTGATGCTGGGCCTGGTGCTGGCTTGCCTGGGCTCGCTGCTGGCGGCTTTCGCCCCGGGCGTGGGGACACTGACGCTGGCGCGCGTGCTGCAGGGCGCCGGCGCAGGCGCGGGCATGGTGGTCGGACGCGCCCTGGTGCAGGACCTGTACAGCGCGGA
>JAQGNJ010000159.1 GCA_028291885.1 Ramlibacter sp. | reverse complement strand
TGCTGGTCATCACCTGCGGGCCCGGCTGGATGTTGTGGATGGTCATCGCGCCGACCATCAGCGCCATCACGGCGTTGGGCGGGATGCCCAGCGTCAGCAGCGGGATGAACGAGGTCTGCGCGCCGGCGTTGTTGGCCGACTCGGGGCCCGCGACGCCGCGGATGTTGCCCTTGCCGAAGGCGATCTCGCCGGGCTTGAGCTTGATCTTCTTTTCCACCGTGTAAGCGGCGAAGGCCGCCAGCAGCGCGCCGCCGCCGGGCAGGATGCCCAGCGCCGAGCCGAGCGCCGTGCCACGCAGCATCGCGGGGAACATGTGCAGCAGGTCGGCCTTCGTCGGGAACAGCCCGGCCACCCGGGCGGTGAACACCTCGCGCTCATGCTCCGGCTTGGACAGGTTCTGGATGATCTCGCCGTAGCCGAACACGCCCATGGCAATGGTGATGAAGCCGATGCCGTCGGTCAGTTCCGGGATGTCGAACGAGAAGCGGGCGACGCCCGAGTTCACGTCGGTGCCGATCAGGCCCATCAGCAGGCCCAGCACGATCATCGCGATCGCCTTGAGCAGCGAGCCGGACGCCAGCACGACGGCGCCGATCAGGCCCAGCACCATCAGCGAGAAATACTCGGCGGGGCCGAACTTGAAGGCCAGCTCGGTCAGCGGCGGCGCGAAGGCGGCCAGGATCAGCGTGCCGACGCAGCCGGCGAAGAACGAGCCGATGCCGGCGGCGGCCAGTGCTGGTCCCGCCCGTCCCTGCCTTGCCATCTGGTAGCCGTCGATCACGGTCACGACCGAGGACGATTCGCCCGGCAGGTTGACCAGGATGGCGGTGGTGGAGCCGCCGTACTGCGATCCGTAATAGATGCCGGCCAGCATGATCAGCGCGGCCACCGGGGGCAGCGCGTAGGTGGCGGGCAGCAGCATGGCGATGGTCGCCACCGGGCCGATGCCGGGCAGCACGCCGACCAGGGTTCCCAGCAGGCAGCCCAGGAAACAGTACATCAGGTTCTGCAGCGTGAACGCCGCGCTGAACCCCAGCGAGAGGTTATTGATCAGGTCCATTTTGTTTTTTCCTCAACCGGTGATGAAGGAAGGCCACACCGGGAATTGCAGCTTGAGCAGCAACACGAAGGCGCAGTAGCTGAAGACCGCCAGGATGGTCGCCAGGATCGCGACTTCCTTGGGCTGGAAACGGTCGCCGGCCAGGCTGGCGATGAAGACCAGCGCATAGATGGCGGCGATCAGGCCGAAGGACGGGAAGCCGAATTTCGGCAGTCCGCCCAGCAGGACGCCGAAGGCCAGGTTGGCGCTGATGATGAAGATCAGTGGCTTCCAGGCGATCGAGCCGACCTTTTCTCCATCCTCGGTTTCCACGACCAGGGCCTCGAAAACGATGGCCAGGCCGAGTGCCGCCAGCAGGATGCCGAGCATCAGCGGGAAATAGCCCGGGCCCATCCGGGCGCCCTCGCCCACGTTGTAGGTGGTGGCGCCCCAGGCAAAGGCGATGCCCACGGCCATGAACATGAGGCCTGAGAAGAAATCCTTCTGGCTCTTGATATGCACGTTGTTGTCTCCTCGAAACGAAATGAAAAATTTCCGGATGGGGGATTGTGGTGGGAACGGCTGACGCAGCCGTTGTGGGTTTCACCTACTCCGGCCGGTCAGTTTTCACTCAGCTTGGCTGATTGCACCTGTTTTGGTGCACCGCCGGGCGGGCTCGGCGCGTCAGCGCCGGCTCAGCTTCACTCCAGCGACGGAGTGGTCGTCAGGACCTCGTCGAGCGTGGTCACGCCCTCGGCGGCGCGCAGCGCGCCGGCCAGCCGCAGCGGCCGCATGCCGTCGGCAACGGCCTGCCGGCGCAGCGCTTCGCCGCTCGCGCCCTGGGTCACCTTCTCGCGGAAGGCCTCGGTGACGGTGAGCAGTTCATACAGGCCGGTGCGGCCGAGGAAACCGGTCATCCGGCAGTCGACGCAGCCGACCGGACGCAGCGGTTTGTAACTGCCGCTGATTTTCCAGGGCTTGACAACCTCGTCAATAGCTGCCCTGGGGGACGCATCGTCGGGCTCGCGGCATTGCTTGCACAGCGTGCGCACCAGCCGCTGGGCCAGCACGCCGAGCACCGTGGCGTTGACGAGATAGGAGGGCACGCCCAGCTCCATCAGGCGTGTGATGGCCGATGCGGCGTCGTTGGTATGAAGCGTGGAGAACACCAGGTGGCCGGTCAGCGCCGCCTGGACGGCCATCTCGGCGGTCTGCAGGTCGCGGATTTCGCCGACCATGATGATGTCCGGGTCCTGCCGCATCAGGGCCCGCAGGCCTTCCGCGAAGTTGAAGTCGAGCTGCGGCTGGACCTGGGTCTGGTTGAACGAAGGCTCGATCATCTCGATCGGGTCCTCGATGGTGCTGACGTTCACCTCTTCGGTCGCCACGCGCTTGAGCGTCGAGTACAGCGTCGTCGTCTTGCCCGAGCCGGTCGGGCCGGTGACCAGGATGATGCCGTGCGGCCGCTTGACCAGCGCTTCCCAGCGCTGGGCATCGTGCTGCGCGAAGCCTAGCGCGTCCAGGTCCTTGACGGCGGTGTCCGGATCGAAGATCCGCATCACCATCTTTTCGCCGAAGGCCGTGGGCAGCGTCGACAGCCGCATCTCGATCTCGTCGCCGCGCGGATTGCGGGTCTTGATCCGGCCGTCCTGCGGCCTGCGCCTTTCCACCACGTCCATCCGGCCCAGCAGCTTGATGCGGGCGGTCATGGCGTTGAGCACGCCCATCGGCATCTGGTAGACCGGGTGCAGCAAGCCGTCGATCCGGAACCGGATCACGCCCTGTTCGCGCCGCGGCTCCAGGTGGATGTCGCTGGCGCGCTGGTCGAAAGCGTATTGCCAGAGCCAGTCGACCACCTGCACCACGCCCTGGTCGTTCGCATCGAGCTGCTTGTTGCTCTTGCCCAGCTCCACCAGCTGTTCGAAGCTGGCCGCCCCGCTGTTGGCGCCGGCCTTGACCGCGGCGCGGACCGACTTGGCCAGCGCGAAGAATTCCGCCGTGTAGCGGTGGATGTCCTGCGGATTGGCGATCACCCGGCGCACGCTGCGCTTGGACTGCCGCTCGACCTCCTCGACCCAGTCGACGAGGAAGGGCTCGGCCGTCGCGACCACCACCTCGCGCGACGTCACCTGCACCGGCAGCACGCGGTGGCGCTCGGCATAGCCGGCGCTCATGGTGTCGGAGACCTTGCCGACGTCGACCTTGAGCGGATCGATCCGCAGGTACTCCATGCCGGCGCGCACCGCCAAGTACTGGGTGAGCATCTCGATGTCGAGGTGCTTGCCGTCGCTGGCCCGCTCCATCGCCACCGAGGCCAGCCGCACCAACGGATGCTGTGCGCTTTCGGCCTGCGAGCAGCGCGCCACCGTGCGGCGCGCTTCCTCGGGCGAGATGACGGCATCCTCGCGCAGCCACTCGACGACGTTGCGCCAGTCCAGGGGTCCCCGGTGCGGGGTCCTTGCCGTGATGTGGGATTTGACAGCGCTCATGGTTGGAAAGGGCTCAGGCAACGGGTTTGAAGACCCGCAGCCACTTGGAGGCGGGCAGGCCCCAGCGAGTCTGGATTGTTTCCGCGCGCGCGGCAAGCACAGCCCGGGTCGGGGTTTGCGGTTCGCGCAGCGCCAGCACGATGGTGTTGCCCTCGCGCGTCGGCTTGAAGGCCCAGACCGCGTCGCTTCCGAAGGCAGCGACGATCTTCTGCAGGCTTTTCTCGTAACTCGACGAGCGGCCGAACAGGTTCACCGTCATGCAGCCGTCCTCGGTGAGCAGGCGCCGGCAGTCGGCGTAGAACGCGGCGCTGTCCACCACCGGGGCTGCGGCATCGTGGTCATAGAGGTCGACCTGCAAGGCGTCGATGCTGCCGCGCCAGTGGGCGTGGGCCGCGACCTCGGCGGCCTCGCCGAGCACCACGGCCAGCCGCTCGTCGTCGGCCGGCAGCTTGAACCAGAGGCGGCAGGCGGCGATCACCTGCGGGTTCAGCTCGATCGCCGTGGTTTTCATCCGCAGCTTCTTGCGGCAGAACTTGGTCAGCGAGGCCGCGCCCAGTCCCAGTTGCATGGCGTGGCGCCTGGCGACCGACGCCGGGTCGACGAACAGCAGCCACGCCATCATCCGCTGCACGTATTCGAGGTCGATCTCGAAAGGTGCGTCCAGCCGCATCGAGCCCTGCACCCACTCCGTGCTGCCAAGATGCAGGTAACGGATGTCGCCGTGATCGGAGAAACTGACTTCGGGAAGTTGGGGCGCTGCTGCTTTCAAGGTGCGCGGATTATCCCTTGGGCAAACGGGGCGGGCCGGCAGCCGGCCGCGGAGGGCCCCGCGCCCTGCCCGGCTGCGGCAGAATCGCCGATCGGCTTTTGCAAGGAGCTCCCGGATGGACATGGACGTGGTCTGGACTTTTCTCAGCACCCAGGGACTGGATTTCGCGCTCAAGGTGCTGGGCGCCGTGGTCGCGTGGTTCGTCGGCCGCTGGGTCATCGGCATCCTCAAGCGCCTGACGCAGGCGTCCATCCGGCGCGGCCGCCGGCTGGACGAAACGCTCGCCGTCTACATCACGGCGGTCGTCGGCGTCGCGCTCAACGTCCTGCTGGTCCTGGTGATCCTGGACATCTTCGGCGTGCGGACCACCTCCTTCGCGGCCCTGCTTGCCGGCGCGGGACTGGCGATCGGCACCGCCTGGGGCGGGTTGCTGACGCACTTCGCCGCCGGCGTGTTCCTGCAGGTGCTGCGGCCTTTCAAGGTCGGCGACCACGTGATCATCGGCGGCGTGAACGGCAAGGTGACGGAGCTTGGCCTGTTCGGCACCACGGTCGTGACGGGCGACGGCGTGACGGCGCTGGTCGGCAACAACAAGGTCCTGTCGGACACCATCCAGAACTTCAGCACGCTGCCGGCGCGGCGGGTCGACACCACGGTCAAGGTGGACAACAGCGTCAACGTCCACGAGGCGATCGACAAGCTGCGCGAAGCGGTCGCCAAGGTCGCCAACGTGGCCAGGGAGCCCAAGCCGGAGATCGAGATCCTGCAGTTCACGCCCGAAGGCCCGCTGCTGGCCGTGCGGCCGTTCACGCACACCGACAACTACTGGCAGGTGTACTTCGACACCCACAAGGCGATCGTCGACACCTTCAGCGCCGCCGGTTACCCGGTGCCGGAAGTGCGCACCGCGCAACGCTCGATTCAGGAGGCGGTGAGCAAGGTCACCAGTCCCGGCAGCGCCTGAAGCGCGTTGCGGGTGGTCGCTTCGGCGAGCTCCCCGACCGCGATCCCGCGCAACTGCGCCAGCACCTGCGCGATGCGCGGCAGCTCGGCGGGTTCGTTGCGGCCCTGCGGCTGGCCGGCCTCCCGCTGCTGCGCCGTCGCATAAAGCCAGTGCGGCGGGATGTCGGGCGAATCGGTCTCCATCACGATGGCATCGAGCGGCAGGCTGGTCGCCAGGCGGCGGATCTGCTGAGCCCGCTCGTAGGTCAGGTTGCCGCCGAAGCCCAGCTTGAAACCCAGGTCCAGGAATTGCCCGGCCTGCTGGACGCTGCCGTTGAACGCATGGGCGATGCCGCCGACGCCGGCGCCGCGCAACTCCTTGAGCAGCCGGTCGGCCGAGCGCCGCACGTGCAGGACCACCGGCAGGCGGTGCTTGCGGGCGAGTGCCAGCTGCTCGCGGTAGAAGAATTCCTGGCGCCCGGCGTCCAGGCCCGGCACGAAGTAGTCCAGGCCGATCTCCCCGACCGCCAGCAGGCGCGCATCGGCGCGGTGCTGCGTCAGGGCATGGTCCAGGACTTCCAGGTCGCCGTCCCCGGCGCGCCCGGTGCACAGCGGATGGATGCCCAGGGCGTAGCCGTCGCCATGGGCATGGGCCAGTGCGCGCACCGCGTCGAAATTCCCCACCTCGACCGCGGGAAGAACACAGACGCGCACACCCGCCCGCGCGGCCCGCTCGCGCGCCTGCGCACGGTCGGGCGCGAACTCCGGCGCGTCGAGATGGCAGTGGGTGTCGATCCAGGGCGCCATGGCCCCGGATGATGCCGCAATCCCGTGCAGGGCCGACAAAACCGTGATACCGTGTGTTTTCGTTTTCCCCCGAAGTTTCCAAAGGTGAACGGATGCGCAGGCCAGCCCTCTACAGCTCCAGCCGTCCCGGCCGCGTCTCGCAGGCGACGCCTGCCGCCGACGCAGCGCCGGCGGTTCCCTCCCCGGGCTCCGCGCCCGCATCCCGCCTGTCCGCCTCCAGTCCCCGCCTGCTCTGGTCGGCCATCGTCCTGCTCGCGCTGCTGCTTGCGGTCACGCTGGCCCTGTCGCTGCGGCCCGGGCCGCGCAAGCTGACGCAGGAAGACATCAACGCGGCGGTGATGAAGACCATGGAAACCCAGGTCATGCCATCCGAATACGCCCGGGCCTACGACAAGATCAGCCCCTCCGTGGTGCGCGTCATCAGCTACGTCAAGAAAAGCCGGTTGAAGGACGAGAAGGACCTGAAGAACGCGAGGCTCGCACCCAAGCCCAAGGCGCTCGGCCCGGCGCCGGGCGAGGCGGCCGCCGCGGAGGACGAGGACGTCGAGCAGGGCGTGGGCACCGGCGTGGTGATCATCGACAAGGGCGTGATCCTCACCAACCTGCACGTGGTCTCCGGCGCCGACCGGATCAAGGTGATCTTCTCCGACGGGCTGGAATCGAGCGCGTCCATCAGCGGCGTCCAGCCGGAGAACGACCTGGCGGTGCTGCAGGCCAGCAAGATCCCCGACGACATGATCGCCGCCACCATGCGCTCGACCAGCGACCTCGCCCCGGGCGACAAGGTGCTGGCCGTGGGCTTCCCCTTCGGCATCGGGCCGTCGGCTTCGGGCGGCATCGTTTCCGGCCTGAAGCGCGTGTTCCGCTCGCCCGAGGGCAAGCAGGAAATGAAGAACCTGATCCAGTTCGACGCGGCGGCCAATCCCGGCAACTCCGGCGGCCCGTTGGTGACGATGGACGGCGAGGTGGTGGGCATCGTCACCGCCATCCTGAACCCGACCACGGCGCGCACCTTCCTGGGCATCGGCTTCGCCGTGCCGATCGAGAACGCCGCGAGCGCGGCCGGCCTGCCCCCGTTCTGACGCCGCGCCTGCGCGCTGCGTCTTCCCATCCCCAGCCACCAGCCCCACATCCCTATGACCGACCCGACTCGCCAGGACAGCGCAACCGCCCAGTTGATGGAGCAGATCCTTTACGAGGTCAAGCGCGTCGTCGTCGGCCAGGACAGGTTCCTCGAACGCGTGATGGTCGCCATGCTGGCGCAAGGCCACCTGCTGGTGGAAGGCGTTCCCGGCCTGGCCAAGACGCTGACCATCAAGACACTGGCCAACACCATGCGCGGCCAGTTCAAGCGGATCCAGTTCACGCCCGACCTGGTGCCTTCCGACCTGGTCGGCACCCGCATCTACAACCAGAAGACCGGCGACTTCTCCACCGCGCTCGGCCCGGTGTTCACCAACCTGCTGCTGGCCGACGAAATCAACCGTGCCCCGGCCAAGGTGCAGAGCGCGCTGCTGGAAGTGATGCAGGAGCGCCAGGTCACCATCGCCGGCGAGACGCACAAGGTGCCCAGCCCCTTCCTGGTGATGGCGACGCAGAACCCGATCGAGACCGAAGGCACGTACCCGCTGCCCGAGGCGCAGGTGGACCGCTTCATGATGAAGGTGCTGGTCGACTATCCGACCGACGAGGAAGAATTCGTCATCGTCGAACGCGTCACCGGCCCGGCCGTCACCGTGTCCTCCGTCGCAAGCACGGAGCAGCTGGCCGTGCTGCAGCAGGAATGCCGGCGCGTCTACGTCGACCCGTCGCTGGTGCAGTACGCCGTCAAGCTGGTGTCGGCCACCCGCACGCCCGAGAAGCACGGCCTGAAGGAACTGGGCAAGTACCTGACCTTCGGCGCCAGCCCGCGGGCCACCATCAACCTCACCGAAGGCGCGCGCGCGCTGGCGATGATGCGCGGGCGCACCTATGCCCTGCCCGAGGACATGACCGACCTGGTTCCCGACGTGCTGCGGCACCGGCTGGTGCTGTCGTACGAGGCGCTGTCGGAGGGCATGTCGGCCGACAGCCTGGTGGGCAAGATCATGACCCGGATCCCGGCGCCTCCGCGGCCGCTCGAACATGAAAAGCTGGCTGCATAAGATCGCCGGCCGCCCCGGTTCGCCGGACGCGGGCCAGGACGGGCAGGGGCCGGAGCGGACGCCCTCGGTTGCCGAGAGCTCCGAGCACGTGCTGCGCCGCCTCGAGTGGACGGTGATCCGGCGGCTCGACGGCCTGCTGCAGGGCGACTACCGCACGCTGCTGCGCGGCGCCGGGCTGGACCTGGCCGACCTGCGCGAATACCAGCACCACGACGACGTCCGCCACATCGACTGGAATGTCACGGCGCGCACCGGCACACCGCATGTGCGCGTCTTCACCGAAGACCGCGAGATGGCGGCGTGGTTCCTGCTGGACCTGAGTCCGTCCGTGGACTTCGGCTCGGGCGAGCAGCGCAAGCGCCAGGTCTCGGCCGAATTCGTCGCCGTGCTGGCGCGCATGCTGACCCGGCACGGCAACCGCGTCGGCGCCATGCTTTACGGCTCGGGGGTGGACAGCTACATCCCGACCCGAGGCGGCCGCCGCCACGTGCTGCACCTGCTGGACACCATCCGGGGCCGGCCGGCTTCGGTCGAGGCCGGCCCGACCCGGCTCGCCGAGCTGCTGGACTCCGGCGCGGCCATGATCAAACGCCGCTCCACGATCTTTGTCGTGTCCGACTTCATCACCGAGCCCGGCTGGGAAAAGCCGCTGGGCCACCTCGCGCAACGCCATGAGGTCGTGGCGGTCCGGCTGCTGGACCCGATGGAGCTGCAGCTTCCCGACCTCGGGCTGCTGACCATCCGCGACGTCGAGACCGGCGAACAGATGCTGGTGGACACCCACGACGCCGGGTTTCGCAAGCGCTTCGCCCGGATCGCGGCGCAGCGCGAGGCCGAGCTGCGCCAGACGCTGGTGCGCGCCGGCGTCGACGCGCTCGAGCTGTCCACCGATGCCGACCTGGTCGACGCCATCGTCCGTTTCACCGAGATGCGCAAGCGCCGCTCGCGGCTGACGTCGGGCGGCTTGCCCGGCCATCTCAAGCAGGCTGCCTGAACGGGAAAGACCCATCATGTACTTCCAATGGCCTGAATTCCTGTGGCTGATGCTGCTCATGCCGCTGCTGGTGCTGCTGTATCTGTGGCTGCTGCGGCGCAAGAAGAAGATGGCGCTGCGCTACGCCTCGCTGTCCATCGTCAAGGAGGCGATGGGTCCGGGCCAGACCATCCGGCGCCACGTCCCGCCGGCGCTTTTCCTGCTGGCGCTGGGCGCGATGGTGCTGGCCGCCAGCCGGCCGATGGCGGTGATCACGCTGCCGTCGAACCAGCAGACCATCATGCTCGCGATGGACGTCTCGGGCAGCATGCGCGCCACCGACGTGCAGCCGAGCCGGCTGGTCGCGGCGCAGAACGCCGCCAAGTCCTTCCTGGCCGACCTGCCGCGCCATGTCAAAGTCGGCATCGTCGCCTTTGCCGGTTCGGCCCAGGTCGCCCAGCTGCCGACGATCAACCGCGAAGACCTGGTCACCGCGATCGACCGTTTCCAGCTGCAGCGCGCCACCGCCACCGGCAACGCCATCGTGATGTCGCTGGCCACGCTGTTCCCGGACGCCGGCATCGAGCTGGAGTCGCTGCAGGGCGGGCGCGACCGCCAGCGCGGCTTTTCGCTGGACCAGGAGCGCAAGGAGAAGAAGGCGTTCACGCCCGTGGCGCCCGGCTCCTACACCTCCGCGGCCATCATCATGCTGACCGATGGCCAGCGCACCACCGGCGTCGATCCGCTGGAAGCCGCCAAGCTCGCGGCGGACCGCGGCGTGCGCGTCTACACGGTCGGCATCGGCACGGTGGATGGCGAGACCATCGGTTTCGAGGGCTGGTCGATGCGGGTGCGGCTGGACGAGGAAACCCTCAAGGCCATCGCCAACAAGACGAATGCCGAGTACTTCTACGCCGGCAACGCGGGCGACCTGAAGAAGGTCTACAGCACGCTCAGTTCGCGCCTGACGGTGGAGAAGAAGGAAACCGAGATCTCCGGCCTGCTGGCCCTGGCCGCGGCCGCGCTCTCGCTGCTCTCCGCCGGCCTCTCCCTGCTCTGGTTCAACCGGATTCTCTGAAGACGGATTGCCGTCGGGAGTCCGGTCTTTACCCCAGCCGGCCGGAAGTCAACCGCAATTGACGACCGCAGCGGGCCGCGAGCGTTTCGTCGTGGGTGACGAGGACGAAGGCGGTCCCCTGCTCGCGGGCCAGCCGCAGCATCAGCTCGAAGACTCCGTCGGCGGTGCTGCGATCGAGGTTGCCGGTGGGCTCGTCGGCGAGCACGCAGGCCGGACGGGTCACCAGCGCGCGCGCGATCGCGACGCGCTGGCGCTCGCCGCCCGAGAGTTCGGCGGGCCGGTGCTTCACCCGCTCTTTCAGGCCGACGGATTCGAGCGTCCTGGCCGCCTGCGCATGGCATTCCTCCATCGGCAGGCGGCGGATGCGAAGCGGCATGCCCACGTTGTCCAGCGCGCTGAATTCCGGCAGCAGGTGATGGAACTGGTAGACGAAGCCCAGGTGCTGGTTGCGCAGGTGGCCCTGTTCGGCGGCGGACAGGCGCGACATCTCGCGCCCCATCAACTGCACCGTCCCCAGGGTCGGCGCGTCGAGCCCGCCCAGCAGGTGCAGCAGCGTGCTCTTGCCCGAACCGGAGGCACCGACGATCGCCAGCGTCTCCCCGGCGCGCACCTGCAGGTCGATGCCGTGCAGCACCTCCACGTCCAGCGGTCCCTCGGTGAAGCGCTTGGTCAGGCCGCGGCACTGCAGGACGACGCCCTCGGATTCATTCATAGCGCAGGGCCTCGGCCGGATTGACGCGGCTGGCGCGCCAGCTCGGATAGATGGTGGCGACGAAGGCCAGGGCCAGCGAGATCAGCGCGATCGGCACGATGTCGGACTGCTGCGGCTCGCTGGGCATGCGGCTGATCAGGTAGATGTCCTTGGGCAGGAAGCTGGCGTTGAGCGCCTGCTCCAGCGCCGGCACGATGACGTCGATGTTCAGCGCGATGCCCAGGCCGAGCAGCAGGCCGGCCAGCGTGCCGATCACGCCGACCATGGCGCCCTGCACGACGAAGATGCCCATGATGCTGCCGGGACTCGCGCCCAGCGTGCGCAGGATCGCGATGTCCGCGCGTTTGTCGGTGACCGTCATCACCAGCGTGCTCACCAGGTTGAAGGCCGCGACCGCCACGATCAGCGTGAGGATGATGAACATCATCCGTTTTTCCAGCTGCACGGCCGCGAACCAGGTGCGGTTCTGGCGCGTCCAGTCCTTGATCAGCACCGGGTCGCTCATCGTCCCCGCCAGCTGCGACGCCACTTCGCGCGCCTGGTGCAGGTCCTTGAGCTTCAGGCGGATGCCGGTCGGCCCCTCCAGCCGGAAGATGCGTTGCGCGTCGTCCATGTGCAGCAGCACCAGGCCGTTGTCGTATTCGTA
>JAQGNJ010000157.1 GCA_028291885.1 Ramlibacter sp. | reverse complement strand
TGCTGGACCAGTCGGGCCGGCACGTCTACTTCTACACCAAGGCCGGCACCGAGAAGGCTTCGGCCGACTACCAGGAAACCGCTTCCGCCCTGCGCTCGCACAACGAGGGCATGAAGCTGGAAGACCCGAGCATCCTGAAGTGGCGCGACGAGTTCGGCGACGGCGTCAGCGTGCAGATCCTGACGACCTACCCGTCCTTCGTGCTGCACCAGATCGCCAACAGCCTGGCGACGCGCCAGCTCCTGCCCAAGGGCCCGGGCCAGGCCGACCTGGTCTGGACCTATTTCGGCTTTGCCGACGACGACGAGGAGACCACGCGCATGCGCCTGGTGCAGGCCAACCTGGCGGGTTCCGCCGGCATGATCTCGGTGGAAGACGCCGCGGTCTGCGAAATGATGAACCGCGCGATGGCCGACGGCGCCACGGGCGAGTCCTTCATCGAGATGGGCGGCAAGGACCTGGACAGCGGCGGCAGCAGCAAGCTGTCCGAGCGCGCCATCCGAAATTTCTGGAACGTCTACCGGCAGGACATGGGGCTGTGAACATGACACTGCTGAAAGAAGAACACTTCCGCGCGGTCGAGAACCTGGTCTACGAATGGGCCCGCGCCATCGACGAGGACCGGGTCGAGGCGATCTGCGAGCTGCTGGCGCCCGAAGGCCGCTACACCGTCAAGTCGCGCTTCAACGCCGACCGCAACCTGCCGGTCTCCCTGATCGACGCGCATTCGGCGGCGCAGCTGCGCGACCGCATCAAGTCGATGCGCATCGCCAACATCTACGAGCCGCACCACTACCGCCACATCGTGTCGGGCGTGCAGATCGTCGGCGAGCAGGACGGCGCGCTGCAGGTGCGCTCGAACTTCCTCGTGGTGCGCACGATGGACCTGGACGGCGACATGAAGATCTTCGCCAGCGGCCAGTGCCGCGACCTGGTGGAGATCCGCGAGGGCCGGCCGCGCTTCCGCTCGCGCATGTTCGTGCTCGATTCGCGGGTCGTCGAAACCCTGCTGGTGATCCCGCTGTGATGCGCGCCCTGATCGCTCCCCTGGCCGCGGCACTGGCGCTGGTTTGCGCACCGCTGCACGCGCGCGCCGACGCCTACCCGAAAGGTCCCGTCACGCTGGTGACGCCGCTCGCTCCGGGCGATGCCGCGGACACCACGGCCCGGGCCCTGGGCGAGGAGCTGTCGCGCCAGCTGCAGGTCCCGGTGATCGTGTCGAACCGGCCCGGCGCCGGCGGGGCGATCGGCGTGCAGGCCGTCATCGCGGCGAAGAAGGACGGCTACACGATCCTGTTCGCGCAGAACGGCCCGCTCACGATCCGCCGCGTGCTCGAGCCGCAGTCCGCCGGCTTCGATCCGCTCAGGGACCTGACGCCGCTGGCGCTCAGCACCCGCACGCCGTCCATCCTCGTCGTGCGCAAGGACGCGCCGTTCCACGACTTCAGGGACTTCGTCGCGCAGGCGAAAAAGGCGCCGGGCAGCGTGCGCATCGGCACGGCCGGCGCGGGGTCGGCCGGCGATGTCAGCGTGCAGCTGATCAACTCGATGACCGGTGCGGACATCACGTCGGTCCCGTACAAGGGCGCTGCGCCCGCCGTGACCGACGTGCTCGGCGGCCAGGTCGAAGGCGTGGTTCTTGGGCTCGGTGCGGTCGCGGCGCATTTGAAGGCCGGAACGCTGCGCGGCATCGCGATCTCCAGCCCGTTCCCGGACCTGCCCGCGGTGCCCACGCTCGGCAAGCTGGGCTACAAGCAGGAGCTGCAGGGCGTCTGGTTCGGCTTCTTCGCCCCTGCCGGCGTGCCGGCCGAAGTGACGCAGGCGCTGCTAGCGGCGCTGGAGAAGACCGTGAAGAACCCCGCGATCGCCGCGCGCCTGCTGCCGCTGGGAATCGTCCAGGAGTGGCAGCCGGCCCGCGCGCTGGCGGCGGAGATCACGTCCGAATACGAGGCGGTCGGCGACCTCACCCGCAAGATGCAGCCGCGCAAGCCCTAGGGCTGCGGCTTGCAGGACCTTCCGGCCCGCGTCGCCTGCTGCAGCCAGGCGATCAGGTCGGCGCGTTCCTTCGGGTCCTTGACGCCGGCATAGCCCATCGCCGTTCCCGGCACGGCATTCATCGGGTCCTCGATGAAACGGTCCAGGGTGCGGGCGTCCCAGACGATGGCCGACTCGCGCATCGCTTTCGAGTACATCGCGAAACCCGGCGCGGTCCCGGCGCGGCGTCCGAACAGGCCGCAGTGCTGCGGCCCGGTCCGGTTGCCTTCGATGCCGTGGCAGGCGGCGCAGCGCGAATAGATTTGCTCGCCGCGCTGCAGTGCGCCGGCATCCACCGCGGCGGACACGGGCCCGCCGGCAAGCAGACCGGCCAGGACCGCGGCCGCCGCGGCAAGCCGCGAGCCGCTCATGACATGAACGCGGAGGGGACCGGCGAGTCGCCGAGCACCTGGCGCAGCACGGCCCAGTGCATGGCCTCGTCGCCGAGGATGCTGGCGGCAACCTGCGACAGCGCGCGGTCGCTGAACACCGGTACGGCGCCGAGGTAGGCGGAGACCGCGCCCTTCTCCAGCCCGGCGGCGAAGCGCAGAACGTCGTTCTGGTTCTTGAGCTTCTCGACCGGGAAGCCGTACTTGGCCTTCGCGGCAACCGGCGTGCCACCGAGCTTGCGCACGGTCGCCGCCAGCGCGTCGGCATGCTCCTTGTGGTGACCCTGGAACTGCAATGCCACGGGCAGCACTCCGGCGCTCAGAAGGCCGCTTTCGGCGCCGACCTGGTAGGCGGCGATCGCCTCGAGTTCCGCGCCGAGCGCGGTGTTGAGGATGCGCACGTCGCCGGCGGTTTCGGCGGCGGATTCTTTCGTCCCCGCGGCCATGGCGTCGCGTCCGCCCAGCAGGGCGACGGCGCCGGCGGACAGGACAGCTCCCGAGACCGAGAGCGCGCGGCGGCGGGCGACCAGCAGTTGCGATGCGTCGATGGAGATTTGCGATTTCATGGTGCTTCCTTTGGTTGGACCTTGCTTGAATCCGGCCGGATGCGGCCTTGCCGCCGCAGTTGGGCCATCACATGGGCCAGCACCGCGTCGCAGCGCGCGCCGGCGAAGGCAAAGGTGTCGTGGGCGCCGGTCTCGATCCGGGTGGCGAGTTCGTCGCGCAGCATGGCCCGCGCCCGCAGGAACCGGGTCTTGACCACGTCCTGGCTGAGGTCGAGGCAGAAGGCCGCCTCCTGGACGCTCATCTCTTCGACGGCGCGCAGGATGAAGACGCTGCGGTAGATCGGCGGCAGGCCCTCGATCGAGGACTGCAGCAGCGCGCGCATCTCCGAGCGTTCGGCTGTGGCGTCCGGTGTTTCGTTGCCGGGGGCGTCGGTCGTGTCCATGGCGTCCTCCGTCGGGCCATCGTCGCGCAGCTGCACCAGCCGGCCCTTGCGGCGTTGCGAACTCACGGCGATGTTGATGGCCATGCGCGCCAGCCAGGTTCCCAGCGCCGCCTCGCCGCGCCAGGAGGCGAGCTTGCCGAAAGCGCGCAGCCAGGTTTCCTGCACCACGTCCTGCGCTTGCGCGTCGTCGGCGACGATGCCGCGGGCGGTGCGGAACAGCAGGCGGTTGTGCTGCCTCACCATCGCCTCGAAGGCGCTCGCGTCGCCGGCGACGGCGCCGGCCGCCAGTTCGGCGTCGCTGCGCGCGGCGACGGGCAGGCGGGGGACGGCATTCAGGTGGCGGGGCGGCATCGTTGTCTTCCTGGTTTCCGTGTCGTTAGACGCGGGCAGTGCGGGAAAGGTGACAAGCGCGCGCACGGCAGCGTCCGCAGCGCTACATTTTGCGGATGTCCACCGCACCCGCCTTCAGCGTGATCCCCGAGCCGCCGCCCGGCGCCGAGGATCCGCTGCAGGCGATGGCGGGCCGCAACCAGCGCCTGCTGGGCCACTGTGCCAGCCTGCGGCGGCTGGTGCTCTATCTGGCGGAATGCGGCTTCGACGGCCAGGCCAGGGCGGTGCTGCCGCGACTGCTGGAGTTCTTCGACCGCGCCTGGCCGTCGCACCAGGCCGACTCGGAAGATGGCCTGTTCCCGGCGCTGATCGAATCGATGGCGGGATCGGACGCGGTCTGCCTGCACGAGATCACGGGCGGACTCGCGAGCGAGCACCGGGAACTGCAGCGGCTCTGGCGTGGCCTGCGGCCCGCGCTGCAAGCCGTCGCCGCCGGTCGTGCCGATTCCTTGC
>JAQGNJ010000155.1 GCA_028291885.1 Ramlibacter sp. | reverse complement strand
CGCGCCAGAACCCCAAGGCACGCCAGGCCAAGAGCAAGACGCGCCTGGCCCGCTTCGAGGAACTGAGCGACGTCGAATACCAGAAGCGCAACGAGACCCAGGAGAACTACATCCCGGTGGCCGAGCGCCTGGGCACGCAGGTGTTCGAGTTCCACAACGTCACCAAGTCCTTCGGCGACCGGGTGCTGATCGACAACCTGAGCTTCACCGTCCCGGCCGGCGCCATCGTCGGCATCATCGGCCCGAACGGCGCCGGCAAGTCGACGCTGTTCAAGCTGATCGCCGGCAAGGAGAAGCCCGATTCCGGCGAGGTGGTGATCGGCTCCACCGTGCGCATGGCCTTCGTCGACCAGCACCGCGACGAACTCACGGACAACAAGACCGTGTGGGAAGACATTTCCGGCGGCCTCGACATCCTGAACGTCGGCAAGTTCCAGATGGCCAGCCGCGCCTACGCCGGCCGGTTCAACTTCAACGGCGGCGACCAGCAAAAGCGCGTCGGCACGCTGTCGGGCGGCGAGCGCGGCCGTCTGCACCTGGCCAAGACGCTGATCGCCGGCGGCAACGTGCTGCTGCTGGACGAGCCGTCCAACGACCTGGACGTGGAAACGCTGCGGGCCCTGGAAGACGCGCTGCTCGAATTCGCCGGCAGCGTGATGGTGATCAGCCACGACCGCTGGTTCCTCGACCGCATCGCAACCCACATCCTGGCCGCCGAAGGCGACAGCCAGTGGACCTTCTTCAACGGCAACTACCAGGAGTACGAAGCCGACAAGAAGCGCCGCCTCGGCGAAGAAGGTGCGAAACCGAAACGGATGAGATATAAAGCCCTGAAATAGGGAGGAGTCCCATGCCCGCCGCCCCGCAGAACGTGTCCTACCAGTCCTTGTACCGTTCCTGCATGAAGGAGGCGGCGAGCCGGGGCCACGCGCTGATGCAGCGGCTGGTGGCCCGCTGCATCAAGTCCATGGCCCAGCGCGCCGGCGGCATGCACGACGCGCAGGAGCGCAACCTGCTGACCGAAGCGGCGCGCATCCTGATGAAGCACCAGGAGGCGCTGTGGGAGTCCTATCCCCAGGCCCTGCTGTCGGAGTTCGCGCAGGCCATCGCCGGCGCCAATGCCCGCGCCTCGGCCCTGAGCTTCGACTCGCTGGAACTCATGGGCGAGGAGCAGCTGCAGGAAAGCGTGGAGGTGGTCCGCGCCCAGCAGGCCGTCGCCCAGGCCGTGGAAGCGGAGCTGGCGGAGCTCAACGGCCTGGTCTGCGCCGTCCAGGGCCTGCGGACGGTGCAGGTGGAGCGCAATCCGCTGCGGCCCGAGGTCTATGTCCGGGCCCTGCGCACCGTCACCATGCAAAGCCCGATCCCGACGGCGGTGCGCACCCGCTGGATGCAGCACCTGGGCGAGGCGCTCGGGCCCGAGCTCGCGC
Organism: Ramlibacter sp.; assembly: GCA_028291885.1. Lineage (GTDB taxonomy): Bacteria > Pseudomonadota > Gammaproteobacteria > Burkholderiales > Burkholderiaceae_C > Ramlibacter. The sequence continues at coordinate 20,153 of JAQGNJ010000155.1, read as the reverse complement.
TGGTGTACCGCGAGCTGTCCCAGATCCTGCGCCAGCAAGGCGTTTCCCCGGCCGGCTACGTCGCCACTCCGATGCGCGATCTGGTCGGCGCCGCCGCCGCGGTGCAACAGGTGTCGCCGGGCCCGCAGGCGAGCACCCTGCTGAACCTGCGTGAATTGCGGCGGCTGCTGTCGGGCCAGTTCGAGCATGGCGCCAATTCCTTCGCCGCCAAGTTCGAGCGCGAGTTCGAGAGCGGCGAGCGGATCGACCTGCCGCCCGATTTCTCGCCCACCGTCCCCGCCGCCTTCGAAACGCTGGAGGAGATGAAGCAGGTCGACCGCGTGGTGACGCGGCTCAAGCAGCGCGCGACCTCGCCGGTCCAGCCGCAGACGCCGATGGGCGCCGTGCGCGAGCGGATGCGGCGCGAAGCGACGAGTCCGGGCCAGGCGCTCGGCCTGGAAGTCGTGACGCTGATGATCGAGAACATCGCCGGCGACGTGCGACTGCTGTCGCCGGTCCAGCAGGCCGTGCGCGACCTGGAGCCGGCCCTGCTGCGCCTGGTGCTGGAGGACCCGCGCTTTTTCAGCGACAAGAGCCATCCCGCACGGCGCCTGCTGGAGCAGATGACGCAGCGCAGCCTGGCCTGGTCGGCGGTGGACGCGCCGGGCTTCGACGCCTTTTACGAGCCGCTGCAGCAGGCCGTCGATGCGCTGCTGGCCACGCGCGTGCCGGGCGGCGATCCCTTCGAGTTCGCGCTGACGTCGCTCGAGGAGGCCTGGGGCGAGCAGAACAAGCGCGAGCGCCGGCACCGGCAGAAAGCCGTGCAGGCGCTGCTGCACGCGGAGCAGCGCAACCTGCTGGCGGGCAAGGTGAGCAAACAATTGAAGGCGCGGCCCGACGTCGCCGGCGCGGCGCGCGAGATCGCCGGTTTCGTCGCCGGCCCATGGTCGCAGGTGATCGCTCAGGCTCGCCTGTCCGACCCGGCCGCGTCGAGCGATCCGGGCGGCTACACCGGCCTGCTGGGCGACCTGCTGTGGAGCGCGCAGCCGCAGCTGGCCGGCGGCAATCCGATGCGACTGGCGCGCATCGCGCCCAGGCTGCTCGAGAAGATCCGCGAGGGCCTGGCCAGCATCGACTATCCCGCGACCGAAACCAAGCGTTTCATCGACATGCTGGTCGTGATGCAGCAGCGGGCGCTGGTGCCGGCGTCATCGCAGCACGCGCCGATGAGCGCCCAGGAGCTGGAAAGCTGGTTCGCGCAGGAGAGCGGCGACGTGAAAAGCCCCTGGCTGGCGCCGGGCGAAGCCCAGGAATCGGGCTTCATGGAGACCCACCACGCGGCTGGCCGCCTGGCGCTGTACCAGTCCACCATGGCCGGAACCCAGGCCCAGGCGCAGGCCGGCGCCGACTGGATGGAAGCGGTGCCGACCCTGGGCGACGACGGCCTGCAGCCGGGCGCCTGGGTCGAGATGCTGATGGAAGGGCGCTGGAACCGCTTGCAGCTGACCTGGGCCAGCCCGCACGGCACGCTGTTCATGTTCAGCGACGCGGCCGGCAAGAGCCATTCGATGACGCGGCGCCTGCTCGACCAGCTGGTCGCCGGGCAGGGCCTGCGGCTGATCTCCGACCAGGCGGTCGTCGCCGTCGCCCTGGACGCCGTCGCGCAGGCCGCCGTCAACAACAGTCCCGACCTGCGCCTGTAGCGCGGGGCGTCAGCGCTCTTCCAGCTTGCGGCGCACCAGCGCGACGTTGTTGCGCAGCGCATAGAGCTCGTCCGCATACGACAGCGGCACGCTCACCTTGCCCGCGCGTTGCTCGAGCTGCTCCAGCTCCTGCGCCAGTTGCGCAGGATCCTCGCCCGCCTGCATCCGGTTCTCGATCTCGCGCAGCTGCCCATACCAGCGGAACACCCGGGAGCGGATGCGGAACTCGTACAGCGGCGGCACGATGCGCGACAGCGGCAGCAGGATGGCGATGATGATGCCGAGCACCAGCCACATGCGCTCGACCAGGTTGGCCAGCCAGAACGGCAGGTAACGCTGCAGGAAGGGCGCGCCGCTCTTGATGGTGCGCTCGGCTTCGCGCGAGATCGGGTATTCGCTGTGCTCGGTGGTCGGAAAGGCGCCGGCGCGGTTGAACCAGCCGGGCGGCGCGTGGAAATCGCGCGCGGCCTGCACGAACAGCTGCAGCAGCGCCGGATGCGTGCCCTCGCGCGCCAGCATCGCGGTCGTCGTCGCGACCAGCCGCACGTTCTGCTTGGGCACGTCGTGCGCCAGGTCGACCACGCCGCGCGGCAGCAGCACCGGCGTCAGGAAGGGGAAGCGGCGCGAATAGGCTTCGCTCTGGCCGAAATCCATCAGCTTGACGCCGGGCGTCTGCAGCAGCATCTGCACCATCAGCGATTCGGGCGCCGAGGCGAACACCAGCGCGTCAATCTCGCCGCCCAGGAAGGCGACGGTGGCCGGCGTCTGCTCCAGCGCCGAGAGCCTGATCCCCCCGGGCGCGATGCCGTTGGCCTCGAACAGCTTGTCCATCAGCGTCGGCACGCCGCTGCCCGGGGTGCCGACGTTCAGCCGCAGTCCGGCGAGCTGGGGCAGGGCGCCGAGCGTGCCCGAGGGCTCCACCGCCTGCGCCGCCTGCTCGCGATAGAACAGCCAGACCGGCTCGACGAACAGGCTGCCCAGCGACTCGATGCCGCTTTCCTCGCTGGCCGCGCGGGCGTCGCTGCCCCCCTGAACGAAGCCGAGGTCCACCTTGCCCTCGCGCAGCAAGCGCAGATTGGCCGACGAACCTTCGGTCGCCAGCAGCGTCACCTCGATGCCGTTGGCGGCCAGCGCCTTCTTGTAGCGCTTGCCGAATTCGTCGTAGGCGCTCTGGGCCGGGCCGGTGGCCAGCGTCACCTTCTTGGGCGGTGTCGGATCGAGCCACAGGTACGCCAGCAGCAGCAGGGCGGCGGCCAGCAGCGCGAACGGCCCGGCCGAGAGGGCCAGGTCGCGGATCGAGACCAGGGTGAAGCGGATGGCCTTGGGCATCGCCGGCCGCGTCATCCGGGCCCGAGGTCGGCGAGCGCCGGCAAGCTCAGGCCGTCGACGCTGATCCCCTGGGCGGCGCGCACGGCCCGCGCGACCGCCCTGGCCGTCACTTCGGCCGCCATCGTGCCCAGCGTCATCATGCCCAGGCTCTTGCCCGCGGCGCCGGTGCCGAGCGCGAACAGCGTGTCGCCGTCCGACATGGTGTGGACCGGGTTGATGCTGCGGGCCAGGCCATCGTGGCCCATCTGCGCCAGGCGCGTGGCCTGGATCTTGGTGATGACCGCATCGGTGGCGATCACGCCGATGGTGGTGTTGGTGCCGGCGATCAGCGGCCTGGGCGCCTCGCCGGCGAGCAGGGCGCGCCGGGTGTCGATGAGCCGCTTGCCGTCGGCCGTCCGGGCGCCGGCGATCACCTGGGCCGTGTCCGGATCGATCACGTCGCCCAGCGCGTTGCAGGCGATCAGGGCCGCGACGGTGACGCCGTCGACCGTGACCGACGCGCTGCCGATGCCGCCCTTCATCGCGCGGGCGATCCCGAAGACCTTGCCGACGGCCGCGCCGGCCCCCGCGCCGACGTTCCCTTCGGCCGGTGGATTGCGCGACGCCGCCTGGCAGGCGCGATAACCGGCTTGCGCATCCGGGCGCACGCCGGAGTCGCCGACCAGCAGGTCGAACAGCACGGCCGCGGGAACGATCGGCAGGCGCGCCGGGCCGACCGGCATGCCGACGCCCTGCTCCTCCAGCCAGCGGACCACGCCGGTGGCGGCTTCCAGGCCCCAGGCGCTGCCGCCGGCCAGCACGATGGCATGGACCCGCTCCACCAGGTTGGTCGGCGCCAGCAGGTCGGTTTCGCGGGTTCCGGGGGCGGCGCCGCGGACGTCGACGCCGGCCACCGCGCCGTCCCGGGCGATGACGACCGTGCAGCCGGTCGGGCGCCGCGGATCGGTGAAGTGGCCGATCTCGAGGCCGGCGACCGCGGCGATGGAGTTGGGTGCGTCAGGGCTCATGGGTCGGCAATTATCGACTCGCCCGCTGAAGGAAGGAGATTTCCTACATCGCCTGCCCCCGGTTTCCCGACAGCATGGCAAGGCTGGGCTACCTACAGTGCAGTACTGCCGGCGCCGCTGGCATTTTTTTTCCAACACACCCCGAGAGGAAACAGCATGAACAGCGAAACCATGGACTCCACCAGCACGAGCAACGGCGCCAACTCCGGCCTGAACGGAACCGGCAACGTCGTCAAGCGCGTCGCCCAGAAGGCCCACGAAGCCGTCGACAAGCTCGAACAGACCGTCGCCTCGGGCAGCGAGAAGGTGACGGGCTGGCAGGAGGAATACGGCGGCGTCGTGCGCGAGCAGGTCAAGGACAATCCGCTCACGGCCCTCGGGATCGCGTTCGCGGCCGGCATCCTGTTCAGCCGCATCCTCGGCCGCTGAACCCGGTCCTCAGGCGCGTGCCAGTTCGTGCCGGGCCTGGCGCAGGACGGAAGCGCCTGCGCTGAGGGCCAGCGCCGCCATCACGGCCGCGACCGCCAGGTCCGGCCAGGCGGTGCCGGTCCCGAACACTCCCAGCGCCGCCAGCATCACCGCGACGTTGCCGATCGCATCGTTGCGGGTGCACAGCCAGACGCTGCGCATGTTGGCGTCGCCCTCGCGCCAGGCGTACAGCAGCCAGGCGACACCCAGGTTGGCCGCCAGCGCCAGCGCTCCGACAATTCCCATGGTCACCGCCTCCGGCGCCCCGCCCTGCGTCGCCGCCCAGACGGCGCGCGCCAGCACGAGGGCGCCGAACAGCAGCATGCTCGCCGCCTTCAACATGGCGGCGCGGGCCCGCCACGCCACTCCGAGCGACAGCACGGCCAGCGAGATGGCGTAGTTGGCGGCGTCGCCGAAAAAGTCGATCGCGTCGGCCAGCAGGGACACCGATCCCGAGCGCAGGCCGGTCGCCAGTTCGAGCACGAACATCAGCGCATTGACGACGAGCGCGATCCACAGGACCCGCCGGTAAGCCGGCGCGTCGCCGGCGCCCTGCGGCAGGTGGTCGTGATCGTGATGATGATGGCCGTGGTGATGGTCATGTGCCATTCGGGAGGTCCTTCGCGGCTCGCAGCCGCGCCGTCACGTTAGCATGAGGCAATGAGCGCGAACGCAATCGGCCTTTTCCCGCGCGGTGTTCTCGCCGCCCTGCTTGCGGCGCTGCTGTTCGGCGCCGGCACGCCGGCGGCGAAGGTGCTGCTCGGCGAGACCGGCCCCTGGCTGCTGGCCGCCCTGCTGTACCTGGGCTCCGGCGTCGGCCTGGCCGGCTGGCGCCTGCTGCGCGGCGCGGCTCCGGTGCGGCTCGCGCGCGGCGAGTGGCCCTGGCTGGCCGGCGCGATTCTCGCGGGCGGCGTGGTCGGCCCCGTGCTGCTGCTGTCGGGCCTGGCAGGCCTGGCGGCTTCCACTGCATCGCTGCTGCTCAATGCCGAGGGCGTGTTCACCGCGCTGCTGGCCTGGACCGTGTTCCGCGAGAACGTCGATCGCCGGGTGGCGCTCGGGATGGCCGCCATCGTCGCCGGCGGGCTGGTCCTGTCCTGGCCGGGGCAGCTCGGCCCGGTCGCATGGCTGCCGGCGCTCGCTGTCGTGGGCGCCTGCGCGGCCTGGGCGCTGGACAACAACCTGACCCGCAAGGTCTCGCTGACGGACGCGTCCTGGATCGCGATGGTCAAGGGGCTCGCCGCCGGAACGACCAACCTGGTGCTGGCGCTGGCCCTTGGCGCGCATTGGCCGGCGCCCTCCGTCGCCGCCGCCGCGGCGCTGCTTGGCTTCGCCAGCTACGGCGCCAGCCTGATGCTGTTCGTGGTCGCGCTGCGTGAACTGGGCACCGGCCGCACCGGCGCCTACTTTTCGGTCGCTCCGTTCTTCGGCGCGCTGCTCGCCATCCTGCTGCTCGGCGACGCGGTCACGCCGCAGCTGCTGGCGGCCGGCGTTCTGATGGCGATCGGCGTCGCCTTGCACCTGAGCGAGCGCCACCAGCATCCGCACCGGCACGAGCTCATGACGCACGGCCATGCGCATGTGCACGGTGCCGGCGACGAGCATCACGACCACGTCCACAACCCGCCGGTGCCGGCCGGAACGCAGCATGCGCATTTGCACGAGCACGGGCAGCTGGAGCACAGCCATCCGCATTTCCCGGATGCGCACCATCGCCACGGTCACAGCCACGGCAGCTGACCGGCGCGCCGTCCGCTTCAACGGGCTTTCGGGACCGGCGGCGGCAGCGGCAGATCGCGCCGGCGCAGCGCCTCGCGCAAGCGGTCGGGATAGTCGGTGATGATGCCGTCGACGCCCCAGTCCAGCATGCGTTCGAGGTCGGCGCGATTGTTGATGGTCCAGGGAATGACCTTCAGGCCGAGCGACTGCGCCTCCTTCACGAGCGCCTCCGTCACCGCGCCGCCGTTGGGCGACCAGACCGCGCCGCCGGCCGCCTTCACCAGTTTCGGCACGCTGGCGTGATCCGCGAGCCTGAATCCCGCCGTCCACTTGCCGTCGCGGACGTTGTCGGAGTTGGCGGTCTGGGTCGTCAGGTAGACGGTCGGGATGCGCGGCTCGAGCTGCTGCACCAGCTGGAGCGTGCGCCAGTCGAAGCTCTGGATCGAAACCCGCGAGGCCATGCCGGCGTCGCGCACGGCCCGCAGCAGGGCGCGTGTCATCGCCTCGGCGCCGACCGTGTCGCCGGGCTCGGTCGGCGTGAGCTTGGTCTCGATATTGAAGCGCACGTGGTCCGCACGCAGCGCCTTGACGCGCTCGAACAGCGCCGCGAGCGCCGGCATCTTCGTGCCGTCGACCGCTTGCTGGGTCGGGAACGTGGCGGCGTAGGCCGTGCCCGGCTGGATCCGACCGAGCTCGTAGGCCTGCAATTGCGCGAACGTGAGCGAACGGATCAGCGGCCCCTTGCCTGCCGCCAGCCATTGGCCGGCCCCATCGCGGGTGATCAGCGGATTCAGGTAGGGGTCGTGCGCGATCGCGACAACGCCGTCCGCCGTCACGCCGATGTCCAGCTCCAGCGTGTCCACCCCCAGCGCCAACGCGTGTTCGAAAGCGGGCAGCGTGTTCTCCGGCATCAGGCCGCGGCCGCCGCGGTGCGCCTGCAGGTCGAAGGCGAGTGCGGGACCCGAGACGGCCAGCAGCGCCAGCACAGATCGGAGCAGGGAGGAGCGCAAGGCGTGTCGCATCGCCGGAAAGCCGGTCATGGCTGTATTCTGCCGGGATGACTGCGACACCGAAGATCCTGGCCTTCGACATTTTCGGCACCGTCGTCGACTGGCACGGCAGCATCGCGCGCGAGGTCGACGCGATGCAGCTGGGCGTGGGCGGCAGCGAATTCGCGCTGGCCTGGCGCGCCGGCTACAAGCCCGCGATGCAGCGCGTGCGCTCGGGCGAGCTGGGCTGGACCGGCATCGACGAACTGCACCGCATGATCCTCGACGAGGTGCTGGCGAAGTTCGGGGTCGCGCACCTGGACGAAGCGCACAAGCGCCACCTGAACCGGGTGTGGCACAGGCTGGATCCCTGGCCGGATTCGGTGGAAGGCGTGACGCGGCTGAAGACGCGCCACGTCGTCTGCACGCTGTCGAACGGCAACATCGGCCTGCTGACCGACATGGCCAAGCGCGCCGGCCTGCCCTGGGACTGCATCCTGTCGGCCGAAGTGTTCCGCGCCTACAAGCCCGATCCGCAGACCTATCTCGGTGTCGCGGCCACGTTCGACGTGGCGCCGCATGAAGTGATGCTGGTCGCGGCCCACCACGACGACCTGGCCGGCGCGCGCGCCTGCGGCCTGCTCACGGCGTACATCGAGCGGCCGCTGGAATTCGGCGCGGCGCAGCCCAAGGACGTGTCGTCGCGGCCGCAGAACACGCTGCATTGCGCCAGCCTCGTCGCGCTGGCCGCGAGGCTGGGCTGCTAGGGGCGCGTCAGTCGAGCCGGGCGCCGGACTTCTTCACCGCGTCGGCCCAGCGCGGCATCTCCGCGGCGAGGAACCTGCCGAAGTCCTCGCCGCCCAGGAAGGCCGGGTCCGCGCCCTGGCTGACCATGCGGTTGCGGATGTCCGGGCTGGCCAGCACCTGGCGGAAGGCCTCGCTCAGCCGGGCCCTCACGTCGGCCGGCAGGCCGGCGGGCGCGAGGAAGCCGTAGAAGCCGACGACCTCGAAACCTTTCAATCCGGCCTCGATCACGGTCGGCGTGTCGGGCAGCGCCGGATTGCGTTCGCGGCTGGTGACAGCGAGCGCGCGCACCTTGCCTTGCTTGTGGTAGTTCGCGGCCTGCGGGATCGACTCCGCCATGAACTGCACCTGCCCGCCCATCAGGTCGGTGAAGGCCGGTGCGCTGCCGCGGTACGGGATGTGGACCAGGAACAGGCCGGTCTCGTTCTTGAACATCTCCGGCACCAGGTGGCTGATGCCGCCGTTGCCGGCCGAGCCGTAGTTCAGCTGGCCGGGACGGGCCTTCGCATAGGCCATGAACTCGCGCAGGTTGTTGACGGGCAGCTTCGGGTTGACCAGCAGCGCCAGCGGCTGCATCGCGGTGCGGGCGATCGGCGTGAAGTCGCGCAGCGTGTCGTAGGGCAGCTTCGAATACAGGCCGGGATTGATCACCATCACGCCGGTGTTCGCCAGCATCAGCGTGTAGCCGTCCGGCGCCGCCTTCATCACGTCCTGGGCGCCGACCGTCCCGCCGGCGCCGCTCTTGTAGTCGATGACGATGGGCTGGCCGAGCACGGCCTGCAGCCGCTCGCTCAGCAAGCGCGCATGCTGGTCCAGCGGACCGCCGGCGGGGAAGCCGATCACCACGCGGATCGGTTTTTCCGGATAGGCGGCATTGGCAAGGCCGCAGGCCACGAGCATCAGCGCCGCGACGGCGCCCCTGACGAATTTCATCTGCGTCTCCTGTTCTTCGGGCTCCGATCTTAAGGGGCCGGGTCTCCTGCGCGACTCGGCGCTCCCGGGCCTTCCCTGATGCAGGCAGGGCCGCGCGCCGCTACGCTGGCGCCTTCAGGAGATCCCATGCAGCGTCCCCACCACAAGTTCTGGCCCAAGCGTCTTGCGCATTCGATGACACCGCCGGCGACCTCGCTGTGGGACAACCTGGCCATCAGCGCCCGCCGTTACCCGGCCAAGGCCGCGATCGTCTTCTTCGGCCGCCGCCACAGCTATGCCGGGGTCGCGGCCCAGGCGCAACGCCTCGCCGCGAAGCTGCACGAACTGGGCGTCCGGCGCGGCGACCGCGTCATCCTGTGCATGCAGAACTGCCCACAGCTGGTCATCGCCCACTTCGCCATCCTGCGGGCCAACGCGGTCGTCGTGCCGGTCAACCCGATGAACAAAGCCGAGGAGCTCAAGCACTACATCACCGACCCGGATGCGAGGCTCGCGATCACGACCGGCGACCTCGCGCCGGAGCTGGCCAAGGCCAGCGACGCCCTCGCTCCGGGCGAGGGGCTGCAGCACCTGCTGGTCACGCAGTTCACCGATGCTTTCGACGCGGAGGTCGGCGGCGAGAACGCGCCGCCAGCGGCCTGGCGCGACTGGCTGCTGACGCGTCACCCCTTGCCTGGGCTCGCCGGCGGCAAGGTGCTGGCCTGGACCGATGCAGTTGCCGGGAGCGCGGAGCCACCGGCGCTGGAAGTCGGCCCCGACGACCTTGCCGTCCTGCCCTACACCAGCGGCACGACGGGCCTGCCCAAGGGCTGCATGCACATGCACTCGAGCATCATGCACAACGCGGTCGCCAGTGCTGCCTGGGGCAACGCCACGGCGGAGAGCGTGACGCTGCAGGTCGTGCCGATGTTCCATATCACCGGCATGGTCAGCGTGATGCACTCGATGATCTATTGCGGCGCGACGCTGGTGATGATGCCGCGCTGGGACCGCGACCTGGCCGGCCGGCTGATCTCCGCCTGGCGGGTGACGACCTGGACCAACATCCCGACCATGGTGATCGACCTGCTCGCCAGCCCCGACTTTGACAAATACGATCTCTCCAGCCTGGTCCACATCGGCGGCGGCGGCGCCGCCATGCCGCAGGCGGTCGCCCAGCGCCTGTTCGAGCTGTACGGCCTGCGCTACGTCGAGGGCTACGGCCTGACCGAGACCGCCGCGCCTTCGCACAGCAACCCGCCCGACAGCCCCAAGCAGCAGTGCCTGGGCGTCCCGTTCATGAGCACCGATGCGCGCGTGGTCGATCCGGAAACGCTGCAGGAAATGCCGGTCGGCGAGCAGGGCGAGATCCTCATCCGCGGCCCCGAGGTCTTCAAGGGCTACTGGAAGCAGCCCGAAGCGACCGAGGCGGCCTTCGTCGAATTCGACGGCCGCCGTTTCTTCCGCTCCGGCGACCTCGGACGCATGGACGAGGACGGCTATTTTTTCCTGACCGACCGGCTCAAGCGGATGATCAACGCCTCCGGTTTCAAGGTCTGGCCCGCCGAAGTGGAAGCGCTGATGTTCCGCCATCCGGCGATCCAGGAGGCCTGCATCATTTCGGCGAAGGACAGCTACCGCGGCGAGACGGTCAAGGCCGTCGTGGTCCTGCGGCCGTCGCACAAGGGCAAGGTCAGCGCGCAGGAGATCGTCGCCTGGTGTCGCGAGAACATGGCGGTGTACAAGGTGCCGCGGATCGTGCAGTTCGCCGACGCCCTGCCCAAGAGCGGCAGCGGCAAGGTCATGTGGCGCAGCCTGCAGGAGGCGGAGAACGGCGCGCCCCCTGTTTGACGGAGGCGTTTGACCTCATCTGTCGGACTCCACCTACATGTTGCCCGGGGGATTCCCCGTAGCATGGGCTGGTGCTTTGCGACCCCACATGAGATCCCCGACCCAAGACCAGACCATCCCCGAACAGGAACGCGCCTCCACCGGCATCTCCGGCCTCGACGACATCCTGGGCGGCGGCCTGCCGGCCAACCATCTCTATCTGGTCGAAGGCACGCCCGGCGCCGGCAAAACGACCCTCGGACTGCAGTTCCTGCGCCGGGGCGTGGAGAACGGCGAAGCCGGCCTGTACATCACCCTCTCGGAAACAGCGACGGAGCTGCACACGGTCGCGGCCTCGCACGGCTGGTCGCTCAACGGGCTGGAGATCTTCGAGCTCGTTACCGAGGAGGGCCTGAGCGCCGATTCGGAGCAGTCGATCCTGCATCCGTCCGAGATCGAGCTGGGCGAGACCACGCGCGGCGTGATGGCCGCCGCCGAACGGGTCAAGCCGCGGCGGGTGGTCTTCGACAGCCTGTCGGAGATGCGGCTGCTGGCGCAGAACCCCTTGCGTTACCGGCGCCAGGTGCTGGCGCTCAAGAGCTTCTTTTCCAGCCGCGGCTGCACCGTGCTGCTGCTGGACGACCGCAGCGCGGACAGCGACGACCTGCAGTTGCACAGCATCGCTCACGGCGTGATCTCGCTGGAGCAGACCGTCGGCCAGTACGGTCCCGAGCGCCGCAACCTGCGCGTGATCAAGATGCGGGGCATCCGCTTTCGTGGCGGCGACCACGACTTCAATCTCGACACCGGCGGACTCGCGGTCTTCCCGCGGCTGATCGCCGCGGAGCACCGCAGCGATTTCACCGCCGGGATCGTCGGCACCGGCAGTGCGGCACTGGACAAGCTGCTGGGCGGCGGCCTCGGCCGCGGCAGCAACACGCTGTTCAGCGGCCCTTCCGGCGTCGGCAAGACGACGACCGCGATCGCCTGCGTCCGGGCCGCCCTGCTGCGCGGCGAGCGCGCCGTCTACTACCTGTTCGACGAGGGCCTGGGCACGCTGCTGCTGCGGTCCAAGGCGCTGGGACTGGACATCGATCCCTTCCTGCGCGACGGCCGCTTGCGCATCCAGACGCTGGATCCGGCCGAGGTATCGCCCGGCGAATTCGCGAACATGGTCCGCTCCGCCGTCGAGAACGGGGAAGCCAACCTGGTCGTGATCGACAGCCTGAACGCCTACCTGCAGGCCATGTCGGGCGACAAGCACCTGCTGCTGCAGATGCACGAGCTGCTCACCTACCTGAACCAGTGCGGCGTGGTCACCATCCTGATCCTGGCGCAGCACGGCGTGCTGGGCGACGTGCGCAGCGACATCGACCTGAGCTACCTCAGCGACGGCATCCTGCTGTTCCGCTTTTTCGAGGCGCGCGGCAGCCTGCTCAAGGCGGTGTCCGTGGTCAAGAGCCGCACCACCAAGCACGAACTGACGATCCGCGAGTTCCGGCTCGGCGCCAGCGGAGTCCAGGTCGGTGAGGCGCTGACCGATTTCGAAGGCGTGCTGACCGGCGTGCCTTCGTACCGCGGCGCCTTGCCCCTGCTGGGCGACCCGGCCCGCGCGAGCGCCTGATGATCGAGCTGCGGGTCCTGATCCATGCGCCGCGAGGCCGCGACGCCGCCGTGGTGGAGGGCGTCGTCGGCCGCCAGCACGCCGCCCAGGTCTGCGACGAGCCGCAGCAGCTGATGCGGCTGTTGAACGAGGGCGCCGCGGCGGCGATCGTCACCGAGGAGGCGCTGTCCGGCGGCACGCTGGTGGACGACCTGGTGAACTGGCTGGCGGTGCAGCCGTCGTGGTCGGATTTCCCTTTCATCGTGCTGGCCACCCGCTATCCCGGGCCGCGGTCCGCCAACGCGGTCAGGACGCTGCACAGCCTGGGCAACGTGATCCTGCTGGAGCGGCCGCTCAACGCTGAGACGCTGGCGAGCGCCGCCGACGCCGCCGTCCGGGCGCGGCGCCGCCAGTACGCGACACGCCAGCACTTGCAGGAGATCAGCCGCACGCGCACCGAGGTGGAGAGCCTCAACGGCCAGCTCGAAGCCAGGATCCTGGAGCGCACGCGCGAACTCGCCAGCGCCAACGACCGCCTGATGAAGGAGATCGCCGAGCGCGAGCGGGCCCAGGCGGCGCTGACCCAGGTCCAGAAGATGGAGGCGATCGGCCGGTTGACCGGCGGCATCGCGCACGATTTCAACAACCTGCTCCATGTGATCAACATGAACCTGGAGCTGGTCTCGATGTACGCGAAGGAAGAAAAGGTCAGGCCCGTGGTGGACCGCGCCAAGAGCGCCGCCCGCCGCGGCGCCAAGCTCACCGGCCAGCTGCTCTCGTTCGCGCGCAACCAGTCGCTGCTGCCGCGGCTGACGGACATCAACGACCTGCTGGTCGGCATGAAGGACCTGGTGGAGATTTCCGCCGGCCCCGGCGTGGCCGTGGAGCTGGAGTTGTGCGAGACGCCGACGGCCGTCGTGATCGACGCCAGCCAGCTCGAGATGGCGGTCCTCAACCTGGCCGTGAATTCGCGCGACGCGATGCCCAAGGGCGGCACGCTCAAGATCTCCACCTGCGGCCGCACGCACGTCGAGGGCGCCGACAGCGGCCTCAAGCCCGGCGAGTACGTGGTGCTGACGGTGACCGACAGCGGCGAAGGCATCCCCTCCCAGCTGCTGAGCAAGGTGTTCGATCCCTTCTTCACCACCAAGCCGGTGGGCAGCGGCACCGGCCTGGGCCTGAGCCAGGTCTACGGCTTTGCGCGGCAGTCCGGCGGCCTGGCCTTCCTGCGCAGCGAAGTCGGCGTGGGCACGACGGTGGAGATGCATTTTCCTGTCGCGCCGGAGGACGCCGCCGAACACCGGGAAGCTGTCGATGCGCCGGTGCACCGCAAGGCGGCCGGCGCCCACAACATCCTGGTGGTGGAGGACGACGCCGATGTGCGCAGGGTGATCGTCGAATGCCTGGGCGTCATCGGCTACTCGGTCAGGGAGGCGCCGAACGGCACGGCGGGCCTGGCTGCGCTGGCCGCGTCGCGGCCCGACCTGCTGGTCGTCGACTACGCCATGCCCGACATGACGGGCGCCGAAGTCATTTCCAAGGCGCGCGAGCTCTGGCGTGACCTGCCGGTGATCCTTGCCACCGGCTATGCCGACATGGCGGCGGTGGAGCGGCTGGCGGGCAAGCCCGCCATCCTGCGCAAGCCCTTCGACATCACCACGCTCGGCGACGCCGTGGCCGGCGCGCTCGACGCCCAGGCGCAGCGGCAGGTGGCGGCGGCCTGAGGCGGCCGGCGAGCCGGAGGCAAGGTGTCAGCGGCGGCTTGCGCCCATCCTGCTGCCCAGCGCCAGGCCGAGCGCGAAACATCCGTACACCAGCGCGATCGCCGGCCGCGACAACCGGTGCTGGAACCCCGGGGTGAAGCGGTGCGGCGTCAGCCGCATGTCGACGACGCAGGCCAGCGTCGACGCCGCGGTCGCGCTGGCGGCAATCGCCGCGGGGGTTCTCTCCTGGCGCACGCCGGCCCAGGCCCCGGCATGCAGCGTGGCCCAGAACACCGAGGCCGCGTGGTGCACCAGGTAGCCGGTCGCCGTGTAGCGCCAGGTCGACCCGTTCCTGTGCAGCGCCTCGTCTCCCCAGAGCCAATGGCTGATGGCGTTGACCGGCGCGGCGCTGCGCCGGTTTTCGCGCCGCCCGGCCACCGCCAGCGCGGCGGTCGACAGCAGGCTGGCGACCGCGCCGGCCACCATGCCTTCCCGAAGTGTTCGTTGCCATGGACTCATCGGTGCAGTCTAGAGCCGCGCGACAGTTTTGTTGTCTCGGCCTTTCAAAGCGTAACGTGCGCATCCTGATCATCGGCGCCACCGGCTTCATCGGCCGGGCCCTCGCCACCGAGCTTCGCCGGCGCGGCCACCAGGTGGTCGCGGCATCGCGGCAGCCGGCGTCGCAGGCGGAGACGCTGCAGGTCGATTTCGCCCAGGTCCCGCCGGCGAGCTGGTGGCTGCCGCGCCTGGCGGGGATCGATGCCGTGGTGAATGCGGTCGGCATCCTGCGCGAGCAGCGCGACCAGCGCTTCGACGCGCTGCACACGCATGCGCCGGTGGAACTGTTCCTGGCTTGCGTCGCCGCCCGCGTCGGCATCGTGATCCAGGTCTCCGCGCTGGGCGCCGACGAGCACGCGCAGAGCCGCTACCACCTGAGCAAGCGCGCCGCCGACGAAGTGTTGCGCACGCTCGCCTTGCGCGGCGCCATCGTCCAGCCCTCGCTGGTCTACGACCTCGGCGGCGAGAGCGCGGGCCTGTTCAACAAGCTCGCGAGCCTTCCGGTTCTCGCCCTGCCGCGCCGCGGCCAAGTGCAGGTGCAGCCGGTTCATCTGAGCGACGTGGTCGACGGCATCGCCGCCCTGCTGGAGGCGCCGCCGCCTTCCATCCAGACGATCGCCTTCGCCGGTCCGCAGCCGCTGTCGCTGCGCGAGTACCTGGCGCGCCTGCGCAAAGTCCTGGGCTGGGGCAGGGCGCTGGTGCTGCCGTTCCCGCAGGCGCTGTTCGTTGCGATGGCCTCTGTCGCGGGGCGCGTCCCCGGCAGCTTCCTGGACCGCGAGACCGCCGGCATGCTGCTGCGGGGCAACACAGCGCCGGCCGGGCCTTTGCAGCGTTTGCTGGGACACCCCGCCCGGCCGGTGGAAGCTTTCCTCGACAAGGAGCAGGCGCTGGCCGCCCGCACTTGCGCCGCGCTCGCGATCTTCCTGCCGCTGCTGCGCCTGGGCCTGGCGTTGCTGTGGCTCTGGACCGCGGCCGTGTCGCTGGGCCTGTATCCGGTGCAGGAAAGCTATGCGCTGCTGGCACGCGTCGGGCTGGTCGGCGCGCTGGCCACGGTGGCGCTGTACAGCGCCGCGCTGATCGACCTCGCGCTCGGCGTCGCGACGCTCGCCGCGCCGGCCCGATGGCGGCGCTGGGTCTGGGCGGCGCAGCTGGCGCTGATCGCCGGCTACACGGTGCTGATCAGCCTGTTCCTGCCCGAATACTGGCTCCATCCCTACGGACCGATCAGCAAGAACATCCCCATCATCGCTGCCATCGCCCTGCTCTGGGCCCTCGAGCCGCCGTCGCGGCGCCGCTGAATGGATTACGTCACCGTCAAATGGCTGCACATCCTGTCCTCGACCCTGTTGTTCGGGACCGGGATCGGTTCGGCTTTCTACCTGCTGGTCGTGACGCTGAGCCAGGACGTGCGCGCCGTCGCCACCGTGTCGCGCTGGGTGGTCGTCGCCGACTGGACGTTCACCGCGACCAGCGCGGTGTTCCAGCCCCTGAGCGGACTGTGGCTGCTGCACCTGATGGGCGGGCTGCCGCTGGCTACGCCCTGGGTCGCGGCGTCGCTGTGGCTGTACGCGCTCGCGATCGCATGCTGGCTGCCCGTCGTGTGGATCCAGGTGCGCCTGCGTGACCTGTCGGCGCGAGCGGCCGACGCGGGCGAAGCGCTGCCGCCGCGCTTCTGGTTCTTTTTCCGCTGGTGGGTGGGACTGGGCTTCGTCGCCTTCTTCGCCTTCGTCGCAATCTTCTACCTGATGGTGGCCAAGCGGCTGCCCTTCGCCGTATGACCAACCATCTCCTCGACTGCCTCGTCGTCGGCGGCGGCCCCGGCGGCCTGACAGCGGCTGTCTATCTCGCCCGCTTCAAGCGCAGCTGCCTGGTGGTCGACGCCGACGACAGCCGCCTGAAGCGGATCGCGAAGACCCGCAACGTGCTGGGCTTTCCTGACGGCATCGCCGGCAGCGAGCTGTTGCAGCGCGTGCGCGAGCACGCCGCGCGTTACCAGGTGCCGGTGGAGAGCGGCTGCGTCGGCACGCTGGCGCCGCTCGCGGGCGGCGGCTTCGAGGCAAGGGACGGCGAGCGCAGCTGGCGGGCCCGCACCGTGGTGCTGGCAACCGGCGCCCTGGACGTCGAGCCCGAGGTCGAAGACCTCGAGCAGGGCCTGCAGCACGCGCTGGTGCGCTATTGCCCCGTCTGCGACGGCTTCGAAACCCAGGGCCGGCGCGTCGCGGTGCTCGGCAAGGCGGGCCACGGCCAGCGCGAAGCCGCCTTCGTCGCCGGCTTTGGCAACGAGGTCACCTGGCTGTCGATGCAGACGCAGCACACCGTCGGCGAGCAGGAGGTCGAGCGGCTGCGCCGGCGCATGCGCATCGCCGACCAGGCGCCGCGGCGGATCCGCTGCGCCCCGGGCGATGGCGTGCACGTCGAACTGGCAGACGGCCAGACGCTGCGCTTCGACCTGCTGTATTCGGCCCTGGGGCTGCGCCACGCCTCGGAGCTGGCGACGTCGCTGGGCGCAGGCGTTCTGGACGACGGCCAGCTCGCCGTCGACGGCCACATGCAGACCACGGTTCCCGGCCTCTACGCCGTCGGTGACGTGGCCGGCGGGCTGAACCAGATCAACGTGGCGGCCGGCCACGCCGCCATCGCCGCGACTGCGATCCACAACTCGCTTTGACGCAGCCCGCTTCGTCTACCATCGGCTGGCCCACCCGCGCCGCTGGAGACACCGCTTGAAAATCAGATCCGTCGTTCCCTTCATCCTGCACGTGCCGGTCACCGGATCGCAGATCGCCGACAGCACGCACACGATCACGCATTGGGGCGTGGTCGGCGCCCGCATCGACACCGAGGACGGCCTGTCCGGCTACGGTTTCACCGGAACCCACGCCTTCCTGCCGGGCGACCACCTGGTCACGCGCTGCATCCAGACCTGCTACGCGCCGCTGCTGCTGGGCGAGGACGCAAGCGACATCCAGCGGCTCTGGCTCAAGCTGGCGCGCGATCCGGCGCTGCAGTGGATCGGCCGCGCCGGCATCACGACGCTGGCGCACGCGGCGATCGACGTCGCGCTCTGGGACCTGAAGGCCAAGGCCGCCGCCGTGCCGCTGTGGAAGCTGCTCGGCGGCCAGGTCCGCGACCGGGTCCGCGCGTACAACACCGACATCGGCTGGCTCAGCATCGCCGACGACAAGCTGGTGGAAGGCGCGCGGCGCGCGGTCGCCGAGGGCTTTTCCGGCATCAAGATCAAGGTCGGATCGACAGTGGAGCGTGACCTGCGCCGGCTCCAGGCCGTGCGCAAGGCCATCGGTCCCGACGTGACGCTCGCCATCGACGGCAACGGCAAATGGGACCTGCCGACCTGCCAGCGCTTCTGCCGCGCGGCCGAGCAGTACGACGTGTTCTGGTTCGAGGAGCCGCTCTGGCACGACGACGTCAAGGGCCACGCCGCGCTGGCCCGCGCGACCTCGATGCCCATCGCGCTCGGCGAGCAGCTCTATACGCAGGACGCGTTCTCGGAGTTCTTCCACCAGCAGGCGATCCACTGGGTGCAGCCGGACGTGACGCGCATGGCCGGCCTCACCGAGGTGCTGCGCGTCTGCGAAACGGCCGATTCGCTGCGCCTGCCCGTGGCGCCGCACGCCGGCGACATGAGCCAGGTCCACGTGCACCTGAGCTACGCCCATCCAGCCTGCAAGGTCCTGGAATACATCCCCTGGATCAAGGACTGCTTCACCGAACCGGCCGAGGTGGTCGACGGCTTCTTCCGGTTGCCGCAGCAAGCCGGAGCCGGCACCACGCCAACGCCCGAAGCCTGGGCGCGCTTTCGCCGGCCGGCGGAATGATGGCGGCGACCGTCCCCGCTCCCCTGCCGGACGACCTGGGCCGGCCCGCCGGCGGCTGGCGGCTGCGCATGTACCAGGTGATCTTCGAGTCGGACACACCGGCCGGCCGGCTGTTCGACAAGCTGATCATCGCGGCCATCCTCGTCAGCGTGGCTGTCGTCATCGCCGACAGCGTGCAGTCCTGGCACAACCGCCACCGCCTGGGCTTCGAGGTGATGGAGTGGTTCTTCACCGCGCTGTTCACGCTGGAGTACGTCGCCCGGCTGGCGAGCGTCCGGCGGCCGCTGCGCTACGTCCGCAGCTTCTTCGGCGTCGTCGACCTGCTCGCCGTGCTGCCGACCTACCTGGCGCTGTTCTTCCCCGAGCTGCATGCGCTGATCGATGTGCGCATCCTGCGGCTGCTGCGGATCTTCCGGATCTTCAAGCTCACGGCGTACGTGGCCGAGTACCAGGTGCTGATCGAGGCCCTGAGCGCGAGCCGGCGCAAGATCCTGGTCTTCCTGTCGGCGGTGCTGATGATCGTGCTGGTGATCGGCACCATCATGTACGTCGTCGAAGGCCCGGGCAACGGCTTCACCGACATCCCGACCTCGATCTACTGGGCGATCTCCACGGTCACGACCGTGGGTTTCGGCGACATCACGCCCAAGACCGACTTCGGCCGCTTCATCGCGTCCGTGATGATGCTGATCGGCTGGGGCACGCTGGCCGTGCCGACCGGCATCGTCACCGCCGAAATGACGGCGCGCCGCCACGGCCTGTTCCAGGCGACGCGGCGGGTCTGCGAGCAGTGCGGCACGTCCGACCACGAGCCGGACGCCAGCTACTGCAAGCACTGCGGCAGTCCCCTGACGCCGGCAAACTGAAGCAAGCATGGAACACAACATCCCCCTGATCAGCACCATCGCCGCCGCCCTCGGGCTGGCGCTCATCCTGGGCTTCATCGCCGCACGCGTGAAGCTGCCGGCTCTGGTGGGCTACCTGCTGGCCGGCGTGCTGATCGGGCCTTTCACGCCCGGCTTCGTGGCCGACACCAGCCTGGCCGGCGAGCTGGCCGAGATCGGCGTGATGCTGCTGATGTTCGGCGTTGGCCTGCATTTCTCCTTCGCCGACCTGCTGGCGGTGCGCCGCATCGCCGTGCCCGGTGCGATCGTGCAGATCGCCGCCGCCACCATCATGGGGATGGTGCTGGCGCATTTCTGGGGCTGGAGCATCGGCGCCGCCCTGGTGTTCGGCCTCTCGTTGTCGGTGGCCAGCACGGTGGTGCTGCTGCGGGCGCTGGAGAACCTGGGCGTCCTGGACAGCTTCAACGGCCGGGTGGCGGTCGGCTGGCTGGTGGTGGAAGACCTGGCGATGGTGCTGGTCCTGGTGCTGCTGCCGCCGCTCGCGCCCTGGCTGTCGGGCAACGCCGCGGCCGGCGCCGACACCTCTTCGCTCTGGCTCTCGCTGGGCAAGACGCTGCTGCAGGTGGGCCTGTTCGTCGCGTTGATGCTGGTGGTGGGGCGCCGGCTCTTTCCCTGGATCCTGTGGCAGGTGCAGAAGGTCGGCTCGCGCGAGCTGTTCACGCTCTGCGTCGTCGCGGCCGCGGTGAGCATCGCCTACGGCGCGACCAAGCTGTTCGGCGTCTCGTTCGCGCTCGGCGCGTTCTTCGCCGGCACCGTGATGCGCGAATCCGAGTTCAGCCACCGCGCCGCCGAGGAATCGCTGCCGCTGCGC
>JAQGNJ010000152.1 GCA_028291885.1 Ramlibacter sp. | reverse complement strand
GACGAGTACGAGACGCAGGTCTACGTGCTGCCCAAGCACCTGGACGAAAAGGTCGCGCGCCTGCAGCTGTCCAAGCTGCGCGCGGAACTGACGGTGCTGACGGACGAGCAAGCCGCGTACATCGGCGTCGACAAGAACGGCCCGTACAAGGCCGACAGCTACAGGTACTAAGCGTTGCGCGCCGACCAGGTCCTCGTCGAACGCGGCCTCGCCAGCTCGCGCTCGCAGGCGCAGCGGCTGATCGCCTCGGGCGTGCAGTGGCTCGCGCCGGGCGGCTGGAAAGCCGTGGCCAAGAACGGCGACGAGCTGCCGCCGCAAGCCGAGATCGAGCTGCTCGACGCCGCCGAGGCGCGCTACGTTTCGCGCGGCGGGCTCAAGCTGGAGGCGGCGCTGAAAACCAGCGGGATCGCCGCGAAGGGCAAGGACTGCCTGGACGTGGGCCAGTCCACCGGCGGCTTCACCGACTGCCTGCTGCAGCAGGGTGCGGCGCAGGTGGTGGGCATCGACGTCGGCCAGGGCCAGCTCCATGCGAACATCCGCGCCGACGAGCGCGTGGTCTGCATCGAGCAGGTCAACGCCAGGCACCTCGATGCCGCGGCCTGGATCGCGGGAGAGGGACGGCCGGACAATGCCGCGGCGCAGTTCGACCTCGTGGTCGGCGACGTCTCCTTCATCTCGCTGACGCTGGTGCTGCCGGCCATCGTGCCGCTGGCCAAGCCCGGCGCGGACCTGCTGCTGCTGGTCAAGCCGCAGTTCGAGCTGCAGCCGGCGCAGATCGGCAAGCATGGGCTGGTCAAGGATGCGGCGTCCTACGCTGTCGTCGAGCAGCGGATCCGCGAATGCTGCGCCGCCCTCGGGCTCTCGGTGCGCGCATGGTTCGACAGCGCGATCACCGGCGGCGACGGCAACCGCGAGTTTTTCGTTCACGCACAAAAGCAGTGAGGAGTCGGCACATGGCATTGCCCATCAGCTTCGAATTCTTCCCTCCCAAGACGCCCGAGGGCGCGGCCAAGCTGCGCGTCGCGCGCAAGGCGCTGTATGCGCTCAGGCCCGAGTTCTGCTCGGTCACCTACGGCGCCGGCGGTTCGACCCAGGAAGGCACCTTCGGCACCGTCGCCGAGATCCTCGAGGAGGGTATCGGCGCGGCGTCGCATTTCTCGTGCATCGGCGCGACGCGCCAGACCGTGCGCGAGCAGCTCGCCCGGCTCAAGGCCATGGGCGTCAAGCGCCTGGTGGCCCTGCGCGGCGACCTGCCCAGCGGCTACGGCACGGGCGGCGAATTCCAGTATGCGAGCGACCTGGTCGCTTTCATCCGCGCCGAAACCGGCAACGACTTCCGCCTCGAAGTCGCCTGCTATCCGGAGGTGCATCCGCAGGCCCGGTCGGCCGACGCCGACCTGCAGGCGTTTGCGGCCAAGGTGCGCGCCGGCGCCGATTCGGCGATCACCCAGTACTTCTACAACAGCGACGCCTACCTTCGCTTCGTCGACGATGCGCAGCGCATCGGCGCGGACCTGCCTGTCGTGCCCGGCGTCATGCCGATCACCAGCTCCACCCAGCTGCTTCGCTTCTCCGACGCCTGCGGCGCCGAGATCCCGCGCTGGATCCGGCTGCGGCTGCAGGGCTTCGGCGACGACGCGGCGTCGATCCGCGCCTTCGGCCTGGACGTGGTGACCGACCTGTGCGAGCAGCTTCGATCCGCCGGCGTGCCGGGGCTGCACTTCTACACGATGAACCAGTCGGCCGCGACGCTCGAGATCTGCCGGAGGCTGGGCCTGTGAGCCGCTGGCTCGCCGTGGCGCTGCTGGCCTGCGCCTGCTCCCAGGCGCTCTCGCAGCAGGGGCCGGAACCGGTGATCGTCACCGCCTTCAACGGTGCGACGGCCGCCGCCGAGGCGATCGCGACGTCGGGCCTGAAAGCCACCGCCGACGCCAGGGAGGCCATCGTCCGCCTGGAGACCGGCCTGGCGTCGTGGTACGGCAGCCGTTTCCACGGCCGCAAGACCGCGAGCGGCGAAGCCTACGACATGGACGCGCTGACCGCCGCCCATCCCAAACTCCCCTTCGGCAGCTGGGTGCGGGTGCGCAACCTGGTGAACGGCCGCAGCGTCGACGTCCGCATCAACGACCGCGGTCCGCACATCAAGCGCCGCATCATCGACCTCAGCCGCGCGGCGGCGCAGTCCCTGGGACTTGCCGGCCACGGCACGCGGCAGGTGGAGATCACCGTGCTGGAAAAAGGCGGCTGACGCCGCTTCGCAAAGACTATCGCGGGCAAGCCCCGCGCCTCAGCGCTCGTCGTAGCTGACCACGAGCGTCGGCGTCAGCGGCCGCGCCTGGCAGGTGAGGACGAAGCCCTTGTCGACCTCCCATTGCTCCAGCGTGTAGTTCTTCTCCATCTCGACCCGGCCTTCGAGCACGCGCGCCCGGCAGGTGCAGCAGACGCCGCCCTTGCAGGAATACGGCAGGTCCAGGCCGGCGTCGAGGGCGACATCGAGCACATGGTCCTGGGCCCCCATCGCGAACGAATGGGTCTTGCCGTCGAGCACCACCTGCAGCCGCGTGTGCGGCGCTACGTCGGCCGGCGGCTGCGACGCGGTCGCGGGGCGCTGCTGCGGCCTGTCCGCCGGAGCCGCCAGCGCGCCGTCCGAATAGAAGCGTTCGGCATGCAGCCGCCCGGCAGCGAGCCCCGCGGCCAGCAGCGCGGCCTGCGCCGCGTCGATCATTCCCTCGGGGCCGCACAGGAAGGCCTCGTCGATGCCGTCCACCGGCAGCAGGCCGGCCAGCAGCTCGCCCACCTTTGCTGCGTCGATGCGGCCGTTCAGCAAGGCCGTCTCCTGCGGTTGCCGCGAGAGCAGGTGGATCAGCGTGAGCCGCGCCGGGTAACGGTCCTTCAGGTCCTGCAGCGCCTCGTTGAACATGATGGTGTTCATCCGCTGGTTGCCGTACACCAGCGTGAAGCTCGAGTCCGGTTGCTGCGCCAGCGTGCTCGCGATGATGGACAGCAGCGGCGTGATGCCGGAACCGGCGGCGAAGCCGACCCGGTGCCTGGCGCCCCCGACGCGCGGCGTGAAGCGGCCTTCCGGCGGCATCACCTCGATCGTGTCGCCGGGGCGCAGCGCCTGCACGGCCCAGAGCGAAAAGCTGCCGCCCTCGACCGGCTTGATGCCGACGTCGATCTCGCCGTCGCGCGTGTAGCGCTGGTGCGGGCTGCAGATGGAATAGCTGCGGCGCGCTTGCTTGCCGTCCAGCGTCGCGCGCAAGGTCAGGAACTGGCCGGGACGGAAGTCGAAATCGGCTCGCAATGCTGGCGGCACCTCGAAGGTGATCGCGGCGGCGCCGGCGGCCTCGGGGGTGACGCGCTTGATGCGCAGCGGATGGAAGTGGACTGCCATCAATAGGGCTTGAAATAGTCGAAGGGCTCCAGGCAGTCCAGGCACTTGTACAAGGCCTTGCAGGCGGTGGAGCCGAAGTGCGAGGTTTCCGTCGTGTTGGCCGAACCGCAGTGCGGGCACGCGATCTGTACGCCGGTGTCGCGTGGCGGCGCGAATCGCATCACGTGCTCCGGCTGCGCGGTCGTGGGAGGCGGCGCAATTCCGTACGCGATCAGCTTGGCCTTGGCCGCGTCGCCGATCCAGTCGGTGGTCCATGCCGGTGCCAGCCGCGT
>JAQGNJ010000139.1 GCA_028291885.1 Ramlibacter sp. | reverse complement strand
TGGCGCGATGCCAGTCCGAGGGCCCGGACTCCAGCGCGTGGAGGATGTCGACGACGCCAGGCAGCCCGAATACGCGATCGATCTCGACCCGATGGGCAGCCAGCCGAGACCCCGCGGCACGGCGCGGCGCAGGAATGGCGGCGGCGCCCTCGCCCGCCAGGCGGTCCCACAGGGCGGGCAGGTCGGCCGACGGCAGGGCCAGGTCGGCCAGGCGCGCGTCCACTGCTTCGTCGGCGCCGATGGTTTCGCCGGTCAGGGCCAGGTACTCGCCGAGTCGGCCGGGACAGCGGGACAGGAAGTAGCCGCCGCCGACGTCCGGGAAGAGGCCGATGGCGGTCTCGGGCATCGCCACCTTCGTGCGCTCGGTCACGATGCGGCAGCGCGTGCCCTGCGAGATGCCCATCCCGCCACCGAACACGATGCCGTCCATGAAGGACACGCACGGCTTGGGATAGTGGTGCACCAGGTGGTTGAGCTGGTACTCCTGGGTGAAGAAGGCATCCAGCGCCGCCAGGTCGCCGGCCAGCGCGGCCTGGTGGAAGAAGCGGATGTCGCCGCCGGCGCTGAACACGCCGAACGGGCCTTCCCTGCCCTGGCCGCGGAAGGCCACCACCTCCACGCGCGGGTCCTCGCGCCAGCGCTGCAGCACCGCCAGCAGGTCGCGAACCATCTCCAGCGACAAGGCGTTGAGCGCCTTCGGTCGGTTCAGCGTGACCTGGCCGGCCTTGCCGACGATGGTGGCGACGATTTCACTCATGGCGCGGACCTTCCTTGCACGGTTGGACTCAGGCTCGGTGGCGCCAGCCCACCAGTTCATTCATCACCAGGGCGCCGATGACCAGCGCCCCGCCCGCCAGCACGGTTTGCGTCGGCACCTCGTCCGCGCCGATCCACGCCAGCAGGATGCCGAAGATGACTTCCAGCAGCGCCAGCAACGCGATCTCCGGCGCCTGCAGCACGCGCGCGCAGACGACCGACAGCGCGCAGGGGATCGCCAGCTGCACCAGCCCCAGCAGCGCGAGCAGGCCGACGTCGTGCCAGGACGCGGCGAAGGGCATGGCCAGCGGCAGGGTGACCAGCGACGAGATGACAGCGCCCACCAGCACGGCCGGCACCAGGTCGATGTCGCGGCCGTGGGCATGCGAGCGCTGCGTGATGGTCCAGTTGACCGCGCCGGCCAGCGGCACGCACAGCGCAACCAGCGTGCCGGCCAGCTGGCCGCCGGCCACCTGCGCCGCGTACATGTAGGCAATGCCGGCGCCGGCCACCGCGATGGCCGCCCAGGTGCGAAACGGGATGCGGTGGCCGATGGTGAAGCGCGCGACCAGTGCGGTGAGGAAGGGACCCACAGCCATCGTCACCAGTACGTTGGCCACGCTGGTGAGCGTCAGGGCCACCATGAAGGCGGTGAACATGACGCTCCAGCAGACGCCGGAGAGCCACAGGGCCGGCGGGGCGTGCCGCAACCGGCCGAACACCGCCCGGCCCTGGAAGAACGGCAGGATCACCAGCAGGGACAGCACGGTGAAGAAGCTGCGCCAGAAGGTGACCTCGAAGCTGCGCGCCTGCTCCAGGTGGCGCGTGATCACGCCCGCGATCGACCACATCAGGGTCACCGCGACCATGAGGAACACGGCCCGGGCGTGCGACAGCTTCATGCCGCCGACGGCTGCTACGCCGCTTCGCGCATGGCGCGCTTGCGATCGTGTTCCTTCAGGTGGCGCTTGCGCAGCCGCACGCGCTTGGGCGTGATCTCGACCAGCTCGTCGTCCTCTATGAACTCGACGCCGTACTCCAGCGTCAGCTCGATCGGCGGTGTGATCTTGATCGCGTCTTCCTTGCCGGAGACACGGAAGTTGGTCAGCTGCTTGGTGCGGGTGGCGTTGACCACCAGGTCGTTGTCGCGGTTGTGGATGCCCACGATCATGCCTTCGTACACCGGATCGTTGGCGCGCACGAACATGCGGCCGCGGTCGTCCAGCTTGCCCAGCGCATAGGTGAAGATTTCACCGTCGTCCATCGAGATCAGGACGCCGTTCTTGCGGCCGCCGATCTCGCCCTTGTGCGGCTCGTAGCTGTCAAAGATGTTGGAGATCAGGCCCGAGCCGCGGGTCAGGTTCAGGAACTCGTTGGTGAAGCCGATCAGTCCGCGCGCCGGAATGCGGTATTCCAGCCGCACGCGGCCGCGGCCGTCCGGTTCCATGTTGACCAGGTCGCCCTTGCGCTCGCCCATCGCCTGCATCACGCCGCCCTGGTGCTGCTCCTCGATGTCGATGGTGACCAGCTCGATCGGCTCGTGCCTCTCGCCGTTGATGGTCTTGAGCACCACGCGCGGCTTGGACACCGCCAGCTCGTAGCCCTCGCGGCGCATGTTCTCCAGCAGGATCGTCAGGTGCAGCTCGCCGCGCCCCATGACCTCGAAGATGCCCTCCTCGTCCGTTTCGCTCACGCGCAGGGCCACGTTGGATTGCAGTTCCTTTTGCAGCCGGTCCCAGATCTGGCGGCTGGTGACGAACTTGCCTTCGCGGCCTGCCAGCGGACTGGTGTTGACGCAGAAGTTCATGGTCAGGGTCGGCTCGTCGACCTTGAGCATGGGCAGCGGCGCCGGGTTGAGCGGATCGGTGATGGTCACGCCGATGCCGATCTCGTTGACGCCGTTGATCAGCACGATGTCGCCCGGGCCCGCCTCGGTCACCTGGACGCGGTCCAGGCCCTGGAACGTGAGCACCTGGTTGATCCGGCCCTTGATGGACTTGCCGTCCGGGCCTTCCATCACCACGACATCCATCATGGGCTTGACCGTGCCGGCGTTGACGCGGCCGACGCCGATGCGGCCGACGAAGCTGGAAAAGTCGATCGCCGAGATCTGCAGCTGCAGCGGCGCGTCCGGGTCGCCTTCGTGCGGCGGCACGTGCTTGAGCACGGTGTTGAACAGGGCCGACATGTCGGGGCCCCACTGCTCGCCGGGCGCGCCTTCTTCCAGCGAGCTCCAGCCGTTGATGCCCGAGGCATAGACCACGGGGAAATCCAGCTGTTCATTGGTGGCGCCCAGCTTGTCGAACAGGTCGAAAGCGGCGTTGACCACCTTGTCCGGGTTGGCGCCGGGCTTGTCGACCTTGTTGACCACCAGGATCGGCTTGAGGCCCAGGGCCAGCGCCTTCTTGGTCACGAAGCGGGTCTGGGGCATCGGGCCTTCCTGCGCGTCGATCAGCAGCACCACGCCGTCGACCATCGACAGGGCCCGTTCCACTTCACCGCCGAAGTCGGCGTGGCCGGGGGTGTCGACGATGTTGATGTGCGTGCCTTCCCAGGTCACGGCGCAGTTCTTGGCCAGGATCGTGATGCCACGCTCTTTTTCGATGGCGTTGTTGTCCATCACGGTGTCGACCACCTTTTCGTGCTCGGCGAAGGTGCCGGACTGGCGCAGGAGCTGGTCGACCATCGTGGTCTTGCCATGGTCCACGTGGGCGATGATGGCGATGTTGCGGATTTGCTTGTTGGTCATGTCGTCGTTTCCAGGATTTGCTGTATTTCAGGGGGGCTCAGCAGTCGCCCCGGGATCAGTTCTCCGGCCTTGATGTGGCCCGTGCCGAGCAGCGCCGGCGGGTCGGTGCCGTACACGGCCACCTGCTCGTCGTCCTTCCAGCCGCCGCGCCGGCGCACGCCGCTGAGGAAGCGCCCCGCATTCTCGGCATCGAGCGTGACGGCCGTGTGTTGCGGCAGCAGGGAATCGACCGGCTTGACGCAGGCGAGGCGCTGCTCGTCGCTCATCGCTTCCAGTGCTTCCAGCGTCACGCACTGCGCAACTTCGTAGTGCCCGGTGGCGATTCGTCGCAGCGCCGTGAGGTGCGCGCCGCAGCCCAGGGCTTCGCCGATGTCTTCGCCCAGCGTGCGGATGTAGGTGCCCTTGCTCACCGTGGCGACGATCCGGATCGTGTCCGGATCCAGCCGGATCAGCTTCAAGGCGTGGACCGTGATGTCGCGGGCCTGGCGCTCCACCTCTTGCCCGGCCCTTGCATATTCGTACAGCGCCTTGCCGTCCTTCTTGAGCGCGCTGTGCATCGGCGGCACCTGCGCCATCGGGCCGGTAAAGCGCAGCTCGGCGGCCGCCAGCTGCTCGTCGGTCACGGCCACCGGGCGCGTGGCGATCACCTCGCCCTCCGCGTCGCCGGTCGTGGTCTTCACGCCAAGCCGCGCGACGGCCTCGTAGGTCTTGTCGGCTTCGAGCTGCAGCTGGCTGAACTTGGTCGCCGCGCCGAAGCACAGCGGCAGCACGCCGGTCGCCAGTGGATCGAGCGTGCCGGTGTGGCCCGCCTTTTCGGCGCGCAGCAGCCACTTGCACCTCTGCAAGGCGTTGTTGCTGGACAGACCCAGCGGTTTATCGAGCAGCAACACCCCATGCACAGGGCGCCGCTGCACCCTCGTGCCTGGCGCTTTCATGGCTACTCGTCGTCTTTGGAACGGGAAGCGACGGCGCGCGCGATCAGCGCGTTCATGTCGGCGGCGCGCTCGGTCGTGCGGTCGAACTGGAAATGCAGGGTCGGCACCGTGTGGATGTGCAGCCGCTTGAACAGGCCGTTGCGCAGGAAGCCGGCGGCCTGGTTGAGCGCGATCTCGCATGCGGCGGGATCGCCCACCAGCACGCTGAAGAACACCTTCGCATGGGCGTAATCCGGGGTCACTTCAACCGCCTGGATCGTGACCATGCCCACCCGCGGGTCCTTCAACTCGCGCGCGATCAGCTCCGTCAGGTCCCGCTGGATCTGGTCGGCGACCTTGAAGCCGCGGTTTGGAGTTGTGCTTTTCTTCGGCATTTAAATCGGGGGCAAGGACGCAGAAGCCGCAGAGGTTTCGCAGAACACGCAGAAAACACGATCAGGGATTTGCATTCTTCTGCGTCCTCTGCGTTGTTTCTGCGCGTTCTGCGTCCGGGTATCCGTCTTAGAGAGTCCGGGCCACTTCCTTGATTTCGAAGAACTCCAGCTGATCGCCCACGGCGATGTCGTTGTAGTTCTTCAGCTTGATACCGCACTCGAAGCCTTCCTTGACTTCGCGCACGTCGTCCTTGACGCGCTTGAGGGACTCGAGCTCGCCGGTGTAGACCACGACGTTGTCGCGAAGCAGCCGGAAATGCGCCGAGCGCGTGACCTGGCCGGAGGTGACCATGCAGCCTGCCACCGTGCCGATCTTGGACGCCACGAACACGGTGCGAATCTCGGCCATGCCGATGATTTCCTCGCGCTTTTCCGGCGTCAGCATGCCCGACATGGCGACCTTGAGTTCGTCCACGGCGTCATAGATGATGCTGTAGTAGCGGATGTCCACGCCGGTGCTCTCGGCGGTCTTGCGCGCGCCGGCATCGGCCCGCACGTTGAAGCCGATGATCACCGCCTTGGAGGCGATCGCCAGGTTGACGTCCGATTCGCTGATGGCGCCGACCGCCGAATAGACCAGCTGAACCTTGATCTCGTCGGTCGACAGCTTGAGCAGCGACTGCCCCAGTGCTTCCTGCGAACCCTGCACGTCGGCCTTGATGATGATCGGCAGCATCTTGACCTCGCCTGCCGTCATGTCGGAGAAGATGTTCTCCAGCTTGGACGCCTGCTGCTTGGCCAGCTTGGTGTTGCGGAACTTGCCGGCGCGGTAGGTCGAGATCTCGCGGGCACGGCGCTCGTCCGTCATCACCATGAATTCGTCGCCGGCCTGCGGCACTTCGGTCAGGCCCTGGATCTCCACCGGAATGGAAGGACCCGCGGTCTTGATCGCCCTGCCGTTCTCATCGAGCATGGCTCGCACCCGGCCATAGGTCTGGCCGGCCAGCACCACGTCGCCGGTCTTGAGCGTGCCGGACTGCACCAGCACCGTCGCCACCGGGCCGCGACCGCGGTCCAGCTGGGCTTCGATGACCAGGCCCTTGGCCAGCGCTTCGACCGGCGCCTTCAGTTCCAGCACTTCGGCCTGCAGCAGCACCTGCTCCAGCAGAGCGTCGATGCCCTCACCGGTGCGGGCCGAAACCGGCACGAAAGGCGATTCGCCGCCGTACTCTTCGGGAACGACCTGCTCGGCAACCAGTTCCTGCTTGACGCGGTCCAGGTTGGCATCGGGCTTGTCGATCTTGTTGATCGCGACCACGATCGGCACACCAGCGGCTTTCGCGTGCTTGATGGCTTCCCGGGTCTGCGGCATCACGCCGTCGTCCGCCGCGACCACCAGGATCACGATGTCGGTGGCCTGCGCGCCGCGGGCCCGCATGGCGGTGAACGCCTCGTGGCCCGGGGTGTCCAGGAACGAGATCATCCCGCGCTCGGTTTCCACGTGGTAGGCGCCGATGTGCTGGGTGATGCCGCCGGCTTCGCCCGCAGCCACCTTGGCGCGGCGGATGTAGTCCAGCAGCGAGGTCTTGCCGTGGTCGACGTGGCCCATGACGGTGACGACGGGTGCGCGCGGCAGGGCTTCGCCCTCGGCGGCGGCCACGTCCTGCTCGGTGAAGGCTTCCGGATCGTCCAGCGCAGCCGTGACGGCCTTGTGGCCCATTTCCTCGACCACGATCATGGCCGTGTCCTGGTCCAGCGGCTGGTTGATGGTGACCATCTGGCCAAGCTTCATCAGGTGCTTGATCACCTCGGACGACTTGACGGCCATCTTGTGCGCGAGTTCGGCGACCGTGATGGTCTCCGGCACGTGCACTTCGATGATGCGCGCCTCGACCGGTGCGGCCTGCACGTGGTCGTCGCCGCGGTGGTCGCGGTCGTTTCGGCTGCGGCCGCGAGGCCCGCCACGCCAGCTGTTGCGGCCGACGCCGCCCGAGGCATCGCCGCGGGTCGGGATGGCCTTTTTCTTGGCCGGATCGCCAGCCCAGCTGGAGGACAGCTTGGCCGACTTGACTTCCTTGCCGGCGCCGCCGGGTGCGGCGGGCGCAGCTGCGCCGCCGGGTGCCGGCCGGCCGGTGCCGGTTCCGACTGCCGGCTTGTGCAGCGTGCCCTTGGCGCCGGGCTTGGCCGCGTCCGCGGCCTTGGCCACGGTGCGCTCCGGCGGCTTGGGCGCCACCAGCACCTTCTTGGGCGCCGACATCATCGAGCGGATGGCGGCGGCTTCGGCCTCGGCCTTGCGGCGGCGCTCGCCGAGGTCGGCCGCACGCGCGGCTTCCTCGTCGGCACGCGCCTTGGATTCGGCGGCGGCTTTCTCGCGGGCCTGGACCTGGGCGGCGGCACGGGCGGCCGCCGCTTCCTCGGCTTCCTTCGTTGCCTCGACCTTCACCGTCGTGGCAGCGGCCTTCTTCTGGGCCTCGGCGGCGGCGTATTGCGCCGCGCGCTCTTCGGCGTCGCGTTCGCGGCGCTCGGCGGCCTCGCGCTGGCGGCGTTTTTCCGCCAGGTCGTCCTCCTGCCGGCGGATCAGCTCCGCCTGCCGGCGCGCTTCTTCCTCGCGCCGACCGAGTTCGACGTTGTCGACGTGGGGTGCGGCGGGAGCCGGCGGCGCCTGCTGGATTTCGGGCTCGGGCGCCTCGACGACGGCGGTGTCGCCGCCCTCGTCACGCTTGACGAAAGTGCGCTTCTTGCGCACTTCGACCT
The DNA here is from genome assembly GCA_028291885.1 of Ramlibacter sp. GTDB lineage: Bacteria > Pseudomonadota > Gammaproteobacteria > Burkholderiales > Burkholderiaceae_C > Ramlibacter. The sequence goes on along the minus strand of JAQGNJ010000139.1, from coordinate 20,898 downwards.
GGATCGTGCGGGCCTTGCCCGACGAATCCGCCTGCTTGATCTCGCTGGTGGATTTCTTCACCAGCGTGATTTTCTTGCGTTCGGGCGCGGCTGTGCCGTGGCTGGCCTGCAGGAAACCGAGCAGCTTCTGCTTGTCGGCTTCGCTGAGCGGGTCGGTGGGGGCCGCTTTGGCCACACCTGCGCTGCGAAGCTGCTCAAGCAGCGTGTCGGGAGATTTTTTGAGCTCGGTTGCGAACTCGGCGACGGTCGTACTGGACATGTGTTTGGGTACCTTCCATCACTCTTGAGCGGCGGTGGCAGTGGTGAACCAGTGCTCGCGCGCTTTCATGATCAGGGTTTTGGCTTCGTCCGCAGACTGGCCGGTGATATCAGTCAATTCATCGACGGCCAGGTCGGCCAGGTCGTCGCGGGTATGGACGCCGGCCTCGGCCAGCTTGGTGATCAGCTCGGGCGTCAGGCCCTCGAGGTCGCGCAGGTTCTGCGACACCTCGTCGACGCTCTCCTCGCGCGCGATTTCCATCGTCAGCAGCGCATCCTTCGCGCGGGAACGCAGTTCGTTGACCGTGTCCTCGTCGAAGCTCTCGATCTCCAGCATCTCGGAGATCGGGACGTATGCCACTTCTTCCAGGCTGGTGAAGCCCTCGGCGAAGAGGATGTCGGCGATCTCCTGGTCGACGTCGAGCTTTTCCATGAACAGGGCCCGAATGGTGCCCGTCTCCTCGTCCTTCTTCTGGGCCGATTCGTTCGCGTCCATGATGTTGATCTTCCAGCCGGTCAGGTCGGAAGCCAGGCGCACGTTCTGGCCGCCACGGCCGATCGCGATCGCCAGGTTCTCTTCATCGACCACCACGTCCATCGCATGCTTTTCTTCGTCCACGACGATCGAGGAGACATTGGCGGGCGCCAGGGCGCCGATCACGAACTGCGCCGGGTCTTCCGACCACAGCACGATGTCGACGCGCTCGCCGGCCAGCTCGTTGGTCACGGCGTTGACACGCGTGCCGCGCACGCCGACGCAGGTGCCGATCGGGTCGACCCGCTTGTCGTGCGACAGCACGGCGATCTTGGCGCGGCTGCCCGGATCGCGGGCGCAGCTCTTGATCTCCAGCAGGCCCTGCTCGATCTCGGGCACTTCCTGGCGGAACAGCTCGATCATGAATTCCGGGGCCGAGCGCGACAGGATGATGGGCGCGCCGCGCAGCGTCAGGTCCACTTCCATGATCATGGCCCGCACGCGGTCGCCGTTGCGCAGGTTCTCCTTGGGGATCATCTCGCCGCGGCGCAGGCGCCCTTCGACGCGCCCGCTCTCCACGATGATGTCGCCCTTGTCCATGCGCTTGACGGTGCCCACGAAGATCTTGTCGCCGCGCGACATGAAGTCGTTGAGCAGCATCTCGCGCTCGGCGTCGCGGATCTTCTGCAGGATCACCTGCTTGGCGGCCATCGCGCCGATGCGGCCGATCGGCACCGAGGGAACCGCTTCCTCGATGTACTCGTCGACCTCGATGTCGGGCATTTCTTCCTTGGCCTCGAAATGCAGGATTTCCTGATCGGGCAGCTGCAGGCCGGCCTCGTCGGGAACGACGTGCCAGCGCCTGAAGGTTTCGTAGTCGCCGCTGTCGCGATCCACCGCCACGCGGATGTCCACGTCGCCTTCGTACAGCTTCTTGGTCGCCTGTGCCATGGCCGACTCCACTGCGCCGAACACCACGTCACGCTCGACGTTCTTCTCGCGCGAGATGGCTTCCACCAGCATCAACAATTCGCGGTTCATGTCACGACTCTCCTGTCTCTAAATCAGTTGGGGCCGAAGGGCTGCTTCGCAACTCCTCGCCCGCTTCGGCGCCGCCCCTGCGGCCCTTGAAATCCACGATCGGCGCCAGCCGCGCTTCCTTGATCTCATCCAGCGTGAAACCCAGCGCCTGCAGCGGCGCCGGCGCCTTCTTGCGGCTCACCTTCTGCCCGGGCTTGGGCGGCGGCTCGTCGCTCCAGACGATCTGCCAGCCACCGGCGTCCGCGCGCTCCAGCGTGCCGCGAAACTTCTTGCGGTTCGCGCTCACCTGGCCGCCCGCCGCCGCGCCCATCGGCGCCTTCAGCGTGACGTCCACCTCGCGGCCGACAAAGCGCTCGAAATCCTGTTCGCTCCTCAACGGCCGATCGATGCCCGGCGAGGACACCTCGAGCCGCGCATATTCGACGCCTTCGACTTCCAGGGCGAACTGCAGCTGGCGCGTGACCTTCTCGCAGTCCTCGACGGTCACGAACTGCTCGTTGCCCGGACTCCATGGCAGGTCGATCGTGATGCGCAGCAGGCCGCCGGTGGGGCGTTCGATCTCCACCAGTTCGTAACCCAGACCGGTCACGGTTTGTTGCGCGATGTCCTGCAGTGCCACTATTTTCCGTTGCCCCAAAAAGCGATCGACCAAAAAAAACGGGCGGTGAGTACCCGCCCGTTTGGTCGTGAAGCAAGGATTGTACCGCGTAACGCCTTGATTTGCAAGACTTCAGGCAGCGGCGCCGACGTGGGATCGGAGGCCGGCCCAGGCTCGATGGAGCGAGACGCCGGCCACCATGCCCCAAGCCATTCCGGCGCCCATCGCGCCCACCATCGCTGCTGCTCCGGGCGCCCCGCCGGCCTGACTCCCGAGCTCCACGAATGCGGTCGTTGCGGCCGCCATGCCGAGGAACATCCATGCCGAACAGGCAAGGTTCTGCGCAAGACCGGCGCGCGACTGGCTGAGCCAACCCGCCCCGGAACGGCTGAGCAGTGGCACGGTGGCCAGGCTGCCGGCGACCATTCCCAGGTGCATGGCGGGCATCTGGTTCCAGTGCAGAGCCAGCATCGCCGCAATGCCGCGTTTTCCCCCGAGACAGACACTGGCCAGCGTAGCGAGGTTCCCTTCGCGCGCATCGAACCAGAACCCAGCCAGCATCCCGACGCCGCCGAGCAGCAGCATCGATTGCGCCGACGTGAGGCCCGGTGGGGACGTGCGCCGGCCGAGCATCAAGAATCCGCCGAGCGAAAGCGCCAATGACAGGACCAGCCAGGCAGCCTCGCTCATGGCGCTGTCGCCTGCGCCGAGCCCAGCCGTGACAGCACCCGCGCATAGTCCTCGGGCGTGTCCATGTCGATCGCATGGCGGTCGTGCCCGACGTCGTGATACCAGGTTTCTTCCGGATAGTCCTGCGCCAGCTTGCGGCACCCGATGAGCTTGCGGCCGGCCGCCACTTCCGGCGCGTAGGCGGCGGCAAACACGATGGGGTTGCCGCGCTCGCCCTGGTAGCGCGGGATCACGATGGAGGAATCGGAATGGGCCTGGTAGACCTGCATCAGCTCCAGCAGGTCGGCGGCGGTGAGCAGCACCATGTCGCCCAGGCAGACCATGATCGCGTCGGTCGGCCTGCCCAGTGCCGCCACCCCGACGGCGACCGATCGCATCTGGCCGTCCTCGTAGCGGATATTGGGCTGCACGGTGACCGGCAGGTCCAGCACCTCCTTCATCACCTCGCGGCCCTGCCAACCGGTGACCACGACCGTCTCCTGCACGCCGGATTCCAGCACCGTGCGCACCGTGCGCCGGATGGCGGACTCGCCGCCGACGGGCAGCAGCATCTTGTTGCGCCCCTGCATGCGCGAGGACTGGCCGGCGGCCAGGACGATGGCGGAAAAGCGCAGCGCGGTCATGCTGCCTCCATGCTCGCGGGGAGAGGCCGCCCGGCCTGGATCGCCGCGTAGCGGGCCGGATCGCGGTCGAATTCCAGCTTGCAGCCGTCGCAGCAGAAATAGAACTCCATGCCGGCGTAGGAAACGACGTGGAGCGCCTCGCCCGGCGCGACCGCGGCGCCGCACACCGGGTTGACATAGACGGGCGCGGCAGGCTCCGGCCGCACTTGCGCGGGTGCCGCCTCCTGCGCTTTCTCGGTCATCTTCTGCCAGCAAGCGACGGCGCCGGCCACGGCGGCCAGGGCGATGTGGGCCGGGCTGTGCGCCCCGATGTCCGGCCCCGCGGGCGCCTCGATCGCTGCCAGCCGCGCCTCGCCCACGCCGCGCAGCCGCATCGCGTCGCGCAGCCGCTCGGCTTTGCGGCGGCTCGCCACCAGCAGCACCGTGCGGGCGGAGCTGGCCAGCGCCGCATGCAAGGCGTTCTCGTCGTCTTCGCCCTGCGTCGCGACCAGCGCAATCGCGATCTGCGCCGCGTCGGCGCCCTGCGCGCATTCGGTCACGCGAAAGGCGCAGTCCCGCGCGAAGCTGCGCGCCTGGACCGCTGCCGGCGTGCTTCCCAGCACCAGCAGCAGCGGCGCCGGCAGGTGCGGATGGATGAAGAGCTCGATCTCGCCGTTGCTGGCACAGCGCATCGCATGGCGCTCCACGCCGGTGTCGACCCCGTCTTGCGACGCATTGCTGATCAGCACCAGCCTGGCGGCGCCGCTGCGCATCGCCTCGAGCGCGGCGGCCACGACGACCTCCCTGGCGCAGCCGCCGCCGACGGAGCCCTGCAAGCTGCCGTCCGCCAGGACGATGGCCTGCGCGCCGACATAGGCCGACGTCGGTGGCGTGGTGCGCACGACGGTCACCATCGCGTAGCGCTCGCCGCGCTGGTTCAGCGCCTGCGCGGATTCCAGCAGTTCCTCGGGTGTCATCGCAATGCCTCCAGCAGATCGGGCAGCACCGCCGTGATGCTCGCGAGATCGGACCCCGGCGCCAGCAGGTCCAGGTGCGGCAGTGCGGCCTGCATGCCCTGGGCGATCGGCGAATAGCCGGGACGCTTGCACAGCGGGTTGAGCCAGACGATGCGGCGGGCCCGGCGCCGCAGCTGCGCCAGTGCCGCCGACAGCACGGCCGGCTCGCCCGTGTCGTAGCCGTCGCTCATGACGATGACGGCGGTGCGCGAATGAACCAGGCGCGGCGCATGCTCGCGGTTGAACTGCGCGATGCTTTCGCCGATCCGCGTGCCGCCGGCCCAGCCCTGCGAGATCAGGTGCAGCCGCTCCTGCGCGCGCCATGGATCCGCGTCGCGCAGCGCCTCCGAGACGCCAGTCACCCCGGTGTGGAAGATGAAGCTGTGCACGTCGGCCAGTTCGGCGCTCAGCGCGCGCGCCAGCCGCAGGTAGAAAAAGCTGTACGCCGCCATCGAACGGCTCACGTCCAGCAGCAGGACCAGGCGCGGGCGCACCCGCCGGTGGTCTTTCCAGAGCAGGTGGAAGGGCGTTCCGCCGCTCGCCACGCTGCGCCGGATGGTGGCCTGCAGGTCGAGCCGCCGGCCATGCCGCGCGCGGGCCTCGCGGCGCAGCCGGATGTGCCTGAGGCGGCGCGCGAAGCGGCGCATCAGCGCCTCGATGTCGAGCGCATGTTCGCGTTGCGTCAGGTCGCGGAAATCGGCGCGCGACAGCGCTTCCTCGCGGCTGGCCGTGTGGCGGCGCTCGGGCGCGTCGTCGTCGCCGGAGGCGTCGGACCGCTCGCGGGCGTCGGGCGCGCCGCCGATCGGAACGCCGTCTGAATCGCGCTGCTCCGGCCTGGCCCAGCGGTTGGCGGGCAGGAACCAGGCGTCGAAGAGCTCGTCGAAGCGGCGCCATTCGTCGCAGCGGCCGCAAAGCAGTGCCTGCAGGCTCCAGCGCAACAGGTCCGGATCGAACAGCCCGACCTGCTGCGCGGTTCGCATCACCTGCAGCGCGTCGCCGCCGCCGACAGCAAAGCCATTGGCGCGCAGAAAGCCCGCAAAGCCGGCCAGCCGATGCGAGGCCAGCTCCTCCAGCGGAGAGTCGGCGAGGTTCAGCATGCGGCCGCCAGGCGGGCGACGGCCTCGCGCGGGAACGCCGCCCGGTCGTCCCGCGTCTTGATCAGCGCGCCCAGGGTCTCCATGATCCGCTCGGCGCCGTCCCGGTCGATCACCGCGATGTCCAGCCGCAGGAGCGCCGCGGCCCAGTCCAGCGTCTCGGCGATGCCCGGCTTCTTCTGCAGCTCCATGCGGCGCACACCCTGGACGAAGGCGACGATCTGCCGCGCCAGCGCGGCCGCTGCCTGCGGCGCCTTGAGCCGGACGATCGCCAGTTCCTTGTCGTAGTCCGGGTAGTCGATGTACTGGTACAGGCAGCGCCGGCGCAACGCGTCCGACAGCTCGCGCGTGCCGTTGGACGTGATCACCACCAGCGGCCGGCTGACGGCGTGCACCGTGCCGAGTTCGGGGATCGACAGCTGGAAGTCCGACAGCAGCTCCAGCAGGTAGGCCTCGAAGGCCTCGTCCGCCCGGTCGACTTCGTCGATCAGCAGCACCGGCGGCTGCTCGCAGCTGATCGCCTCCAGCAGCGGCCGCCGCAGCAGGTAGCGCTCGGAAAAAATGTCCTGCTCCTTCTGCGCGATGCTGCGGTCGTCCTGCTCGAGCAGCTTGATGGCGAGCAGCTGGCGCTGGTAATTCCACTCGTACATGGCGGAGTGCGCGTCCAGGCCTTCGTAGCATTGAAGGCGGATCAGCCGCGTGGAGCGCACCGCGGCGAGGACCTTGGCGACCTCGGTCTTGCCGACGCCGGCGTCGCCCTCCAGCAGCAGCGGCCGGCCCAGGTCCAGCATCAGCAGCAGGGCCGCGGCCAGCCCGCGCTCGGCGATGTAGCCGCACCGCGCCAGCTCCTGCTGCAGGCCGGCGACTTCGGTCATGCGGTCGCCGCTCATGCTCTCCTGGCCGCGAACAGGTTGCGCAGCCACTCCCGGGCCATGGCCCACAGCATGGCGAGGCCGTTGATGTCGTCTTGTTTCGCGGGGGACGGTTGCGCAGCTGCGGGCGCTGGCGCCGCCGCGGTCGGCTCCGGCGAACTCACCACCGGCAGCCGGGCGGCAAAGTTGGCGGCGAACTGCTGCAGCACCTGGTCGGCGACCGTGGACATCATCCGGCCGCCGAAAGCCGCGGCCTTGCCGCTCATCGACACCTCGCTCGTTCCGACCAGCTGGCAAGTGGCGGCGTCGAGGGCCTCGACGCGCGCCGTCAGGTCCATCGACGCGCCGGAACTGCCCGTGCTGTCGGTGCCGGTTCCCGCCAGATGCAGCCTGCGCGCGGCGGGATCGATCTCCTTGACCTCGACCTGGCCGCGAAACGACATGCTCGCGGGGCCGAACCTGACCGACACCGTGCCCTTGAAATGCCGCTCGTCGATGCGCTCGGTGATGCGGGCGCCGGGCATGCAGCCGGCGACGGCCTCCACGTCCTGCAGCAGCGCCCAGGCGGCATCGGCCGGGCCCGGCAGCGCAAAGGTCTTTTCGAGCTGGACTTTCATGGACTGCTGCCCTCCCCTGCCCTTTGCGGGCGGCCTCGTTTCAGTGCCTGTCGATGCCCAGGGCGTGGCACTGCTGCCAGACCCGGTACGCGGTGTGCGGCATGTCCATGTGGGTCACGCCGAGGTGGGCGAAGGCGTCGACCACGGCGTTGCTGATGCACGGGATGCCGCCGACGTGGGGCGATTCCGCGACGCCCTTGGCGCCGATCGGGTGGTGCGGACACGGCGTGACGGTGAAGTCGGTTTCCCAGTGCGGTGTTTCCACCGCCGTCGGCAGGAAGTAATCCATCAGGCTGTTGCCCAGGTGGTTGCCGTTCTCGTCGAAGGGCATCTGCTGGCCCATGGCGACGGCGAAGGCCTCTGTCAGGCCGCCGTGGATCTGGCCCTCGATGATCATCGGGTTGATCCGCGTGCCGCAGTCGTCCAGCGCGTAGAAGCGCCGCACCTTGGTCTCGCCCGTGAACCTGTCGATGTCGACCACGCAGACATAGGCGCCGAAGGGATAGGTCATGTTCGGCGGGTCGTAATAGGCGACGGCGTTCAGGCCCTGCTCCATGCCGGCCGGCAGGTTGCCGGTGTGCGAGACCATGCAGATCTCCTTCATGGTCCTGGCCTGCTCCGGATTGCCCTTGACCTTGAAGCGGTCCACTTCCCATTCCAGGTCGCCCTCGCCGACCTCGAGCAGGTGGGCGGCGATCTTGCGGGCCTTGTCCTTGATCTTGCGGGCGGCCTGCGCTGTCGCGGCGCCCGACACCGGCGTCGACCGCGATCCCCAGGTCCCCGCGCCATAGGGCGCCTTGTCGGTGTCGCCCTCTTCCACCACGATGTCGCTGGACGGCAGGCCCAGCTCGGTGGCGATGATCTGCGCATAGGTCGTCGCATGGCCCTGGCCCTGCGTCTGCGTGCCAAGCCGTGCGATCACGCCGCCCGTGGGATGGACGCGGATCTCGCAGCTGTCGAACAGGCCGATGCCCAGGATGTCGCAGACCTTGGTCGGCCCGGCGCCGACGATCTCGGTGAAGGTGCAGACGCCGATGCCCATCAGCTCGCCCCTGGCCCGCTTTTCCGCCTGCTCGCGGCGCAGTCCCTCGTAGTCCACGGCCTTGAGCACCTTCTCCAGCGCCGGCTCGTAGTTGCCGCTATCCATGGTCCAGCCCAGCGAGGTCGTGTACGGGAACTGCTCGGCCCGCACGAAATTGCGGCGCCGGATCTCGGCCTTGTCGATGCCCAGCTTCTGCGCCAGCACGTCGATCATCCGTTCGATCAGGTAGACCGCCTCGGTCACGCGCAGCGAACAGCGGTAAGCCACGCCGCCCGGCGCCTTGTTGGTGAAGACCGCATCCACCCGGCAATACGCGTTCGGGATGTCGTAGGAGCCGGTGCAGATGGAGAACAGGCCCGCCGGCAGCTTGGTGGCCGAGACGTGCGAGTTGAAGGCGCCGTGGTCCGCCAGTGCCGTGAAGCGCAGGCCCTTGATGCGCCCGTCCGCGTCGGCCGCCAGTTCGCCCACGCCGTGGTAGTCGCGGGCAAAGCCGGTGGTGGAGATGTTCTCGATCCGCGACTCGATCCACTTGACGGGCACGCCGGTGACGATGGACGCGACGATGGCCACCACATAGCCGGGGTAGACCGGCACCTTGTTGCCGAAGCCGCCGCCGATGTCGCCGGTGACGACGCGGATCTTGCTTTCGGCGATCCCGGACAGCATGGCGAGCACGGTGCGCACCAGGTGCGGCGCCTGGGTCGTGAGGTAGACCGTCAGGTGCCCGGTCGCCTTGTTGAAGGAGGCGACGCAGCCGCAAGGCTCCAGCGGGCACGGATGGACGCGCGGATTGAGGATCTCTTCCCTGACCGTCACAGCGGCGCCGGCGAAAGCCGCGTCGGCGGCGGCCTTGTCGCCCGCTTCCCAGGTGAAGATGTGGTTGGGGTGGGTGCGCGGGCCGTGGCCCACTTCCTTCTTCTCGGCGATGTCCTCGCGGATGATGGGTGCGTCGGCCAGCATGGCCTTCTTCGGGTCGACGATGGCAGGCAGTTCCTCGTAGTCGACCTCGACCAGCGCGGCCCCGTCGGCCGCCGCATAGCGGTCGACTGCCAGCACCATCGCCACTTCCTGCATCTGGAAGCAGACCTTCTTGTCCGCCAGCACCGCCTGGACGTCGCTGCCCAGGGTCGGCATCCAGTGCAGGTTGACCGGTTTCAGGTCATCGGCCGTCAGGACCGCCACGACGCCCGGACAAGCCAGCGCCCTGGTCTTGTCGATGGACCGGATCCGCGCGTGTGCGTACGGGCTGCGCACCAGCGCGCCGAACAGCATGCCCGGAAGCTTGACGTCGTCGACATAGCTGCCCTGGCCGCGGATGAAGCGCGCGTCCTCCTTGCGCAGCAGGGACACGCCCATGCCCTGCAGGTCCTGCTCGCGTTGCTCGAGTTCCGACATGTCGCGCATGATGTGTCTCCTTCACGCCGGCGTGGCCGACAGCTTGCGGGCCGCCGACTGCACTGCCTTGACGATGTTCTGGTAGCCGGTGCAGCGGCACAGGTTGCCGGAGATCCAGTAGCGGATCTCCTCCTCGGTCGGATCGGGGTTCTCCTGCAGCAGCCGGTAGGCGCGGGTCAGCATGCCCGGCGTGCAGAAGCCGCACTGCAGGCCGTGCTCCTCGTGAAAGGCCTGCTGCAGCGCGTGCAGCACGCCGCCCTGCTCCAGCCCCTCGACGGTCAGGATTTCCGAGCCGGGGCATTGCACCGTGAGCACCGTGCACGACTTGACCGACATCCCGTCCATGTCCACCGTGCAGGCGCCGCAGTGGGTGGTCTCGCAGCCGACGTGCGGCCCGGTGTGCAGCAGCTTTTCGCGCAGCGTGTGGATCAGCAGCTCGCGCGGTTCCACCGCCACATCCACTTCCTTGCCGTTCAGCCTGAACGACACCAATTGCTTGTTCGCCATGTCCCGCTCCTGTTGTGTGGATCAAACCGCGCGCGATTGCGCCTTCAGCAGGGCGCGGCGCGTCATCTCGCCGGCCATCGCGCGCTTGTAGTCGGCGTTGCCGCGCTGGTCGGGCACCGGGTCGCAGATCTCCATCGCCAGCCGTGCGGCTTCGGCAAGCGCAGCCTCGTCGAGCGGCTTGCCCGCCAGCCAGGCTTCGGCGGCTGTCGCCTTGAGCGGCGTCGCCGCCAGGTTGGTCAGCGCGATGCTCACGCTCGCAACCTTCCCGCCCTGCATCCTGAGCTGCACGGCGGCAGCGGCGGTGGCGAAGTCGCCGATCTTGCGTTTGAGCTTCTCGTAGGCCCAGCCGCTGCCGGCGGCGGGGACCGGAACCTCGATCCGCGTCAGGATCTCGAGCGGGTCCAGCAGCGTGGAATACATGCCCAGGAAGAAGCCGTCGGCCGGGACGGTGCGCTCGCCGCCCGGCCCCTTGAGCACGAACGACGCGCCCAGCGCGAGCATCAACGCCGGATGGTCGTTGCCCGGATCGCCGTGCGAGATGTCGCCGCCGATGGTGCCCTTGTAGCGGACCTGCGGATCGGAGATCAGCCGGGCGCCTTCCACCAGCAGCGGCACTTTGTCGGCCAGCAGCCTGGACCAGACCAGGTCGTTCTCGGTGGTCATGGCGCCGATGTGGATGGTGTCGCCGACCTGGGCGATGCCGCGCAGGTCCGGGATCCGTCCCAGGTCGATCAGGTGGGCCGGCTCGGCGAAGCGCAGCTTCATCATCGGCAGCAGGCTGTGGCCGCCGGCCAGCAGCTTGGCATCCTCGCCGTAGCGGCCAAGCAGCGCGAGCGCGTCGGGCAGGCTGGTCGGCGCGTGGTAGTCGAATGCGGTTGGGATCACGCTTGTCTCCTCTGCGGCCTTTTCGGGCCTTGGGAGTGCGACTGTAGGCAGAGCGCGGCGGGACGCGGGCGCCGCGAAATCAACTGTCGCTTGGGCCGCACGAACGGCAGCCGGGCTGCACGAACGGCCCCGTTCAGGGCCGGGGCGCGATGGCGTCGCCGATCCCCAGCTGCTCCATCAGGTGCGGAGCGCTGGCGCGCGAGACCGGGATGTCGACCGGGGTCGATCCCATCATCCGCAGCGTCATGCGGCCGTCGTCGCGAACGATCTCGTCGACCTGCGACAGATTGACGATGTAGCTGCGGTGCACGCGCAGGAACATCTGCGGGTCGAGCCGGCTTTCCAGGTCGCCGATATTGAGGTTGCAGAACTGGCTGCCCTGGCTGGTATGGACCCAGGTGTAATGCCCTTCGGAGCGGATGAAGGAGACGGCCGGCACGTCCACCAGCAGCACGCGGTTCTTCTTGATGGTCGGGATCTTGCGCAGCTGGCGCCTCCCGCCGCCCTCGGCCGCGCCGAGATTGACGCTGCCTTCCACCTTCTGGCTGACCACCTCGGTGATATCGTAGAACACCAGGGTGTAGCCGACGGTGGCGCCCTGCGCGTCCCCCATCTTGGAAACCTTGATCAGCAGCACCCGGTCCGGGATGTTGATCATCATGGCCATCGGCGGCGCGTTGTTGACCGGGCACTCGGCCTGTCCGAGCAGGAACTTGACCTTGGCCTTGGCTGCCTCGGGATGGAAGGACATCACGACCTTGCCGAACGGCAGCTTCTCCTGCACCGGCAGGCTGCGGCGCGCGAAGTCGTTCATGCCCATCACCTTGAGCTCGCGGTCCAGATGGACCACGCCCACGTCGAAGCGCTCCAGCAGGTAAAGCCAGGAGCTCGAGGGCGTGGTGGAGTCCATGCCGGCAGGACAGGTTTTCATGGGATTGCCCAAGCCGATCCGGCGGCTTGGCGGGTCCAAATTACTCCGAAAGCCTTGGCTTCGCAAGCCGCTGAAACCCGCGCCCACCGGGCGCGAGCCGCGGCTCAGTCCTGGACCTTTCCCCGCAGCAGCTTGACCTGCGAGCGCAGGTTCTTGCCTTCCAGCCGCCGCCTCTTCGAAGCCTTCGTGGGCCGGGTCGGCCGCCGCACGCGCGGCGGTTCGGCGACGCTGTCGACCAGTTCCTGCAGCCGGCCGAAGGCCTCGGCCCGGTTCATTTCCTGGCTGCGCTGGGTCTGGGCCTTGATCACCAGCACGCCGTCGCGGGTGATGCGCTGGTCGTTGAGCGCCAGCAGCCGCTCCTTGTGGTCCGGCGCCAGCGACGAATTGGGGATGTCGAAGCGCAGGTGGATCGCGCTGGAGACCTTGTTGACGTTCTGGCCGCCGGCGCCCTGCGCCCGCATCGCCGTGATCTCGACCTCGGCCTGGGGGATCGGGGTCGGCGCGCGGGCGGTCGACATGCTCACGCTCTCAGGATGCGGCCGCGACCAGCGTGCGGGTGTAGTCCTGCCGCGGAGCGTTCAGCACCTGGTCGACGCTTCCGCTTTCCAGGATCACGCCATCCTTCATCACCACGACCTCGTGCGCCATGGCGCGGATCACGTCGACGTCGTGCGTGATCAGGAGATAGGCCAGGCCCTTTTCCCGCTGCAGGCGCTGCAGCAGCTTGAGCACCTGCTTCTGGATGGTGACGTCCAGGGCGCTGGTCGGCTCGTCCAGGATCAGCAGTTCGGGCTGGACGATCAGCGCCCGGGCAATCGCCAGGCGCTGGCGCTGGCCGCCGGAGAACTCGTGCGGGTACCGCGACAGCAGGCCGGGAAACTGCGCCTCCGCCATGCCGACGTCCGAGAGCGCCCCGATGACGCGCTCCCGCCGCTGCGGCAGCGGCAGCTTTGGCTCGTGGACCAGCAGGCCTTCGCCGACGATCTCCTCCACCGTCATCCGCGGCGAGAGCGAGGAGAACGGGTCCTGGAAGACCACCTGCACCAGGCGCCGGATTTCCTTGTTCGAGGCCGCGTCGGGGCCCCAGCGGCGGCCGACCACGTCGAGCTCGCCGGCGTGGGGAATGAGGCCGAGCGCCGCCAGCGCCAGCGTCGACTTGCCCGAGCCCGATTCGCCGACGACGCCCAGCGTCCGGCCGGGCGGGATCGCGAAGTCCGCGCCCTTGACCGCGAGGAACTGACCCTTGCGGAACCAGCCCTTGATGCCGGCGATCGGCACCGGATAGCTCACGTGCATGGCCTTGGCCTGCATCACCGGTTCGGCGGCGGCCGCGGCTTCTTCGCTGACGTCGCGCACGGGCCGGCTGTCGATCAGCTTGCGGGTGTAGGGATGTTGCGGATCGGCGAACACGCGAGCGACCCCGCCCTCCTCCACCAGATGTCCGTTCTCCATCACCGCGACCCGGTCGGCGAACTTGCGCACCAGGTTCAGGTCGTGCGTGATCATCAGCAGGGCCATGCCGGTCTGGCGCTGCAGGTCGGACAGCAGTTCGAGGATCTGCGCCCGCAGCGTCACGTCCAGCGCCGTGGTCGGCTCGTCGGCCAGCAGCAGCTTGGGCCGGCAGGCCAGGGCCATCGCGATCATCGCCCGCTGGCGCTGGCCGCCGGACAACTGGTGGGCGTAGGCGCCGGCCCGGCGCGCCGGCTCCGGGATGCCGGTGGCCGCCAGCGCCTCGATCGCCGCGGCCCAGGCCTGCCTGGCCGTGAGGCCCTGTTTCAGCTGCAGCACTTCGGCGATCTGGTCGCCGACGCTGAACAGCGGATTGAGCGCCGTCATCGGCTCCTGGAAGATCATCGCGATGTCGCGGCCGCGGATGCCCAGCAGTTGCCGCTCCGGGAGCGACAGCAGGTCGACCGGGCCGGCGCTGCCTTCGACGCCCGACAGCATCGCCGAGCCGGAGACCCGGGCGTTCTGCACCAGCCGCAGCAGCGCCAGCGCCGTCACCGTCTTGCCCGAACCCGATTCCCCCACCAGCGCCAGCTTCTCGCCCGCCGCGATCGAAAAGTCCACGCCATGCACCACTTCCTTGCCGCCGAAGGAGACGCGCAGCCCTTTCACGTCCAGCAATCCGGTCGCGCTCATGCGTCGGCTTTCCGCGGATCGAGGGCGTCACGCAACGCATCGCCCATGAAGGTCAGGAGCAGCAAGGTGAGGACCAGGACGGCGAAGGTGGACAGGGAGATCCACCAGGCGTCGATGCTGCCCTTGCCCTGGGACAGCAACTCGCCCAACGACGGCGTCCCCGGCGGCACGCCCAGGCCCAGGAAATCCAGCGACGTGAGCGCGAGGATGGCGGCGCTCATGCGGAACGGCAGGAAGGTGACGACGGGGGTCATGCTGTTCGGCAGGATGTGGCGCCACATGATCCGGCCATTGCCGACGCCCAGCGCCTTGGCCGCCCGCACATAGTCCATCTGCCGGTTGCGCAGGAATTCGGCGCGCACGTAATCGGCCAGCGACATCCAGCCGAAGGCGCTGAGCAGCACCAGCAGCAGCGCGATGCTGGGGGCGAAGATCGCGCTGAAGATGATCAGCAGGTACAGCTCCGGCATCGAGCCCCAGATCTCCATGAAGCGCTGGAAGGCCAGGTCCACCTTTCCGGCGAAATAGCCCTGAACCGCGCCGGCCCCGATGCCGATCTCCGTGCCGACCGCCGTGAGCGCCAGGGCGAAGAGCACGCTGACCCGGAAGCCGTAGATCAGCTGCGCCAGCAGGTCGCGGCCCCGGTCGTCCGTGCCCAGCAGGTTGTCGCGCGTCGGAGCCGCCGGGCTCGGCGACCTGGCGAAATAGTTCAGCGTCTTGGAGCCGTACGGGTTGGGCGCGTAGATCGCCCAGTTGTCGCCGCTGGTGATGCGCTCGCGGATGAAGGGATCCAGGTAGTCGGCCGGCGTCGGGAAGTCGCCGCCGAAGGTCTTTTCGGAATAGTCGCGAACGACCGGAAAGTAGGTTTTCCCTTCGTAGCGGACGATCAGCGGCCGGTCGTTGGACAGCACTTCCGCGAACAGGCTCAGCACCACCATGGCGCTGAAGACCAGCAGGCTCCAGTAACCCAGCTTGTTGCGCTTGAACCGCAGCCAGGCCCGGCGGCCGGGCGAGAGATGGACGGAGCCGGGAAGCGGCGGGGGCGCGGCAGCCGCCGGACGGTGCGGCGCGGCCAGGGGAACTTCGACTTCAATCGAACTTGACACGCGGATCCACCCAGACGTAGCAGAGATCGCTGATCAGCTTGGTCAACAGGCCGATCAGCGTGAACAGGTAAAGCGTCCCCAGCACCACCGGGTAGTCCCGGCGGATCACGCTTTCGTAACTCAGGAGGCCCAGGCCATCCAGCGAGAACAGCGTTTCGATCAGCAGCGAGCCGGTGAAGAAGGCGCCGATGAAGGCGCCCGGAAAGCCGGTGATGATCGGGATCAGCGCGTTGCGAAAGATGTGCTTCCACAGCACCTGGCGCTCGCCCAGCCCCTTGGCCCGGGCGGTCAGCACGTACTGCTTGCGGATCTCCTCGAGGAACGCGTTCTTGGTCAGCATGGCCGTGACGGCGAAGCTGCCCAGCACCATGGCCGTGACCGGCAGCGTGATGTGCCAGAGGTAGTCGACGATCCGGGCGCCCCAGCTCAGCTCGTCCCAGTTCGACGAGGTCAGGCCGCGCAGCGGGAACCACTGGAGCTGGCCGCCGAAGATCACCAGCAGCGCCACGCCCAGCACGAAGCCGGGGATGGCGTAGCCGACCAGCACGATCAGCGTCGTGACGAAATCGAAGCGCGATCCGGCGCGCACCGCCTTGGCGACGCCCAGCGGCACCGCGACGCCGTAGCTGATGAAGAACGTCCACAGGCCCAGGCTGATCGACACCGGCAGCTTCTCCACGATCAGCGACCACACGTCCTTGTTCTGGAAGAAGCTGCGGCCCAGGTCGAAGCGCGCGAAGTTGCCCAGCATCTGCAGCAAACGCTCGTGCGGCGGCTTGTCGAAGCCGTACAGCGCCTTGATCTGCTCCAGCCGCTTGGGGTCCACGCCCTGGTTGCCGCGGTAGCTCGAGCCGCCCGACTCGAAGCCGCCCTTGCCGGCCGCCGCCTTCGCCTCGGACAGGTATTGCTCCACCGGGCCGCCGGGCACGAACTGGATCACCGCGAAGGTGACCAGCAGCACGCCGAGCAGGGTCGGGATCAGCAGCAGCAGGCGCTTGAGGATGTACGCGAACATCGTGTCAGGGCGCCGCCTGGGCCGGGTTCTTCGCCCACCAGGTGGACATCACCCAGTCTTCACCGGCGGAATACGGCGGCATCGGCGACTTGAAATCCAGCCTCCAGGCGTTGTAGACGATGCGGTGCGACATCAGCGTCCACTGCGGAATCAGGTAGTGGCTGTGCATGATCACCCGGTCCAGGGCCCGGCAGGCGGGCAGCAGGTCGGCCTTGGTCTTCGCGCCCGCCACCGCGGCAACGAGCGCGTCGACCGCCGGACTTTTCACGCCCATGTAGTTGCCCGAGTTCTCCGTATCGGCGGCCTTGCTGCCGAAGATGTCGGCGAGCTGCTGGCCCGGGTTGTGGCTGCCCGGGAAGTTGATCGTGGTGATGTCGAACTCGAACTTGTCCAGCCGCTGCTGGTACAGCGCGAAGTCGACCGAAGCGAACTTCAGCTCGATGCCCAGCTTTTCGAGGTTGCGCATCCACGGCGAGACGGTGCGCACTCCGCCTTCCTTGCTGTCCATGTATTCCAGCACCATGGGATCGCCCTTGGCGTTGCGCAGCGCGCCGTCGCGATAGTCCCAGCCTGCCGCTTTCAGCAGGGCCTGGGCGCGGCGCAGGTTGCCGCGCAGCGACTGGCCCGGGCCTTCCGTCCTGGGCGGCTCGTACATCGGGCCGAAGACCGCCTCCGGCACCTTGCCCTTCCAGGGCTGGAGCAGGGTTTGTTCCTGCGGCGTGGGCGTTCCGGTTGCGGCGCAGTCGGTGTTGCCGAACAGGTCCTTCACCCGGGGGTAGCCGTTGTAGAACATCTGCCGGTTCATCCACTCGTAGTCCATCGCCAGGCCGAGGGCCTCGCGCACCCGGGGATCGCCCAGCTGGGGCCGGCGGGTGTTCAGGACATAGCTCTGGAAGCCGGCCGGCTGCTTGTGGTCGAAGGATTTCTTGACCAGCTCGCCCTTGTCGAACTTCTTGCCGGTCACGCGGCGCGCCCAGTCGCCGGCCGAATAAAAGCTCATCATGTCGAACTCGCCGGCCTTGAGCGCCTCCAGCCGCGCCGTGTTGTCCTTGTAGATCTTGACCGTGATCTCGTCGAAGTTGTGGCTGCCGCGCTTGACGTTCAGGTCGCGGGCCCAGTAGCCGGGGTCGCGCACGTAGGTGATGTCCTTGCCGAAGCGCACCGGCCCGATCTTGTACGGGCCGCTCCCGATCGGGATGTCCATCACCACCTGGTCGAACTGCTTGCCGGCGCCCCAGGCCCGGCTGAAGACCGGCAAGCCGCCCACCGTCAGCGGCAGCTCGCGGTTCGGCTTCTTGAAGCGGAAGCGCACCGTACGTGCGTCCATCACGTCGATGCCGGCCACGTCCTCCAGCTGGGTCTTGTAGCCCGGCGAGACGAAGGGGCCGATCAGCGTGTCGTAGCTGTGCTTCACGTCGGCCGCTTCCACGGGAGAGCCGTCGTGGAAGCGGGCCTCGGGCCGCAGCTTGAAGGTCACGCTCAGGCGATCGGGCGCGACCTCGACATCCTGGGCCAGCAGGCCGTAGCCGGACGCGGTCTCGTCCATCGAGCCGGCGAGCAGCGAATCGAACATCAGGTTCGCCAGGTAGGCCGGCGGCGCGCCCTTGATCGTGAACGGGTTGTACTTGTCGAAGGTGGAATAGCGCTGGTTGCTGACCAGCCGCAGCTCGCCGCCGCGCGGCGCCTGCGGGTTGACGTAGTCGAAGGCGGCGAAACCGGCCGGGTACTTCAGGTCGTCCCACAAGGCGTAGCCGTGCGCGGCCCAGGCCGGGCCCGCCAGCGCCGCGGCCAGTGAAAAGAGCAAAGCTCGCATGCGACAATTCTGCACAGATTTATCAGGAGGTAGAGGGCGATGGGCTTTTTGACCGGCAAGAAATTGTTGATCACCGGTGTGCTGTCGAACCGGTCGATCGCGTACGGCATCGCCAGGGCGTGCCACGCCCAGGGTGCGGAACTCGCATTCAGCTATGTCGGCGAGCGTTTCAAGGATCGCATCACCGAGTTCGCCGCCGATTTCGGTTCGCGGCTGATCTTCGACTGCGACGTGGGCGACGACGCCCAGATCGAGAAGCTGTTCCAGGACCTGGCCGTCCACTGGCCGAAGTTCGACGGCTTCGTCCACAGCATCGGTTACGCGCCGCGCGAGGCGATCGCCGGCGACTTCCTGGACGGCCTGTCGCGGGAGTCGTTCCGCATCGCGCACGACATCAGCGCCTACAGCTTCCCCGCCATGGCCAAGGCGGCCCTGCCCTACTTGAACGACAGGTCGGCCCTGCTGACGCTGACCTATCTCGGTGCATTGCGCGTCCTGCCGAACTACAACACCATGGGCCTGGCCAAGGCCTCGCTCGAAGCCAGCGTCCGTTACCTGGCGGAGTCGCTGGGCAGCAAGGGGACGGGCATGAGGGTCAACGGCATCAGCGCCGGCCCCATCAAGACGCTGGCGGCCAGCGGCATCAAGGACTTCGGCAAGATGCTCAAGGCCACCGCCGCCGCCCCGATCCGCCGCAACGTGACGATCGACGACGTCGGCAACGTCGCCGCCTTCCTGCTGTCGGACCTGGCCGCCGGCGTGAGCGCCGAGATCACCTATGTCGACGGCGGCTTCAGCCAGGTCGTCGGCGGCATCGCGGAGTCCGCGGCGGCCTGAGGCCGCCTTGTGCCGGGTCAGACGGTCCGGCCGAACGGGCCTTCGGCTCCCACCTTCACCAGCTTGCCCTCGGGCGCCGGCGCCGGCTGCGGCTTGGCCTTGGCGGGCTCGCGGGCCACGCAGTCCGCGAAGTAGCGGACCTTGCCGTCTTCACCCTGGATCTCGACCAGGCCATGGATGTCGGTTTCGAAGCCGGGGCACTGCGAGTTGAACTCGCGCGAGAACTTCAGGTAGTCGACGATCTTCTTGTTGAAGACCTCGCCGGGGATCAGCAGCGGGATGCCCGGCGGGTAAGGCGTCACCAGCGAGGTGGTGATCCGCCCTTCCAGCTCGTCGATTTCCACCCGCTCGGTCTTGCGGTGCGCGATGTAGGCGAAGGCATCGCTCGGCTTCATCGCCGGCGTCAGGTCCGACAGGTACATCTCGGTCGTGAGGCGAGCGATGTCGTATCTGGCATAGAGCTCGTGGACGTACTGGCACAGGTCGGCCAGGCCCATGCGCTCGTAGCGCGGGTACTGCTGGCAGAACTCCGGCAGGATCCGCCACATCGGCTGGTTCTTGGCGTAGTCGTCCTTGAACTGCTGCAGCGCAGAGAGCAGCGTGTTCCAGCGGCCCTTGGTGATGCCGATCGTGAACAGGATGAAGAAGCTGTACAGGCCGGTCTTCTCCACGATGATCCCGTGCTCCGCCAGGAACTTGGTGACGATGGACGCGGGGATGCCGGTCTTGGCGAACTTGCCGTTCAGGTCCATGCCGGGGGTGACGATGGTGGACTTGATCGGGTCCAGCATGTTGAAGCCCTCGGCCAGGTTGCCGAAGCCATGCCACTTGGCCGTCCGGGCCTCGCCCTTGATGATCCAGTCGTCGGCCCGGCCGATGCCTTCTTCGGCCAGCTTGTCGGGCCCCCAGACCTTGAACCA
This sequence comes from Ramlibacter sp., assembly GCA_028291885.1. GTDB lineage: Bacteria > Pseudomonadota > Gammaproteobacteria > Burkholderiales > Burkholderiaceae_C > Ramlibacter. The sequence continues at coordinate 1,042 of JAQGNJ010000139.1, read as the reverse complement.
CCAGTCCTTGCCGTATTCCTCGTCCACCTTGCGCATGGCGCGGCGGAAGTCCAGCGCCTCCAGGATGCTTTCCTCCACCAGCGCCGTTCCGCCGGGCGGCTCCATCATCGCGGCGGCGACGTCGCAGCTGGCGATGATCGAGTATTGCGGGCTGGTCGACGTGTGCATCAGGTACGACTCGTTGAACAGGTGCCGGTCGAGCTTGCGGTTCTGCGAGTCCTGCACCAGCACGTGGCTGGCCTGGCTGATGCCGGCCAGCAGCTTGTGGGTGGACTGGGTGGCGAAGGTCAGCGCCTCCTTGGGCCGCGGCCGGTTCTTGCCCATCGCGTGGTAGGGACCGTAGAACGGGTGGAAGGCGGCGTGCGGCAGCCAGGCCTCGTCGAAATGCAGCGTGTCCACATAGCCGTCCAGCATCTTCTTGATGGTTTCGGTGTTGTAGATGACGCCGTCGTAGGTGGACTGGGTCAGCGTCATCACCCGCGGCTTGACGGTCTCGGGATTGACATGCTTGAGCAGCGGATTGGCCTTGATCTTGGCGCGGATCGCGGCCGGCTCGAACTCGCTTTGGGGGATCGGGCCGATGATGCCGAAGTGGTTGCGCGTCGGCTTCATGAAGACCGGGATCGCCCCGGTCATGATGATCGCGTGCAGGATGGACTTGTGGCAGTTGCGGTCGACCACCACCACGTCGTCCGGCGCCACGGTGTGGTGCCAGACCATCTTGTTGCTGGTGCTGGTGCAGTTGGTGACGAAGAAGCAGTGGTCCGCGTTGAAGATCCTGGCCGCGTTGCGCTCGCTGGCCGCCACCGGGCCGGTGTGGTCCAGGAGTTGACCGAGTTCGTCCACGGCGTTGCAGACGTCGGCCCGCAGCATGTTCTCGCCGAAGATCTGGTGGAACATCTGGCCCACCTGGCTTTTCAGGAAGGCGACCCCGCCCGAGTGGCCCGGGCAGTGCCAGGAATAGGAACCGTCTTCGGCGTAATCGAGCAGCGCCTTGAAGAACGGCGGCTGCACCCCTTCCAGGTAGCTCTTGGCCTCCCGG
>JAQGNJ010000098.1 GCA_028291885.1 Ramlibacter sp. | reverse complement strand
TGCACGACTTCGGGCGCGAGGCGGCCCGCCTTCTCGTTGTCCTGCGCGTGCTCGCGCAGCAGCGGGCCGAGGGCGCAGGCGCGCGCGAGCATGTCGCCGGCATTGCCGCCGGCAAGGTTGATTGGGGGTGTGCTGCTTGCGTCCATGGGGTTTCCTTGTTGTTGCATGTGGGCCGGTTTCGCCGGCGCGCTGCGCCCGGCGTTCAGCACCAGAAATCGGGCACGGTGCAGTGCACCGGTGCGGCCTCGCGGGCGTGGAAATCGCCGAAGCCGCCGGCCCAGAACAGCAAGGGCGCAGCGTCGCTCCAGCGCAGAGACCGCAGGCGGGCGACGAAGATGCGGTGGTCGCCTGCTTCGTGGATCTCGTCGACCGCTGCGACGAATTGCGCGCTGCCGGCGGCAATCAGCGGCACTCCGTCCGCCCAGCGGATCTCGACGTCGAGTCGCGGGTCGGGCCGGCCGCCGAAGTGCAGGGCCAGCGCCTGCTGGCTTTCCGCCAGAACACTGATGCCGAAGCACACGCCTTTGCGCAAGTGCTCGTTGATGCGGGCCTTGCGGCCGATCGAGACGGCCACCAGCGGTGGATCGAGCGAAATGGACATGAAAGCGTTGGCCGTCATGCCGTGGTAGCCATGGGCGTGCGCCACCGACAGCACCGTCACTCCCGACCCGAACCGCCCGAGCGCCTGCCGGAAAGCGTGGGGCGGAACGCCGCCCTCGAGTGCGCCGTCCCACTCGCATTGGCGGGAAATTACGTTATCCATAAAGTGATTATGAATAAAGTAAAGCATGAGGTCGTCCGGGAAAACCCTGGGTCCGCCCTCGTTGCGAGCAGCGCAGGGCAAACCGCCTCTGTGCCGCTGGTCGTCAGCGCCGACACTTTCTTCGACACCGGCTACAAGCCGCTGGGCTCGAGCGCCCCGGGAAGCTACTGCGTCGTCACGAGCTACACCGCGCCGCCCGCCGTCGCGGTCGCGGTCGCAGGAGCGCAGGGCAACTGGTATGCGCAGGACTGCTACGCCAGCAGCGCCAAGGGGACCAGGGCCGGCACGGTGACGGTGACCTACGCGGTCGAAGCCGAAACCGCGACCACGCTGCTGCTCAAGGTCACCTCCACCGCCCGCGTCAGCAATGGAACGACGCTTCCAGCGACGTCGAACTACCGTGTCACGGCTGGAGCGATCACCCGCGTGAGCGACACGACGAACGTCTCGGTCAGCGGAGGCTCGGTCAACCTGGCCATCACGTACCAGTAGGCGCTTGGCATTCTCCGGCCGATCGTGCCATCTTCCCGGCCGCCGCAAGCCCGCGGCGCGCCATTCGCGCTAGCATTCGGGCGTCACCCACCGCGAACCGTCCCATGGCTTTCACCACCCGCATCACCCGCCATCCCGGCTATGTCCAGGTGCAGGTTGCCGGACCGACCTCGATTCGGGACTTCGTCGAACTCGTTTCGACCGTCGGCCAGGAGACGGTGTTCTGGTCGGACCGCAAGGTGCTCGTCGACCTGCGGCAGGTGGAGGGCGAGCTGACCCCGACCGAGCAGATCTTCCTTGGCGAACTGGTGGCGCAGGACCTGTCGCACATCCAGCGCATGGCCTCGGTCGTGCCGCCCCGGCAGCTGACGCGCAACAGCGAAAAAGCCGCCCAGCAGCTCGGCTCGCAGCTGCGGGTCTTCGACAACGAAGCCGAGGCGATCGCCTGGATCAAGTCGGACAGCGTGAGCGCGCCGGTCAAGCCGTCCAGTCCGCCGGCGTAGAGACCTCGCTCCCGATCCCGCTGGCCTTGCGCGGGAAAACACTGTATTCTTGTACAGTGTTCTTGCTCTCTGGAATCCCAATGACCAAACCCTATACGGTGGCCCTGAACGACGCGGCCGAACTGCCTGTGGCCGAGCGGATCGCGGCGGAGGTGCGCTTCATCAAGGAGATCGAGCGCGCGCTGGGCGGCGCCGACGAGGTGGTGCGCGTGTACCGCGCCTGGATCGACGCCAGCGAATCCGATGCGAGCGAGCTCGATGGCGAGAGCGCGTCGCTGGCGGTCCGCTGGCCCAAGGCGATGACTGCCGCGGCGCGCGCCGGCATGCGCAACCTCGGTGAGATGCCGGAGGCGCATTTCGAGCTGCGGCTGGAGCGGGCCGGGGTCGGCGCGGACTGACGAGCCCGCTCAGCGCGCCTTTCAGTCCCGGCGGCGTAGCAGGCTGCGACGCTCCTGCGCAGGCGGCGGCAACGCCAGCTGCGCCGACTGCATGACGCGGACGCAATCCTTGATGTGCGCCTCGCCCAGGTAGCGGATGGCGGTGTATCCCAACAGCGCCGAAACTGCCTGGCCGGCCAGCGGCACGTAGCGCGTCGCCTGCTTGGCCGTCATCCGCATGCCGACCCTGCCGGCGAAGCGCAGCACCAGGTCGCGGGTGATGAACTTGCCCACCAGCATCGAGCCGATCGCGCCGACCGCCTGTTGCACCTGTTCGCGCTTGTGGTGCGGCAGTTTGTCCAGCTGTTGCGGCGTGAGGCCGAACTGGGCGTTGATCTCCGGCACCAGCCGCGAGAGCAGGGCGGCGTCCACAGCCCAGTCCAGCCCCGGCACCGGCAGGGCGCTGGCTGCCGCCGCCACCAGGGCACGCCGGTTCAGCAGCCGCCGGCAGTAGCGCACGCGCTCAGCGAGCGCCGGGTCTTCGTCGTCGAGTCGCAGCGGCCTGGCCATGGCCGCACCTTAACCCAGGCGCGCGTTCAGGCGGTCGTTTCAAGCGACTCGATGTCGCCCGACAGCTGCAGCCAGCGTTCTTCGAGCGAAACAAGTTCATCGTTGATCGCCTTCAGGCGCTTGCCGCCTTCCGCCATGTCGGCCGGCGCCAGTTTGGTCGCCAGCCGGGCTTCCAGCGCCGCCTTTTCCTGCGACAGCTGCGCCATGCGCTTGTCGGCCTGCTCCAGCTCCTTGCGCAGCGGCTTGAGCCTGGCGGACACCTGCTGGCGCTGCTGGGCCTCCTGCTTGCGCGGCTCCACAATCGCGACCGGCTGGACCAGCACGGCATTGCGATCGAGCTTGGCCTGCTCGCGCAAGCGCTTGGATTCGTCCAGCAGATAGCGCTGGTAGTCGTCCAGGTCGCCGTCGAACGGCGCGACGACACCGCGCCCGACCAGCCAGAACTCGTCGCAGACGGCGCGCAGCAGGGCCCGATCGTGGCTGACCAGCATCACCGTGCCCTCGAACTCGTTCAGCGCCATCGACAGCGCTTCGCGGGTCGCGAGATCCAGGTGGTTGGTCGGCTCGTCCATCAGCAGCAGGTTGGGGCGCTGCCAGACCATCATCGCCAGAACCAGCCGCGCTTTCTCGCCGCCGCTCATGGTGCCGACGGCCTGCCGCACCATGTCGCCGCTGAAGTTGAAGGTGCCCAGGAAGTTGCGCAGCTCCTGCTCGCGCGCCTGCGGGCCGACGTCTCGCGCCAGCCGAGTCATGTGCTCCAGCGGGTCGCTGTCGGGATGGAGCACGTCCAGTTCCTGCTGCGCGAAGTAGCCGATCGACAGGCCCTTGCCCTGGGTGACCGATCCGGAGATCAGGGGGATGTCTCCGGCGATGGTCTTGACCAGGGTCGACTTGCCCTGGCCGTTGGCGCCCAGGATACCGATCCGCTGGCCCGCCAGCACCGAGCGGTTGACGCCGCGCACGATGATCTTGTCGTCTTCTTCTTCGGACTTGTAGCCGAACACGCCATCGCTGATCGCCAGCATCGGATTGGGCAGGTTCGCCGGCTCCTTGAACTCGAAGGTGAAGTCGGCGTCGGCCAGAACCGGCGCGATCTTCTCCATCCGCTCCAGCGCCTTGACCCGGCTTTGCGCCTGCTTGGCCTTGCTGGCCTTGGCCTTGAAGCGGTCGATGAACTTCTTGAGGTGCGCGATCCTGTCCTGCTGCTTGGAGAACGCCGACTGTTGCAGCTCCAGCTGCTGGGAGCGCAGCGTCTCGAACGCGCTGTAATTGCCGCCGTAGCGGTTGATGCCCTGGTTCTCGATGTGCAGCGTCACGTCGGTCACCGCGTCGAGGAACTCGCGGTCGTGGCTGATCACGATCAGCGTGCCCTGGTAGCGCTTGAGCCACGCCTCCAGCCAGACCAGCGCGTCCAGGTCCAGGTGGTTGGTCGGCTCGTCGAGCAGCAGCAGGTCCGACGGGCACATCAGCGCCCGCGCCAGCTGCAGCCGCATGCGCCAGCCGCCCGAAAAACTGTTGACCGGGCTTTCGAGCTCGTGGGTCTTGAAGCCCAGTCCCAGGATCAGCGACTGCGCGCGCGGCACGGCGTCGTGCTCGCCGGCGTCGGCCAGGTCGGTGTAGGCGTGAGCAATCGCCATGCCGTCGCCGCTGTGCTCGGCCTGCGCCAGCACTTCGCGCAGCGCGCCGAGCCGGGTGTCGCCGCCCAGCACGAAGTCGGTGGCGCTGGCCTCCGTCTCGGGCATGTTCTGCTCGACTTGCGCCAGCTGCCATTGCGCCGGCCGCGAAAAGTCGCCGCCGTCCTCGTGCAGGCTGCCGTTGAACAGGGCGAACAGGGTCGACTTGCCCGCGCCGTTGCGCCCGACCAGCCCGACCTTTTCGCCGGGATTGATCGTGACGGAAACCTTGTCCAGCAGGACTTTTGCGCTGCGGCGCAGCGTGACGTTCTTGAGTGTGATCACTGAATTCTTTAAAGGGAGAGCAGGGCTTCTCGCGTGAGCAGCAGCACCTGGTCGTCGCCGGCGCTGGTTTCCAGCCAGACGGCCGGCAGTCGCGGGAACGCGGCTTCGAAATTGGGGCGCTCGTTGCCGATTTCCAGCACCAGCACGGCGTGTTCGTTCATGCGGGCAGGGGCGTCGGCCAGCAGCTGGCGGATGAAGTCCATGCCGTCGGCGCCGCCGGCCAGCGCCAGTTCCGGCTCGGCCTGGTATTCGGCGGGCAGGGCGCTCATGCTCTGCGCGTTGACGTAGGGCGGGTTGCAAAGGATCAGGTCGAAGCTGCCGCGCACGTTCTTCAGGCCATCCGAGTGGATCAGGCTGACCCGGTCGGCCACGGCGTGCCTATCGACATTGATGCGCGCCACTTCCAGCGCCGGGGGCGAGATGTCCGCGGCGGCGACGCTGACGTCCGGCCAGCACAGCGCCGCCAGCACGGCCAGGCTGCCGTTGCCGGTGCACAGGTCGAGCACGTTGCGGGTGTGCTCGCCCAGCCAGTAGTCGATGTCGCCGTTGGCGACGATCTCGGCGATGAAACTGCGCGGCACGATGGCGCGCTCGTCGACATAGAAGGCCACGCCTTGCAGCCAGGCCTCCTGCGTCAGGTAGGCGGCGGGCTTGCGGGTGGCGATGCGTTGCGCGATCAGCGCCTCGGTCGACGCCTGCTGGTCGGCCGTCACCGCGTCGTCCGCATGTTCGTCGATCGCGTCCAGCGGCAGTCCCAGCTTCCACAGCACCAGCCAGGCCGCCTCGTCGAACGCATTCGCCGTGCCGTGGCCGAACGCCACGCCCGCTTTCTCGAGCTGCGCGGCGCTGTCGTTGATGAGGTCTATGACTGTGGGCATGGCGGGGAGGGGAGGGGAGAACAGCCGGACGCAGAGAGCGCACAAGCAACGCAGAACTCGCAAAAAGAAGACGAAATCCTTGATGGATCCTTCTGCGCCTTCTGCGTTGATTCTGCGACTTCTGCGTCCGGATGTCCGATTTCAGGCCTGGGCGTTCAGCAGCTCCAGAGTGCGCCGGTAGATGTTCTTGAGCGGCTCCAGGTCGGCGACCGGGACGTGCTCGTCGATCTTGTGGATCATCGCGTTGAGCGGCCCGAACTCGATCACCTGCGGGCAGATCCGCGAGATGAAGCGCCCGTCGCTGGTGCCGCCGGTGGTAGAGAGCTCGGTGACGATGCCGGTTTCGCCGCGGATCGCGTCCTGCACGGCGGCGACCAGTTCGCCGGGCGTGGTGAGGAAGGGCAGGCCGCCGACGACCCAGTCGATGGTGTAGTCGAGCCCGTGGCGGTCCAGCACCTGGGCGACGCGCTGCTGCAGGCCTTCGGCGGTCGACTCGGTGGAAAAGCGGAAGTTGAAGTCCACCTCCAGCCGACCCGGGATGACGTTGCCGGCTCCGGTGCCCGCATGGATGTTGCTCATCTGCCAGCTGGTGGGCTGGAAGAAGTCGTTGCCCTGGTCCCATTCGAGCGCCGCCAGCTCGGCCAGCGCGGGCATGGCCTGGTGGATGGGATTCTTCGCCAGCTGCGGATACGCGATGTGACCCTGCACGCCCTTGACCGTGAGCTTGCCGCTCATGCTGCCGCGCCGGCCGTTCTTGATCATGTCGCCCAGGCGCTCGACCGACGTCGGCTCGCCGACGATGCAGTAGTCCAGCCTCTCGCCGCGCGCCTTGAGCTTTTCGCAGACGACGACCGTGCCGTCCACGCCCGGGCCTTCCTCGTCGCTCGTGATCAGCAGCGCGATCGACAGCGCTGGGTCAGGCCTGGCTTTCAGGAATTCCTCGACGGCGACGGTAAAAGCAGCGATCGACGTCTTCATGTCGGCGGCGCCGCGGCCATACAGCTTGCCGTCACGATGCGTCGGCGTGAAGGGGTTGCTGCTCCACTGATCGAGGGGACCGGTCGGCACGACGTCGGTGTGGCCCGCGAAGACCAGGGTGCGCGCGTCGGCGCCTTGCTTCGTTCCCTGGCGGCGAGCCCACAGGTTGGTGACGCGGAAATCCTGCGGACCGCTCTCGATGGTTTCGCAGCCGAAGCCCAGCGGCTCCAGGCGCCGCGACAGGATCGCCTGGCAGCCCTGGTCGTGCGGCGTGACGGAGGGCCGGGAGATCAGTTCTTCGGTGAGATGCAGGACCCGTGACATTAATGCTTGACGTCCAGCGTGATCTCGGTGAACGACGCTTCTTCCGACAGGTCTTCCTCGCTCGCGCCTTCCTCGGCGAACTGCGCGTCCTTGCCGGCGAAGTCGTTCTGCAGCCGCCATTGCAGGTTGGTCGGCGAGTCGGCATAGGCCA
>JAQGNJ010000053.1 GCA_028291885.1 Ramlibacter sp. | reverse complement strand
CAGGTGCACGGCGCGCGCGAACAGCTCCTTGCCGGTGCCGGACTCTCCCAGCAGCAGCACGGTGGCCTGGGTCTGCGACACCCGCTCGAGCTCCGACAGCGCCTGCAGCAGCGGCGGCGAGTTGCCGATCAGCCCGTAGCGCGCCGTCTTCGTGTTCAGTGCCTTGGCCAGGACGACGTTGCGGGCCTCGAGCTGGCGGGTCTGCGCGGCGACCAGCGCCTCGATCTGCAGGATCTGGCCGGTCAGCGTCGCCAGCACGCGCAGCAGGGCAAGGTCGTCGTTCAGGTGCCGCTGCCGGCTGCGGATGCGATGGCAGGCCAGCACCCCGATGGTGACGTGGTTCAGCGCGATCGGCAGGCCGATGAAGGCGACGGTCTCGGGCGGCAGCTGCGCCCGGGCGACCGCCCGGAACAGGAACAGCGGTTCGGCGTCGATGTCCTGGACGATCGCCGGCAGGCCGGTCGCCAGCACGCGGCCGGTGACGCCCTCTCCCCAGGCATAGCGGCCACGCCGCACTTCTTCCACGGTCAGGCCGTAGGCATGCTGGATCGAGGCGGTCCGCACCGCGTCCTGGCCGGCTGGCACCGGGTCGGCCAGGACAACCCGGCCGCGGTTCAGCCCCAGCAGCTCGCTCATGAGGTGCAGCATCTCGCGCAGGATGCGCTGCGGCGACAGGCTCCGGCCCGCCAGCCGCATCACCTCCCGCATCAGCAGCAACTCCTGCGCTCGCCACTCGTGAGCATCCAGCGGATTGGTGGTCGGCGACGGCATGCCGCGTAGCAGCAAGTTCCGCGCCGCAGGCGCCGTGGAGGCGCCTCTCGGGGATTACTTGACCGGTGTTTCGGTTTGGCGGATCAGCCCGCCGCCGCCGACGCTGCCCTGGGTCGAGCCGGCGCCCAGGATGCGCTGGACGCAGGCTGCGCGGTCGGCAGCCGGCTGTGCCTCGCACCTGGCCGTTGCGTTCGCCTCCAGATTGGCGCCCCCGCCTGTCTCCAGGCGGTTGCGACGGGCTTCCTGCAACGCAGCTCCCGCTTCACGCAGGCAGGTCGCACGGTCCTGGTTCGACTGGCCGCTCATGCAGCGGGCGCGTTCCTGGTTGTAGCGTTGCTGCGCCTCGGCGCCGGCCTTGTTGCCTGCGGACCAGGCGGGCGCGGCGAGGACAAGCACCACGCCCAGGACGGCGATGCGATGGAGAGCGGTCATCGGGCGATCAGCGATCGCTGGCGTTGCCGCGATTGCTGCCCGAATCGCTCGAGCTCTCCGACGAGCCCGTGTTGCTGGAGGCGCGCTGCCGGGCCGAGCGGTTTTCGGCGCGGGCCTGGCCGCCCTTGCGGCCGGCTTCCCGGGCCTCCTCGGAGGTGAACTCATGGGCGGTGCCGCGTTCGTGCGCGGCCCGGCCGCCTTCGCTTGCAATTTCGCGTTGGCGTTGCGGGTCCATCGACGCAAAGCCCCGGCTGGAGCTGCGCTTGCCCTGGTTACCACCTTGGTTGTTCGAGGTCATCTGGAATCTCCTACAAAAGTTGCCTTGAATGCATGGCGGCGCCACCACCGCCATCGGCACATTGGGAGCCTGTCGAGCGGTCGTGCAAGTAAGGCTGAAGGGAGGGAGCTTGTAGGACGAAACCTTGCCGGGTTACAACTGCGCGGCAACCAGGCGGTTGAGCAGATCCTTCGATTCCGGCGTGGCGATGGCGTTCGCCGAGCCATCGAGGCTGGCGAGCAGGCGGGTCAGCAGCTCCGGCGACGGCAGGATGGCGCCGAAGAACAGGGGCCGGGCGGAGGTGCCGACCAGAAGCGTCGGGAAGGTCTCGATGTCCAGGTCGCCGACCAGTTCGTCCTCGTCCTCCACGTCGATCCAGACGAAGCGGTCCCGCGGGTGGCGGGCGGCGGCGGCGTCGAAGGCGGCGCGCCAGTCGCGGCAGACCCCGCACCATTGGGCGCAGAGCCCGAACACCCACCGGCCGCTTGGTTCGTCGCTGTTTGCTTGCATGGTCCCGCGATTGTTGCAGGACTCAGGAATAGGTGACCCAGCCCGCGTACTCGGGATTTTCGAGGTGGGGAATCGCGTTGTAGCTGACCAGCATGTGGCGTTTGGGGTTGAAGGCGAACTCTGTCACCGAGGTGTTGCGGATGCGCAGGTTCAGCTCGATGATGGTTTCGCTGCTGGTGCCCAGCACCTGGCCGACCGCGGTGGCGATCGGTCCTCCGCTGGAGACGATCAGCACGTTGCCGCCGTGGTGGTTCGCCTTGACGTGATCCAGCGCGCGGGCGACGCCGTCGACGAATTTCTCGTAGCTGGGCATGCCTTGCGGGCTGACCACACCCGCCATCCATTTCGCAAGCCCGTCGCGCAGCAGCCGGAAGTGCGCCCGGTACATCTCGGGCGAGGTCGGCTTCTCCAGCTTGCCGGCGTGCACGGTGGCGATCACCGCCTCGCTGTCGTATTCGTTCAGGCCTTCCCAGGGCAGGTGCTCGCCCTCGTGCCGCATGCCTTCGCGGATGCCGGCCAGGGTCTCCAGGTGGCGGCGCAGCGTGCCGGCCAGCACCGCGTCGAAACGCAGGCCCATCTGCGCGAAGTGCTCGCCCAGCCGCACGCTTTGCCTGTGGCCAAGTTCGCTGAGCTTGTCGTAATCGTCGGCGCCGAAAGAGGCCTGGCCGTGCCGCACCAGATAGAGCGTTCCCATGGGCCCATTCTGGGCGAAACGCCGCAGGCGACGAGTCGCAGGTGCGACGGGCGCGCCTCTTGCATGGATCGCGGACCGCAGTCGACAATGCACCGCGATTGCCCCACCGCTGCTTTAACCCAAGGAGTTCCGATGAAGCTGAAACCGATGGCCGCCGCCCTGCTGCTTGCCGCCCTGGCCCTGACCGCAAGCGCGGACGACACCCTCAAGAAGGTCGCGGACTCCGGCCGCATCGCCGTGGCGTACCGGGAATCGTCCGTTCCCTTCAGCTACATCGCCGGCGCCGGCAAACCGGTGGGCTTCTCGGTGGAACTGACCAATGCGATCGTCGAGGAAGTCAAGCGCCGCACCGGCAAGCCGGGCCTGCAGGTCGACTACGTGCCGGTCACGTCCCAGAACCGCATCCCGCTGCTGACGAACGGCACGGTCGATCTCGAATGCGGCTCGACGACCAACAACAGCACCCGCGGCAAGGACGTGGCCTTCGCCATCAACCATTTCTACACCGGCACGCGCCTGCTGGCCAAGAAGACGTCGCGCATCTCCAGTTACGCCGACCTGGCGGGCAAGTCCGTTTCCAGCACCACGGGAACGACCAACGCCCAGGTCATGCGCAAGTACAACGCCGACAACAACCTGAACATGAACATCATGCTGGCCAAGGACCATTCCGACGCCATGCTGCTGGTGGACGCGGACCGCGCCGTCGCCTTTGCGATGGACGACATCCTGCTGTTCGGCCTGATGGCGACCGCCAAGAGCCCGGGCGATTGGGAGGTGGTGGGCGACTCGCTGCAGGTGGAGCCCTACGCCTGCATGCTGCGCAAGGACGACCCGGCCTTCAAGGGGCTGGTCGACGGCGTGATCGGCGCAATGATGAAGAACGGCGAATTCGAGCGTCTCTACGCCAGGTGGTTCACCGCGCCGATCCCGCCGAACAACATCAACCTGCGGCTGCCGATGGCGTCGCAGCTGCGAGAGAACCTGAAAAACCTCAGCGACAAGCCGGCGCTGTAGCCGCCAGCACGCGGGCAAACACCGCGGTGTCGACGTTGCCGCCGGAGAGCGGCACGCCCACGACCTGGCCTTGCCGGCGCGCCTGCTGCTGGATGGCTCCTGCCAGTGCGGCAGCGCCGGCGCCCTCGGCGACGTTGTGGGTGTCGGCGAACAGCACGCGCATCGCCTGCGCCACCTCGTCGTCGCTGACCGCGATCACGTCCTGCGCCTCGGCCAGCACGATGTCCAGCGCCTCCCGGTCGGCGATGCGGCAGGCCATGCCGTCGGCCAGCTGCGTCGTCACCGGCGCCTCAACCACCTTGCGCTCGCGGAAGGAGTCGAGATAAGTCCGCGCATGGGCGGACACGACGCCGACCAGTTCGCACTTTGCGCCGGTGTGGGCGCGAGCGGCGGCCGCTGCGCAAAAGCCCGAGCCCTGGCCGATCGGCACGAACACCACCTGCGGCGCCTCGCCGCGGCCGAAGCCCTGGAAGAACTCGACCCAGCCGGTCATCACGCCGCGGACCAGCTCCGGGTGGAACGAAGGCACCATGTGCAGCCCGCGTTGCGCCGCCAGTCCGATCGCGAATTCGCGCGCCGCCTGGAAGTCGTCGCCGTGCTCGATCAGCGTCACGCCGAAAGCTCGCATCGCCGCGTTCTTCTCGGTCGAATTGCCCCTGGGCACGACGACGGTGGCGGCGAGCCCGTAGCGCTGCGCCGCCAGGCCGACCGACTGGCCGTGGTTGCCGCGCGTGGCGCTGATGACGCCCGCCGGCCGCGGTTGTTCGCGCAGCAGCGTTTCGAAATAGGTCAGCCCGCCACGCACCTTGAAGGCGCCCGTCGGCGTGTGGTTCTCGTGCTTGACCCAGACCGTCATGCCGAGCCGCTCGCGCAGCAGGGGCCAGGCGTACTGCGGCGTGGGCGGCATCACCGCGCCGACGGTCCGCATCGCGTCCTGGACCTGCTCGCGGCTGAACATCTAGAGTCCGCCCGATTCCAGCGTGACTTCGCCCAGCGGCGTCACCAGCCTGGCCGAGACACTCGGCGCCCCGGCGTCGACGTCGACCTCGTCCAGGTGGATGGCGCGGTAGGCCGTGAACAGATCGTCCGGGCGCGGATGGGTCGCCGTCATGGACAGCAGGCCCACTCCGGAGTCCGGCAGGGTGTCGGCGGGATGCAGCCCGCCCCATTCGACCAGCGTCGGAAGGGCGCCGTAGAACAGGCGCTGGCCGTCGCCGCGCACGCTGATCTTCCACTCCAGCAGTCCGTCCGGCGTGTCGCGTTGCGCGGCCAGCATCGGCCCGCGGTCGATGCCCAGCGAGTCGAGCGCGCTGATGGCGACATGGGCGCGTTCGGAGCGCGCCACGAAATGCACGAGCCTGGGCTTGTCCCGGATGCGTTCGCGCAGTTCGGGATCGTCCAGGTCGAACCAGCGCTTGCGGCGCGGATCGGCGGCGGCGGGATCGATCGCGATGATCTCCAGGTAGGCCCGTGGAAACTGCGGGCTCGCGATCTTCAGCAGCAGGTTGTGCGTGCCCATGAGCGGGTGCCTGCCGCCCGCGACGGGCTTGACGAACAGCGTGGATTCGCACCACGCGGCGCCTTGCTCCAGTGTCTGGGCGGCGACGACGAGATGGTCGACTTGGCAAACGGCACTCACAACAAAACCTTTCCGTTGATGCAGGTGACGGATTCTCCACCGACCCACACCTGCTTCGAATCATCCTGCCCGAGATGGACACGGCCGGCGCGGGCCAGACAGGTGCCCTGCGCCGCCACGTATGCGGCCGGCATGTGGCCGTCCGCGATCAGCCACTGTGCCATGCTCGCGTTAAGACTGCCGGTGACGGGATCTTCCTCGATCCCGATCGGCGCGGCGAAAGCGCGCACCTCGAGCGCGGGCGAAGAGGCATCCGCATCCGCGACGATCGCGGCGACGCCGACCTTCTGCCCCAGCGACTTCAGCGCGCCGTGGTCGGGCTCGAGCCGCAGGACGGTCTGCGGCCGGTCCAGCAAAAGCGCCAGCCACAAGGGGCCGTTGTCCAGCACCTGCGCGGCGACCAGCTGCTGCTGCTTGAGGCCGAGCGCCGCTGCAACGTCGGCCAGCACGGCGGGACTGGGCGCGCTGCGCTTCATCGCCGGCGCGGCGAACGCCAGCCGGGGGGCGTCGCGCCGGATCCGCACCAGGCCGACACCGCATTCCTGCAGGATCTCGTCCGCGCGCCGGGGCGTGCCGCCTGCTTCCAGCCATGCATGGCAGCTGCCCAGTGTTGGATGGCCCGCGAAGGGCAGTTCGCCGCCCGGAGTGAAGATTCGGACCCGGTAGTCGGCGCCGGGCTGCGTGGGTGGCAGCAGGAAGGTGGTTTCCGACAGGTTGGTCCAGCGCGCGAAGCTCTGCATCGCCTCGTCGTCCAGGCCGGCGCCGTCGAGCACGACGGCCAGCGGATTGCCCCGGTAAGCCGTCGCCGTGAAGACGTCGACCTGCTTGAACTCACGTTGCTTCATTCATCCATTCTTTCAGGCGAGCGGCATATCGAACACGCCGCGGGCGGCCGGGCGGGAGCGCAGGCCGTCATACCAGCGCTGCAGATGCTGGCGCTCGGGACGCGGCTGCGGCAGCCCCTGCCAGCGGTGCACTTCGCAGGCAATCGGGATGTCGGCCATGGTCAGGCGGTCGCCGGCCATGAAGGGCTGGCGCGCGAGATGGGCGTCCAGCATCGCCATCAGCGGCTCGGTCGCCGCGCTCGACTGCGCGATCCGCTCCATGTCGCGCTGCTCCACTGGCGTGCGGAACCACTGGACGAAAGCGCTGCTGCCCGCGGGGTTGAGCGTGGTCTGCTGCCAGTCCATCCAGCGCTCGGCGTCGAAGCGCCGCGGCAGCTGGGCCGGATACAGCTCGCCGGCCGAATGTTTCGCGCAGAGATAGCGGACGATGACGTTCGATTCCCACAGCTCCAGGTCGCCGTCCTGCAGCAGCGGCACCAGCGCGTTCGGATTGCGCGCCAGGTACTCGGGCGTCCTGACGATGCCGAATTCGCGGCCCGCGTCGATCCGCTGGAACCGCAGTCCCAGCTCCTGCGCGGTGAAGACCACCTTGCGCACGTCGATCGACGAGATGCGGCCCCAGATCGTCAGCATCGTTGATGCCTTAATTGCGGCGCGTCGGTGTTTCGCGGATCGCGGCAGCGAGTGCGGCGATGCCCGTGTCGATCTGCTCGACGCTGGCTGTGACGAAGGACAGGCGCACCGTGCGCGTGTCGGCTTGGCCGGCGAAGAACGCGGCCCCGGGAACGAAGGCCACGCCCTTGTCGACAGCGCGCGGCAGCAGTTCGACGGCATCCACGCCGCGCGGCAGCCGCGCCCAGAGGAACATGCCGCCGTCCGGCGAGTTCCATTGCACGTCCAGGTCCGCCATCTCGCGCCCGAGCGCGGCCAGCATCGCGTCGCGCTGCGACTTGTACAGCGCGCGGATCGTCGGCACGTGGCGCCCCAGGAAGCCGTCCTTCATCACCTCGGCGACCATGCGCTGGTTGAAGCTGGGGCTGTGCAGGTCGGCGGCCTGCTTGGCCTGCAGCAGCTTGGGATAGAGCGACTTCGGCGCGACCAGGAAGCCCAGGCGCAAGCCCGGCGCCAGCACCTTGGAAAAGGAACCGAGGTAGACGCAGCCTTGCGGATTGCGCGCCGACAGCGGCGGCGGCGGCGGCTGGTCGAACCACAGGTCGCCGTAGGGGTTGTCCTCGATCAGCGGCAGGCCGATCGCTGCGGCGCGTTGCGACAGGGCTGCGCGGCGCGCTTCGCTCATCGTGCGGCCGGTGGGATTCTGGAAGTTCGGCAGGACGTAGAGGAAGCGGGCGTTGCCGTTGCCGCCGGCGCCGGCCTTGCGTGCGAGGTCCTCGACGTCGATGCCTTCATCGTCGCTGGCCACGCTCACCACTTCCGGCTCCATCGGCATGAAGGCCTGCAGCGCGCCGAGATAGGTCGGCGTCTCCACCAGGATGCGCGAGCCGGAGTCGATCAGGATCTTGGCGACCAGGTCCAGGCCCTGCTGCGAACCGGTGGTAATCAGCACATCGGCCGGGTCCACCTGCCACGGCAAACCGGCGGCGACCATCTCGCGCAGCGGACCGTGTCCTTCGCTGGCGGCGTATTGCAGCGCGCCCTGGCCATCGTCGCGCAGCACCTTGGCGCAAGCCTGGGCAAAGGCCTCGACCGGAAAGGTCTTGGGCGAGGGCAGGCCGCCGGCGAAGCTGATGATGCCGGGCCGCTCCGTGACCTTCAGGATCTCGCGGATCACCGACGGATTCATCTTTTCGGCGCGGCGGGCCAGCGTCCATTGACCGGGCTGCAGGTCGTTCGGTTTCATGCTTCTCTTTCCTTGGGGGTGAGTCTTTCAGGCGGCGCCGCGAACCGGCATTTTCTTCCCGACGAACACGGTTGCAATCACGGCCAGGGCAAAGCCCAGTGTCAGCGCGTCGAGCCGCTCGCCCAGCAGGGGGATGGCGAACAGCATGCTCATGAACGGCTGCAGCAGCTGCACCTGGCTGACCCGCACCGTGCCGCCGAGCGCAAGGCCACGGTACCACGCGAAGAAGCCGAGCCACATCGTGAACACCGCCACGTAGCCGAAGGCCCACCAGGCGCTGCCCGGCAGCGTCGATTGCGGCTGCGTCAGCCAGGCCCAGGGCAGGGTGAAGGGCAACGCTAGCAGCAGCGCCCAGCAGATCACGTGTTCGGCGCGCATGTGCTGCGACAGGCGCGCGCCGTAGCCATAACCGACGGCGGCGCAACCCATCGCCGCCAGCAGCAAGGCGTCGGCCGGCTGGATCGCCAGGCCGCCGGCGCCGGAGCGGATCACGGCAAACGCCACGACCAGGGCGCTACCCACGACGGCGCAAGCCCAGAAGCCGGCCGACGGCCGCTGGCGATGCAGCCAGGCGCCGACGACCGCGGTGGCGAGCGGCAGCACGCCGACGATGACGCTGGCGTGCACCGCCTCGACGTGGCGCATCGCGATCGACGTCAGCAGCGGAAAGCCGAACACCACGCCGCCGGCCGTCAGCGCGAGCGGCCACCAGTCGCCCCGCGCCGGCAGCGGCGCCCGCGTGACCATCAGGAACACGGCCGACAGGCAGGCTGCAACGACCGCACGGCCCATCGCGATGAAGGCGCCCGACATCTGCGGCGCATCGGCCGTTCCGACCGCGAGCCGCGTCATCGGCAGCGTCAGCGCGAAGATGACGACGCCCAGCAGCCCGAGCCACAGGCCCCCGACCTCCTGCGGCCTCATACCGCGAGCATCCAGGCGGCGGTGGCGACCAGCACCAGCGCCAGCGCGCGGTTGAACCAGCGCAGGCGCTCGCCTTGCGCCAGCCAGTGGCGCAGCAGCGATCCGAGCAGGGCATAGCTGAAGTTGCTGGTGAAGGCGAACAGCACCATCACGCAGCAGATGATGGCCAGGCGCTGCCCGGGATTGGGAGCGGGCTGGCCGGCGGCGTTCACCACCCAGCCGGCGCTCAGCGTGAGGGCCAGCATCCAGGCCTTGATGTTCAGGAACTGGAGCGCAACGCCCTGCGCGAAGCTCACATCGAGCAAGGACTCGTTCACCTGTGCCATGCGGTCGGTCCGCGCCAGCCTCCAGGCCAGCCACACCATGTAGCCGGCGCCGGCGATCTTCACCGCCCAGCGCAATGCAGGCACTCCGGTCAGCAAGGCGCCCAGGCCGAGTCCGCTGGCCAGCATCAGCAGAGTCCAGCCGGTGGGCACGGCCAGGCAGAACCGCAGGGCGCGCTTGAGACCATGGTTCGCCGCCAGCGCGGTCGAGAGCGTGGTGTTGGGGCCAGGCGAAAAGCTCATGGCGGCGCAGAACAGCAGCAGGGCCGTGACTTCGGCTGCGCTCATGGCTGCTGGCGGGTGGGGTGGATTTGCCGGTTCATGGTGTTCAATGTAATCTTGGGGCCAGTACACGACCGGTACAGTTCAGCAGCGCAGTTGCGGATCTGTACCGAGCGTCCCGCCAATACAGGAAGCCGGTCCATGTTGCTCAAGACCTCGTCCCAGTCGCTGACCGAGCAGCTGTCGTCGCGATTCGCGGAGCGGATCCGCACCCGGCTGCTCGCGCCCGGCGCCCGACTGCCCTCGGTGCGGCAGTGCGCGCAGCAGCAAGAGGTCAGTCCGTCGACCGTCGTCGCCGCGTACGACCAGCTGCTCGCGCAGGGACTGGTCGAGGCGCGCAAGAACCGCGGGTTCTTCGTGCGCGAGATGGCGGCCCTGCGATCGCAAGGCGGGGACGATGAGCATGCGCCCGACAAATCGTCCAGGAGCGACTCGCGGCAACCCGAAGCGCGCCGCCCCGTCGATGCGACGGCGCTGATCCGCGGGATGTTCCACAAGGTGAGCAACAAGCCGCAGCCGGGCATGGGCGTGCTGCCTGCGGAGTGGATGGATTCGACGTTCATGCCCGCCGCGGTGCGCAAGGTGACGAGTGCGGCGTCGCTGCGCAGCCTGTCGCTGCAGTACGGCGAGCCGATGGGCGACAGCATGCTGCGCCGTGCGCTGTCCAAGAAACTCGCGAACCTGAACGTGCACGCGGGGCCGGACAACATCATCACGACCGTCGGCGCCACGCACGCG
>JAQGNJ010000051.1 GCA_028291885.1 Ramlibacter sp. | reverse complement strand
AACCAGATGCTGGTCGAGATGGACGGCTTCGAGACCAACCTGGGCGTGATCGTGGTGGCCGCCACCAACCGCCCGGACATCCTGGACGCCGCCCTGCTGCGCCCGGGCCGCTTCGACCGCCAGGTCTACGTGCAGCTGCCGGACATCCGCGGCCGCGAGCAGATCCTGAACGTCCACATGCGCAAGGTGCCGATCGGCCAGGACGTGAACGCCAGCGTGATTGCCCGCGGTACGCCCGGCATGTCCGGCGCCGACCTGGCCAACCTGTGCAATGAAGCCGCGCTGATGGCGGCGCGCCGCAATGCGCGCGTCGTCGAGATGCAGGACTTCGAGAAGGCCAAGGACAAGATCTTCATGGGCCCCGAGCGCAAGAGCATGGTCATGCCCGAGGAAGAGCGCCGCAACACGGCCTACCACGAGTCCGGCCACGCCATCCTGGGCAAGTTGCTGCCCAAGTGCGACCCGGTGCACAAGGTCACCATCATCCCGCGCGGTCGCGCCCTGGGCGTGACGATGAGCCTGCCGTCCCAGGACCGCTACAGCTACGACAGCGAGTACATGCTGAACCAGATCAGCATGCTGTTCGGCGGCCGGATCGCCGAAGAGGTGTTCATGAACCAGATGACCACCGGCGCTTCCAACGACTTCGAACGCGCCACCACGCTGGCCCGCGACATGGTGATGCGCTACGGCATGACCGACGCGCTCGGCCCGATGGTCTACGCCGAGAACGAGGGCGAGGTGTTCCTGGGCCGCTCGGTGACCAAGACCACCAACATGAGCGAGCAGACCATGCAGAAGGTGGACGCCGAAGTCCGCCGCATCATCGACGAGCAGTACAACCTGGCCCGTCGCCTGATCGAAGAGAACAAGGACAAGATGCACGCGATGGCCAAGGCCCTGCTCGAATGGGAAACCATCGACAGCGAGCAGCTGGACGACATCATGGCCGGCAAGGAGCCGCGTCCGCCCAAGGACTGGACGCCGCGCACGCCTCCCTCGGGCAGCGGTGGCGGGTCCGGCGGTTCGCCGGTGACGGACCCCGCGCCCACCGCGGCCTGAAGCCAGTCCGCATTCCGTGAAAAGGGACCTGTCGCAGGTCCCTTTTCTTCGCCCGCCTCCATCAAAATCTCGCCCATGCGCTGGCAGACTTCCCGCTTCACCATCGACCTGGGCCGGCCCCGGCTCATGGGGATCGTGAACGTCACGCCCGACTCTTTCTCCGACGGCGGCCGCTACGCCAGCACCCGCGCTGCGCTCGACCACTGCGAGCGGCTGGTCGCCGATGGCGCCGACATCCTGGACATCGGCGGCGAGTCGAGCCGGCCGGGAACGCCGCCGGTGCCGCTGGACGAGGAGCTCGCCCGCGTGCTGCCCGTCCTGCGCGAGGCGGTCAAGCTCGGCGTGCCCATCTCCATCGACACCTACAAGCCGCAGACCATGCGCGCGGTGCTGGCCGAAGGCGCGGACATCGTCAACGACATCTGGGCGCTGCGCCAGCCCGGCGCGCACGACGTCGTCGCCTCCCACCCGGCCTGCGGCGTCTGCCTGATGCACATGCACGGCGAGCCGCAGACCATGCAGCGCTCGCCGATGCAAGGCGACGCCGTCCCCCAGGTCCGCGCCTTCCTCGAGCAGCAAACCGCGGCGTTGCTCGAGCGCGGCATCGCCCGCGAACGGATCGCCTGGGACGCCGGCGTCGGCTTCGGCAAGACGGTGGAACAGAACTTCGCGCTGCTGGCACGCCAGGACGAACTGATGTGGGCCGGCTATCCGCTGCTGGCGGCCTGGTCGCGAAAGTCCTCGCTGGGCGCGGTGACCGGGCTGCCGGTGGAAGAGCGGCTCGCGCCCAGCATCGCGGCCGCGCTGCTCGCCGTGGAGCGCGGCGCGCTCATCGTCCGCGTCCACGATGTGAAGGAGACGGCGGCGGCGCTGAAAGTCTGGGCCCATACAATTTCGATCGAAGACAACCCGGGAAGCGGCAGCAAACCATGAGCAGGACATATTTCGGCACCGACGGCATTCGCGGCACGGTCGGCCAGCCACCCATCACACCCGATTTCGTGCTCAAGCTGGCGCACGCCGTGGGCCGGGTGCTGAAGAAAACCATCGAACGCCCGACGGTGCTGATCGGCAAGGACACGCGCATCTCCGGCTACATGCTGGAGAGCGCGCTCGAATCGGGCTTCAACTCCGCCGGCGTCGACGTGGTCCTGCTCGGGCCCTTGCCGACGCCCGGCGTGGCCTACCTGACGCGTGCGCAGCGCGCCGACCTCGGCGTCGTGATCAGCGCCAGCCACAACCCGTTCGACGACAACGGCATCAAGTTCTTCAGCGCCGCCGGCACGAAGCTGCCCGACGAATGGGAGCAGCAGGTCGAGGAGGAGGTGGAGAAGCCGCCGGTGTGGGCGGATTCGTTCAACCTGGGAAAGACCCGGCGGCTGGACGACGCGGCCGGCCGCTACATCGAATTCTGCAAGAGCACCTTCGCGCACAACCTGACGCTCAAGGGCCTGACCATCGTGGTCGACGGCGCGCACGGCGCGGCGTACCACATCGCGCCCAAGGTGTTCCACGAGCTGGGCGCCGAGATCGCCTGCATCGGCTGCTCGCCCGACGGCCTGAACATCAACGACCACATCGGCGCGACGCATCCGCAGACGCTGGTGGACACGGTCAAGATGCACATGGCGGATTTCGGCGTCGCGCTGGACGGCGACGCCGACCGGCTGCAGATCGTCGACGCCAACGGCCGCCTCTACAACGGCGACGAGTTGCTGTACCTGATGGTCTGCGAGCGGCTGGACCGCGGCGAGAAGGTGCCGGGCGCGGTCGGCACGCTGATGACCAACATGGCGGTGGAACTGGCGCTGCGCGAGCGCGGCGTCGAGTTCGTGCGGGCGAAGGTCGGCGACCGCTACGTGCTCGAGGAGCTGGAAAAGCGAGGCTGGCTGCTGGGCGGCGAAGGCTCGGGCCACCTGCTGGCGCTGGACAAGCACACCACCGGCGACGGCCTGATCAGCGCGCTGCAGGTGCTGCAGGCGACGGTGCGCAGCGGCAAGAGCCTGTCGCAACTGCTCAGGAACGTCACGCTGTTCCCGCAGACCCTGATCAACGTGCGCCTGAAGCCCGGCCAGGACTGGAAGAAGAGCACGCAGCTCAGCGACGAAAGCCGGCGTGTCGAGACGGAGCTGGCAGGCTCCGGCCGGATCCTGATCCGCCCGAGCGGCACCGAGCCGGTGCTGCGCGTGATGGTGGAAGCGCGCGACGCCAAGCAGGCGCGCAGCAGCGCCGAGCGCCTGGCCCAGGCGGTCCAGGCCGGCTGATGGCGCGCCCTGGTGGGACGGCGAGCGTCCTGGCCGTGCACCGCAGCGGCAGCCACAGCTTCAGCAAGTTCGCGGAGGACGCCGTCACGCTGCTGCCGGGGCTCGGCGTGCAGGGCGACGCGCATTCGGGTGCGACGGTCAAGCACCGCTCCCGCGTCGCCCGTGACGCGAGCCAGCCGAACCTGCGCCAGGTCCACCTTCTGCATGCCGAGCTGTTCGACGAACTGATGGAGTCGGGCTTCGCCGTCTGGCCGGGCGAGCTGGGCGAGAACGTCACGACCCGCGGCCTCGATCTCCTGTCGCTGGCTACGGGCACCCGCCTGCACCTGGGCGCCGATGCGGTCGTCGAACTCACCGGCCTGCGCAATCCCTGTTCGCAGATGGACAGGTTCCAGCGCGGCCTGATGGCAGCGACGCTGGCGCGCGACGCCGCCGGTCGGCTGGTGCGCAAGGCGGGCGTGATGGCCGTGGTGCTGGCCGCGGGCGAGGTGCGGCCCGGAGAGGCGATCCGCGTCGAGCTTCCGTGCGGCGCCGCGCGGCCGCTCGAGCCGGTCTGATCGCCGCTCAGGCCTGGCTGCCGGCCTCGTCTTGCGCCTTGGCCTGCGAGAAGATGTCCCAGGACGCGACGAACATCGCGGCGATGACCGGGCCGATGACGAAGCCGTTGAGGCCGAAGATCGCCATGCCGCCGATGGTGGAGATCAGCACCAGGTAGTCGGGCAGCTTGGTGTCCTTGCCCACGAGCACCGGCCGCAGCAGGTTGTCGACCAGGCCAATCACCAGCACACCCCAGGCGATCAGTCCCAGGCCCTGCCACAGCGAGCCGGTCATCAGGAACCAGATGGCGATCGGCAGCCAGATGATGGCGGCGCCGACCGCCGGCAGCAGGGACAGCAGGGCCATGGCCGCGCCCCAGAGAACGGCGCCGTGGATGCCGAGGAACCACAGCGCGACACCGCCCAGCGCCCCCTGGATCAAGGCCACCAGGATGTTGCCCTTGACCGTGGCACGCACGACGGTGACGAACTTTTCGAACAGCTGCTTCTTGTGGTGCTCCTGCAGCGGGATGGCGCGGACGATGCGCGCCGACAGCAGGTGGCCGTCGCGCAGCAGGAAGAACAGCAGGTAGAGCATCAGGAAAAAGCTGATCACGAAGTCGAAGGTGGTCTGGCCGATGCTCAGCGCCTGCGAAGTGATGATCTGCCCGCTCTGGGCCAGGCCGGTGACGATCCTGCTCTGCACCGCCGCGATGTCGGGCAGGCCGAACCGCTCCATCAGCTGGCGCAGCCAGGTGGGCATGGCGTCGACGATCTGCTGGAAATACTGGGCGAGGTTCAGCTCGCCGGACTTGACGCGCGCATAGATGGTGCTCGCTTCCTGCGTCACCGAGATCGTCAGCAGGACCAGGGGCAGGATGGCGACCACCAGCGTGATGCCCAGCGTGGCGAGCGCCGCCAGCGACGGCCGCCGGCCGAAGCGGCGGGCCAGCCGCGCATGCAGCGGCGAGAAAACGATGGCGATGAAGATCGCCCACCAGATCGCGCCGTTGAAGGGCCAGACGATCAGCCCGAAGGCGATCGTGACCAGCACGAGCAGCAGCAGGAAGACCTTGTTCTGGAGTTCGGGCGAATTCAGCGGTGTGGGGCGGGGCATCGGTGGGCGGTTCGTGGACACGCGAGCATAGCCCGCCCGCGCCGCCACCGGGGAACCCCGGCGACCTGCGTCGCCGGGACCGATGGCTTGCCCGCTTACCTGGCCAGTTTCGGCTGCGACGGCTCGCCGGTCAGGTAGCCGACCGCGGCGCCGTACTTGTCCTTGTAGTTGGCCCTGACCAGCGGATCCAGCGCCGCCTTCACCCCGGCGTGGATGCCGCCCCAGTCGCCCGCGTGCTGGAAGTTGCTCATGACGTAGGTCCAGCCATTGAGCTCGTCGACCGCGTGCAGGCCCGTCGACTCGCCGCCCGCCGGGATCGACATCACGCGCGACAGCGCCGCGGTGTCGACGTTGTAGGCCCACAGGAAGTTGTTCACGTGCTGCGAGCTGTCTTCGCCGATGAAGAGCGTGCGCATCTTCTCGGAGAACTTCAGGTTGTCCGGGTTCGCGATCCGGTTGGGGTTTGCGGTGTTGCCGAGCGCGTCGGCCTTGATGTCCTCGCCCGTGATCAGGGCGCGGGTGTCGGCCGGCATCCATTCGCTGTCGATCGCGGCGCCCAGCGTGTCCTTCTGGCCGCCCTTGAGCCTGAGCGCCATCACGGCGCCGGCGTCCAGCGCCTTGGGGATCGAGACGCCGTTGCCCGGAACGTTCAGGGGATTGCCGGCGACCATCGATGCCTGGCAGTTCTGCAGCGCCGAATACGCGACCTTGTCCCTGGCGTTGACCGTCGTGCCTTCCATCTTGGTGAAGCCCATCGAGGCGCCGGCCAGGCTGGCGTAGCGGTGGGTCTCCAGGAAAGCGGCGGCCTTTTCCATTCCCGGCTTGAGCTTGATCCATTCGATGCGGCCGTTGGCCGCGACGCGGGTGTAGCTGGCGTCGAGCGGATCGGCGGACCTGACGTCCATGATGTCGGTCGGCTTGAGCGTCGCGGCCAGCGCCCTGATCTCGGCGCTGGTCGCGGAGCCGAGCCTGACCCAGGTCAGCGGCGCGGCCGGGGCGGCGGGGTCCAGCGAGAAGCCGGCGCCGACCTTGGCCACGTACAGGGTGCCGGACGACAGGTCCTTTTCCTTGTCGGCGACGAAGACGAAATAGCCGCTGTTGGTCGCGTCATCGCCCATCAGGACGGTGCGGTTGTCGGGCATGACCTGGACCAGCTCGTGCGAGATGCGGCCCATGCAGTAGTGCTTGCGGATCGACGCCGTGCCGTCCGGGTTGACCGTCACTTCAGGCATGTGGCCGTAGTTGTACGGGTTGGCCGCGGTCTCGCTGCCGTACAGGTTCTTGCTGAAGGCCCTGAACTGCGAGTCGGTCGCGGCCGTGAAGGCGTTCGGCTCGTACTCCTCGCTCGAGAGGTGCGTTCCCCATGGCGACAGGCTGGCGCCGCAGGTGATCCACAGGCCGTTGACGCCCGAGGTGTCGACGTTGTGGTACTTGACCAGCGACAGCTTGCCGGTGGCCGGGTCCTGGTCCAGCGTCAGCACGGCGATCGGCGAGGGCAGGCGGCCATACATGCCGGTCGTGCCGTCCTGGGCCCAGGTCGCGTATTCGAACTGCACCACGGCGAACACGGTGTTGCCCTTGACGCCATCGACCTTCGCGCCGGGCACCGACAGCAGCGAGGTGCCGTCCGGCGAGTCGGAGAAGAACTGGCGCTCCTTGCCGGCGACCGTGCCGTCGATGATCGGCTGGTTCCTGATATCGAAGTAGCCGCCGGCGAGGACCTTTGCGCCCTTGCCGTCGGCAACCAGGTCGCCGGTCACGAAGAAGGGCTGGTAGGCGAGCCTGACGTCGGTCTTGCTGCCGTCGCTGTAGCTGACGGTCATCGTGGAGCCGACGCTGGTCGTCGCCATGGCCGCCGGGCTGGCGAGCGTCGGCGCCGCCATCGAGGAGAAGCTCACGCCGGTCGCATTCGCCTGCGGCGCAGCATCGTCACCGCCGCCACCGCAGGCGGACAGGAGCAGGCCCGTGCCGGCAAAGGCGGAAGACAGCGGCAGCATGGGGACGCCGGCGAGAAGTTGCAGGGCGCGGCGGCGGGAGGTTTGGGGGGCATTCATTGATCTGGACTCCGGTGTTGCTGGGGTTCTGTTCCCGCGGGAAATGGTCGCCGGCGTGCGTGACATGCCGATGACACCTGGGCGCGCCGGCCGTCACGCAACTGACTCGAAACCGCCACGCCGCGGTCATCGGGCGGTCGCAGACTGCAGGCAATGCGATACCGCGCGATCTTCATCTCCGACCTGCACCTGGGCACGCCCGGCTGCCAGGCGCGGGAGTTGCTGGACTTCCTCAGGACCTGCGACAGCGATTACCTGTACCTGGTCGGCGACATCGTCGACGGCTGGCAGCTGCGCCGGCGCTGGTACTGGCCGCAGGCCCACAACGACGTCGTGCAGAAGCTGCTGCGCCGCGCGCGCAAGGGCTGCCAGGTGATCTACGTTCCGGGCAACCACGACGAGTTCGCGCGGCAGTTCGGCGGCAACCACTTCGGGGGCATCGAGGTGCGTGAGGAAACCGTTCACCTGACAGCCGACGGCCGGCAGCTGTGGGTGGTCCACGGCGACTACTTCGACGGTGTGATCCAGTGCGCCAAGTGGCTGGCCTACCTGGGCGACAACCTGTACGAGTTCACCCTGCGGCTGAACCGCCACCTGAACCGGCTGCGCGGCCGGCTCGGCCTGCCGTACTGGTCGCTGTCCGCCTACCTGAAAGGGAAGGTGAAGAAGGCCCTGAACTACGTCACCGACTTCGAGGCGGCGGTCGCAGCCGAGGCGCGCAGGCGCGGTCACCAGGGCGTGGTCTGCGGCCACATCCACCGCGCCGAGATGCGCGAGATCGACGGCACGCTGTACTGCAACGACGGCGACTGGGTGGAAAGCGGGACGGCGCTGGTGGAACATTTCGATGGCCGGCTGGAACTGCTGCACTGGCTGCCGCGTGCCCGCGCGGCCACGGCTCCAGATGCTGCGGAACCGGAACTGGAAACGGAGACTGCATGAAAATCGCGCTGGTGACGGACGCCTGGCAGCCCCAGGTCAACGGCGTCGTGACGACGCTGGTGGAGCTCGCGCGCGAACTCGGCGAGGCGGGACACAGGGTCAAGGTGATCCACCCGGGACTGTTCCGCACCCGCCCTTGCCCGGGCTACGCCGGCATCGGCCTCGCAGTGCGCCCGGCCCGCGGCGTCGCGCAGTTGCTGGACGCCTTCCAGCCCGACGCCATCCATCTCGCAACCGAAGGACCGCTCGGATGGGCGGGCCGCGGCTATTGCCTCAAGCGCGACCTGGCCTTCACCACCGCCTTCCACACCCGCTTTCCCGAGATCCTGCATGCGGCGTTGCGCATCCCGCTGTCCTTGGGTTACGCGCTGCTGCGCCACTTCCACAGGCCCTCCTCGGGCGTGATGGTGCCGACCCAGGGCGTGCTGGAGATGCTGCAGGCGCGGGGCTTTCGCAACCTGCGCCCCTGGACCCATGGCGTCGACACCTCGCTGTTCCAGTTCCATCCGCAGCCGCGCAACGACGCTGCGCACGGGACGCTGTGCCGGCCGGTGGCGCTGTTCGTCGGCCGCGTCTCGTACGAGAAGAACATCGACGCCTTCCTGTCGCTGGACCTGCCGGGCAGCAAGGTCGTCTGCGGTGTCGGGCCGGTGCTGGAGAGGCTCAAGAAGCGCTATCCCCAGGTCCGCTGGCTCGGCCTGCTGCCGCGCGACGAACTGGCGCGGGTCTATGCCGCGGCGGACCTGTTCGTGTTTCCCAGCCGCTCGGAAACCTTCGGCCTGGTGATGGCCGAAGCGATGGCCTGCGGCACGCCGGTGGCGGCATTTCCGGCCGACGGCCCGCTGGAGGTGCTGGGCCGGCCCGCGCTGGACGGGGAAGGCCGGCTCGGCGGCGCCCTGGACGAGGACTTGCGCAATGCCTGCTACCAAGCGCTGGCGGTTCCGCGCGAGCACGCGCGCTTGCGGGCCCTGGACTTCAGCTGGGGCCGGGCGGGCGAAATGTTCGCCGGCCACCTGGTGCCGGCCCGCCGCACACCGCCCCGCGCAGCGTGCGCCGAACCGGTCCGCGCCGTCACCAAACCGTCGTCAAGCGGGTGATACTGTGCAGGCACGCCCTGTCATGGAATTGTCACCTCGCACCGCGCCCCATACGCCGCAACCGGCTGTCGAAGCCCCTGTGCGCTTCCTGGACCGCGACCACAGCATCCTGGCCTTCAACGAGCGGGTGCTGGACTGGGCGCACCGGCGCGACGTGCCGCTGCTGGAGCGGCTGCGCTATCTGTGCATCGTGTCGTCCAACCTCGACGAATTCTTCGAGGTGCGGGCCGCGCCCCACCTCACCGCCTTGCGCAACGCCGACCACAAGGGCGTGTACACGGTCGAGACCTTCGAGGCCCTGGCGCTGACCGCGCACAAGCTGGTTGAGCGCCAGTACGCCCTGTTCAACGAGGAGCTGACGCCCGCCTTCACCAAGGCCGCAATCGAGATCGTCTCCCACGGCGATCGAAACGCGGCGCAGCGGGCCTGGGTGAGCGAGTATTTTGAGCGCGAGGTCCGGCCGCTTCTGATCCCGGTGGGGCTGGACCCGGCCCATCCCTTTCCCCAGGTCGCCAACAAGTCGCTGAACTTCATTGTCCGGCTGGGCGGCAAGGACGCCTTCGGCCGCGAGAACGAGATCGCCATCGTCAAGGTGCCGCGCGTGCTGCCGCGGGTGATCCGGATGCCGGCCAGGGTGTCGGGCAAGAAAGCGCTGTTCGTGTCGCTGTCAAGCGTCATCCGGGCCCATCTGGACAGCCTGTTCAGCGGGCGCGAGGTCGGCCAGTTCTCGCAGTTCCGGGTGACGCGCCATTCCGACCTGGCGGTGGACGAGGACGACGTGCGCAACCTGCGCACCGCGCTGCGCCTGGGCCTGCAGCACCGGCATTACGGACAGGCCACGCGGCTGGAAGTGTCCTCGGGCTGCTCGGATCACCTGGCCAGCTTCCTGCTCCAGCAGTTCAACCTGCCGGCGGCGGCGCTGTACCGGGTGCACGGGCCGGTCAACCTGGTGCGGCTGCAGCAGCTGATCGACCTGGTCGACGCGCCGCACCTGCTGTTCCCCCCGTACAAGCCCTGCTACCCGGTGGAGCTGGTGCGTGGCCAGTCGGTCTTCGAGCAGGTGCAGCGGCGCGACGTGCTGATGCATCACCCCTACGAAAGCTTCGACGGCGTGCTGGACTTCCTCAGGGAGGCGGTGCAGGACCCCCAGGTCCTGGCGATCAAGCAGACCATCTACCGCACCGGGGCCGATTCCACGCTGATGGACCTGCTGCGCGAGGGCGTGCGCCGCGGCAAGGAAGTGACCGTGGTGGTGGAACTCCAGGCCCGTTTCGACGAAGAGGCCAACATCAACTGGTCCGAGATGCTGGAGTCGATCGGCGCCCAGGTGGTCTACGGCGTGCTGGGCCTGAAGACCCACGCCAAGATGCTGCTGGTGACGCGGCGCGAGGGCAAGGCGCTGCGCCGCTATGCCCACCTGGGCACCGGCAACTACAACGCGCGGACTGCCCGCCTGTACACCGACCTGAGCTTCCTCACGGCCGACCCGCTGCTCACCGCGGACCTCGAAAACGTGTTCCTGCAGCTTGCCAGCCAGAGCAGGCTGCCGCGCCTGAACCTGGCTCTGGTGGCGCCGTTCCAGCTGCACCGCAAGCTGATCGAGAAGATCGATGTGCTGGGCGAGGCGGCGTCGCGCGGGATCGAAGCCCGCATCGTGCTGAAGATGAACGCGCTCACCGACGAGGCATTGATGCTGGCGCTGCTGCGCGCCGGCAGGAACGGCGCGAAGATCGACCTGATCGTGCGTGGCGCCTGCATGCTGCCGGCCCGCGTGCCGGGCGTGTCGGAGAACATCCGGGTCCGCTCGATCGTCGGCCGGTTCCTGGAGCATTCGCGGGTCTTCTATTTCCGCTGCGGCGGCTCCGAGGATCTGTACCTGTCCAGCGCCGACTGGATGAACCGCAACATGCTGCGCCGCGTCGAGCTGGCCTGGCCGGTCAACGATCCGCGCCTGCGCCAGCGCATCGTCGACGAGTGCCTGGTCGCCAGCCTGCACGACGACCGCGACGCCTGGGACCTGATGCCCGACGGCGCCTACAAGCGGGTCAAGGGGGCCGGCGAGCCCAAGGGCCACGGCGCCCAGGCCGCGCTGATGGCGCGCTACGCCGCACGCGGCAACATCGAAGGAGAATGACCATGGATCTGATCATCTGGCGCCACGCCGAGGCCGAGGACGAGAGAGAAGGGCTGGACGACCTGGAGCGCGCGCTGACGCCCAAGGGCGAAAAGCAGGCGGCCAGGATGGCCCGGTGGCTGGACCAGCACCTGCCCGAGAATGCCCGCATCCTGTGCAGCCCGGCGCTGCGCTGTGAGCAGACCGTGCTGCCGCTGGGCCGCGAGTACAAAGTGCGCGACGAGCTCGCGCCCGACACCGGCGCCGACAAGCTGCTGGCGGCGGCGGACTGGCCGCACTCCAGTCAGGCGGTTCTGGTGGTCGGCCACCAGCCGAGGCTGGGGCAGCTGGTGGCAAGGCTGATCGGCGTCAAGAACGGCGACTTCCCGATCCGCAAGGGCGCCGTGTGGTGGCTGCGCAGCCGCGAACGTGACGGCCACGCCCAGACGGTTGTCCTGACCGTGCAGTCGCCCGAGCTGCTGTAGGCGGGCGTTGCCCGTTTTCCGCGTGCGGCGCAAAGACAGGCCATGACCGAATTCGAACTGAAGCTGGAAATGCCCGCGGGGCGGCTGGAAGCGGCGCTCGCGGCGATGAAGCGCGAGGGGGCCAAGCGCGAGCGGCTGCGCGGCGTCTACTTCGACACGCAGGATGGCGCGCTGGTGGCGCACGGCATCGTTGTCCGGATGCGCAAGGAAGGCCGCAAGTGGGTGCAGACCGCCAAGGCGCCGGGCAGCGGCGCTCTCGCGCGGCTGGAGCACAACGCGCCTGGCCGGCACGGCGGCGCGGCCGGCGCCTCGCGCGAAGGCGCCGGACGACGGCCGCCACGCCGGTGGCCATGCCCTGGTCGTGGCGGTCGTCTGCGCCTGCCTGGACCAGGTGCTGGCGTTTGCGAGCGAGGTCGGCGCCGGCAGCACCGACGCTGAGCACATCCACAAGCTGCGGGTCGGCATCCGGCGCCTGCGCACGGCGCTGCGTGAACTGGCAAGCCTGAGCGACGGCGTCGATCCCGCGTGGGAAGAGCCGCTGGTCGAGCTGTTCCGGTCCCTGGGCCGCCACCGCGACCAGCACCACCTCGCCAGCTCGATCGAACCGCGGATCGAAGCCGCGGGCGGGCCGGTCCTCGACCTCGCCAGCCTCGATGCCGATGTTCCCGATCCGGGAGAAGCGGTGCGCGAGCCGGCTTTCCAGGACACGCTGCTGGGGCTGCTGGCCTTCGTGCACCGGGACAGCGGCGCGGCCGGCCCGGACCAAGGCGCGGCGAACAAGCATGTGCGCAAGGCGCTGGCGAAACTCCATGCGCAGGTGCTCAGGGACGGCCGCCGTTTCGCGGCGCTGGACGAGGTGCGCCAGCACCGTGTGCGCAAGCGCCTCAAGCGCCTGCGCTACCTGGCCGAATTCGCCAGGCCCTTGTTCGGCTCGCGCAAGAGCAAGGATTTCCTGCAGGCCCTGAAGCCGGTGCAGGACGCGCTGGGCCTTTACAACGACGAGATCATGGCCGCGCGCGCCTACCGCGCGCTGGCGAGCCGGGACGCGAATGCGTGGTTCGCCGCGGGCTGGCTCGGCGCGCGGCGCGAGCCGAATGCCGCCGCCTGCCAGGAAGCCATCAAGAAGTTGTCGCGGGCCCGCCCGTTCTGGGACTGAAAGCGCTCAGGCCAGCGCCAGGATCCAGGGCGTCTTCTGCCAGGCGACGACTTCCTCGCGCAGCAGGTGGGCCGATTGCGGCCAGGCCTGGGCCCAATCGGGGCGCAGCGTCAGCGTAAAGACGTGGCCTTCGCGTTGCAGCTGCAATCCCTTCAGGTCGGGATCGCGCCGCGCGTGGCACAGGATGACGGCCAGCCGCAGGCACAGCAGCTGGCAGACGAAGGGTTCGTCCTCGAAGTCGGCTTCGAGCTTGCGCAGCTTGCCGCGGTGGCCCAGCACCAGCAGGCTCACGCGGTGCAGCTCGGCTTGCCCGAAGCCGGGCGCGTCGGCGATGTCCAGGATCAAGGCTCCCTTCTTGAGATAGACGCTGAGCGAGAACACGCTGCCGATCTCGTGCA
>JAQGNJ010000016.1 GCA_028291885.1 Ramlibacter sp. | reverse complement strand
AGGCCAATCTCTTTCCAGTCCATCTCCCCTCCTGTCGCTCAAGGCGCTTCTTACGTGAACGGCAGCATACGACGGGAAATCAATCGCGCATAGAGCCATTTCCAGCGCCCGCCAGGCTACATGGCGGCTACATAGGTGACAGGTCGAACCGCCACGCTATGGTTTTAGTAGCAACAAACCGAGTTTGCAACTGGTAGGACGTGTTGGACTTGAACCAACGACCAAAGGATTATGAGTCCTCTGCTCTAACCAACTGAGCTAACGTCCCGCCCTTGAGGATTGTATGGGCGCTACTTCTGGTGGCTCAGGGCGTTGCTCACCAGCCGCGCCGTGATGTCCACGATCTGGATCATGCGGTCGTACGGCATCCGCGTCGGGCCGATCACGCCCAGCGTGCCGACGATCTGGCCGTCCACCTTGTACGGCGAGCTGACGATCGACAGCTCCTCGAACGGGACGACCTGGCTCTCGCCTCCGATGTAGATGCGCACACCCGCCGCCTGGCTGGAAACATCCAGCAGCCGCATCAGCTGCGTCTTCTGCTCGAACAGCTCGAACGCACGCCGCAGCTGGCTCATGTCGCTGGAAAAATCGCTGACGGCCAGCAGGTTTCGCTCGCCGGAGATCACCACTTCTTCCTGCTGGCTGAGAGCCTCCGAGCTGGCCTGCACGGCCGTCTGCATCAGCTGGGCGATCTCGCCGCGCAGGCTGTCCACCTCGGTCTTCAGACGCTCGCGCACCTGCTCGATCTCCATCCCCGCGTAGTTCGCGTTCAGGAAATTCGCGGCCTCGATCAGCTGGCTTTGCGTGTAGTCCGCGGCGGTGAAAACCACCCGGTTCTGCACGTCGCCGTCGGGCGAAACGATGATCACCAGGAAGCGCTTCTCCGACAGCCGCAGGAACTCGATATGGCGGAACACCGAGCTTCGCTTGGGCGCCATCACGACGCCGACGAACTGCGACAGGTTGGACAGGAGCTGCGCCGCGTTGTTGATCACCCGTTGCGGCTGGTCGGCGGCGAGGCTGGGCGTGGCCATTTCCTCGCGTTCGGCCGTGAGCATGGTGTCGACGAACAGCCGGTAGCCGCGCGCGGTCGGGATGCGCCCCGCGGACGTGTGCGGACTGGCGATCAGGCCCAGCTCCTCCAGGTCGGCCATCACGTTGCGGATCGTGGCCGGCGACAGCTCCAGCCCCGATGCGCGCGAGAGGGTGCGCGAGCCCACAGGCTGGCCGTCGGCGATGTATCGCTCGACCAGCGCTTTCAACAACAGCTTGGCACGGTCATCGAGCATGATTGAGGTTTTCCCCGGATTTTAATGATGTAATTTGCCAATGAAATCCCATTTCCGCCAGGTCGCGCTGATCGGCAAATACCACACCGCGGGCTCGGGGAATTCGGTGGGCGCGGCGCGCGAGCCGCTGGAAGACATCGCTCAATTCCTGGCCTCGCAAGGCTGCGGCGTTGTGATCGAAAGTGCTACCGCGGCCAACACCGGGATCACGGGATATCCAGCCCTGGATGTCGCTGCCATCGGCAAGGAATGCGACCTTGGCCTGGTGGTGGGCGGAGACGGAACCATGCTCGGCATCGGCCGCCAGCTGGCGCCGCATGATGTTCCCCTCATTGGAATCAACCAGGGGCGTTTGGGTTTCATCACCGACATTCCCCTGGACAGTTACCGCGCCACGCTGACCCCGATGCTACGCGGAGAATTCGTCGAAGACCAGCGCAGCCTGATCCAGGCGCAGGTCGTGCGCGATGGCGAGACAGTCTTCGACGCGCTCGCGATGAACGACGTCGTCGTCAACCGCGGCGCCACGTCGGGCATGGTGGAACTGCGCGTCGAGGTGGACGGCCATTTCGTGTCCAACCAGCGGGCCGACGGCCTGATCGTCGCTTCGCCGACCGGGTCGACCGCGTACGCGCTGTCGGCGGGCGGGCCGCTGCTGCACCCGTCGATCCACGGATTCGTTCTGGTCCCGATCGCGCCCCACACCCTGTCCAACCGCCCCATCGTCCTTGCCGACGCGGCGGAGATCGTCATCGAGGTGGTCTCCGGGCGCGACGCCAGCGCCAATTTCGACATGCAATCGCTCGCCTCGCTCCTGCACGGCGACAGGATCATCGTGCGGCGTTCCCAGCATCGCGTCCGCTTCCTGCATCCCAGGGGCTGGACCTATTTCGCCACGCTGCGCGGCAAGCTGCACTGGAACGAAGGGGGCTGAAGAATGAGCCTCAAACGCATCACCCTGCGCGACTTCGTGATCGTGCGAGAGCTCGAGCTGGACCTGTCGGCGGGCTTCAGCGTCCTGACCGGCGAGACCGGCGCCGGCAAGTCGATCCTGATCGATGCGCTGCAACTGGCCCTCGGCGCGCGGGCCGATGCCGCGGTGGTGCGCGAAGGCGCGGCCAAGGCGGACATCAGCGCCGAATTCGAGCTGCCGCAATCGCTGCTGCCCTGGCTGGAAGAAGCGGGCTTCGAATCGCAGGAATCGTTGCTGCTGCGTCGCAGCATCGACAGCCAGGGAAAGAGCCGGGCCTGGATCAACGGCGCTCCCGCCACCGCGACGCAGCTGCGCGAGGTCGGCGATCGACTGGTGGACATCCACGGCCAGCACGCCTGGCAAAGCCTGACCCGGCCCGACGCGGTGCGGGCGCTGCTCGACGCCTATGCAGGCGTGAGCCCGCAGCGCCTGCAACAGCACTGGCACGCCTGGAGGGCCGCGCAGAAGACGCTGCTGGACGCACGCTCGGCCCAGGAGTCCTTGCAGCGCGAGCGCGAGCGCCTCGCCTGGCAGATCGGCGAAGTGCAGAAGCTCGCCCCCGCCGACAACGAGTGGGACGAGCTCAATACCAGCCACACCCGGCTGTCGAATGCGCAGAACCTGCTTCAGGCGGCGCAGGCGGCGCTGGATGCGCTCGAGGCCGAGGAAGGCGGCGCCACGTCGCAGCTTTCGCACGCGGTGGCTGCGCTCGAGGAGCAGGAGCACGTGGAGCCCGCCTTCAACGCGATCGCCGCCGAGTTGTCGTCCAGCCTGGCGCAGGCGGAAGACGCGGCCAGGACGCTGGGCGCCTATCTGCGCAAGACCGAGCTGGACCCGGCGCGGCTGGCCGAACTGGACGACAGGATGGCGCAGTGGATGTCGCTGTCGCGCCGCTACAAGCGCAGCCCCGCCGAACTGCCTGCCTTGCTCGCCTCCTGGAAGGAAGAGATGGCGCGGCTGGACGCGGCAGCCGACCTGGCCGCGCTCGAAGCGGCGGAAAAGAAGGCGGCTGACCTGTACCTGGCCGAGGCTCGCAGCCTGTCGAAGGCCCGGACGAAGGCGGCGCCGCAACTGGCCAAATCCATCACGGCGGCGATGCAGGGCCTGGGCATGCAGGGCGGACGCTTCGAGGTCGCCCTGGAGAAGGCGGAGCAGCCCACCGCGAGCGGCCTCGAAGAAGTCGCCTTCCTCGTCGCGGGCCATACCGGATCGACGCCGCGGCCGGTCGGCAAGGTCGCGTCGGGTGGCGAGCTTTCCCGCATCGCGCTGGCCATCGCCGTCACCACCAGCCAGCTGGGTACGGCGCAGACCCTGATCTTCGACGAGGTCGACGCCGGCGTCGGCGGCGCCGTCGCCGAAACCGTCGGCCGGCTGATGAAGCAGCTCGGGCGCGACCGCCAGGTCCTGGCCGTCACCCACCTGCCGCAGGTCGCGGCCTGCGCCGATCATCATCTCGTCGTCGCCAAGAGCAGCGGCGGCGGTGTCGCCAGCAGCTCGGTGGCCGCGGTGCAGGGCGAGCAGCGCGTCGCCGAAGTGGGCCGCATGCTCGGCGGCGAGAGGCTGTCGGGCACCACGCTGGCCCACGCCAAGGAAATGCTGGGAGAAGGCAGCCTGAATTCGCGCCCATGACGATCGAGGCGGTCCTGATCACCGGGATGTCCGGCTCCGGCAAGTCGGTGGCGCTGCGCGCGCTCGAAGACGCCGGCTACTACTGCGTCGACAACCTGCCGCCCGAGCTCCTGCTGTCGTTCGTCGCGCTGGAGCGGGAGAACAACGCGCAGCGGGTCGCGATCGCCATGGACGTGCGCAGCGCCACGTCCCTGCCGCTCGTGCCGGCGCAGCTGCAGGAATTGCGCAGCCAGGGCGTGATCGTCCGGCCGCTGTTTCTCGATGCGACCACTGACACCCTGGTGCGGCGTTTTTCCGAAACGCGGCGCCGCCACCCGCTCTCGAGCAGCCGCGCCGCGAGCGACGGCGACGACCTTGCCACCGACCGGCAGCATGCGCTGGTCGATGCGATCGAGCTGGAGCGGGAACTGCTCTCGGACCTGCGCGAGCAGGCGCACGTCATCGACACCAGCGTGATCCGGCCGTCGCAGCTGCAGGCCCACGTCAAATCGCTGCTGTCGGCGCCGGTGAGCCAGCTGACGCTGGTGTTCCAGTCCTTCGCGTTCAAGCGCGGCATCCCGGTCGACGCCGACTACGTTTTCGACGTCCGCATGCTGCCCAATCCGCACTACGAGCCGGCGCTGCGGGACCTGACCGGGCGCGACGCGGAGGTGGTCGCCTTCCTGGAGCGGCAGCCGGAAGTCGCGCAGATGTACTCGCAGATCGAACAGTTCCTCGCCCACTGGCTGGGACCGCTGGCGCGTGACCATCGCAGCTACGTCACCGTGGCGGTGGGCTGCACCGGCGGCCAGCACCGCTCGGTCTATCTGGTGGAAAAGCTCGCCGCCTCGTTCGGCGAGAAGTGGGTGACGCTCAAGCGGCACCGCGAGCTGGACACCGACTAGCGGCTGCGCGCGGGCCTACGCCGAAAGCAGTTTGCGGATCGGCGCGGGCAGCCCCAGCGCCGGCCACCGGACCGGGTCGAACCACGCTCCGGCCTCCTTGCACAGCGCCGAGCTTTTCAGCTGCGCGCCGACCGGGTGAAGGTACAGGTCCTTGTGCGTGAGCACGTGCAGGAAAGCGGGATCGTCCCTGAGACCGGCGCGAACCGTTTGCGGCAACGCCGCCGCCAGTTCGGCCCGGCTTTCGAACACCGGCAGGCAGTACAAGCCGGCCCAGATGCCGGTCGCCGGGCGTTTTTCCAGCCACACCGAGCCGTCGGGCGACTGCGCATGCAGCAGCCACAGGGATTGCGCGCTTCGCTTGAGCTTGCGGCTCTTGACCGGATAGTCCTGCGGCCGGCCCTGCTCGCGCGCCGTGCACAGGTCGCTGACCGGGCACAGCAGGCATTGCGGGTTGCGCGGAAGGCAGAGCGTGGCGCCCAGGTCCATCAATCCCTGGGTGTAAGCCGGCATGGACTCGGCGCAACCGGGCGCCGGCAGCAGCGACTCGGCGCTTGCCCAGAGCTCGCGCTCGCTCGCCGCCTGGGCCAGGTCCTTTTCGAAGCCGAGGACGCGCGTGAGCACGCGCTTGACGTTGCCGTCGAGGATGGCGACCCGCTCGCCGAAACAGAACGATGCGATCGCCGCGGCCGTCGACCGGCCGATGCCGGGCAAGGTCGCCAGTTCCAGCGCGGTGCGCGGAAATTCGCCGCCGTGATTCGCGACGACCTGGCGCGCGCAGTTGTGCAGGTTGCGCGCGCGGCTGTAGTAGCCCAGGCCGCTCCACATCGCCATCACCTCGTCGTCGCCGGCGGCGGCAAGCGCGGCGACGTCGGGGAAGCGCCGCAGGAAGCGCGCGTAGTAATCGAGGACGACCGAGACCTGCGTCTGCTGCAGCATGATCTCCGACAGCCAGACCCGGTACGGGTCCCGGATGCCCTGCCAGGGCAGGCCGCTGCGGCCGTGGGTTTGCTGCCAGCTGACAACGCGGTCGGCAAGACCCGCGGTCCGCGCGCTCATGCGGTCTGGCGCTGGGGCTCCATGGCCGCGGCGTTGCTGGCGGGATGCTCGGTCAGGCGGGCCGTCAGCTCCGCGAGCTTGGCATCGAGTTCGTCGAGCACCGCTTCCTGGGCCTGGATTTCGTTGATGCGGTCGTCCAGGCCGCTGGCGGCCTGCTGGATGCGCTCGATCGCCTCCAGCCGGCGGCCGAAATTGCGGCGGCGCTCGCGAAGCTGGGCGTCCAGCTGCGCGGCGGCGGACTTGTTCCACAGCTCCACCTCGGCCAGCGCGGATTCGTAGACCATCCGCAGCCGCGTCCCGAGCGCGCGCACCAGGCGGTCCGCGAATTCCGGTTGCGCCAGCCGCAGCGCGTTGGCCACGCCCAGGTACTGGTTGTGGCTGCGCTCCACCAGCTCCAGGTCCCTGGCGTAGCGCGCAAGGTCCGGCTCCTTTGGCGCCTGCAGCGAAAAACCGTATTCGGTATTGAGCTGGCGGAAGCTGCCGGTGAGCATCTCCTGGATATCGGCGCTGGTTGCCTGGGCCCTCTGCAGGCCGGCGCGCAGGCGGTCGAAAGTCAGGGTGTAGGCGCGCTTGACCCCCAGCTTGATGCCGGGAGTGCGCAGCGCCTTCGTCAGTTCGCCCATTTCGCTCTTGAGCGTGCTCGTGCCGAGCAGGTTGAACACCTCGCGCAGCAGCTTCAGGTGCACCGAGCGCACGGCGTGGATCTTGGCGCCGCTCACGTCGAAGTCGCCCTGCTCCTGCTCGATGCGCGCGCGCATGTGCCTGATCACCGAAGTGTTCTTGCCGCGCAGGCCCTTGAGCTCGATCATCTGCTCGGCCAGGTCGCGCCGGCGGATGTTGATGGCACGCAGCGCCTCGGCCCTCAGTTCGGTGACGCCGGTCGCCACGCTCTGCTGCAGGATCTTCTGGCGCTGCCCCATGACGCCCTGGCTCAGGGCGCGCTCGAGAACCGGCAGCTGGCTGGCCTGCAGCAGCGCCGCGTTGTTGTTGACCTTGGCGACGAGGCCCTTTTGCGCCGAGACGGCGATCACCTGCTCCAGCCGAAGGCCGAGGATCTCGGCCGAGGTCGCGCGCTGGCGGTCGATCTGCGACTGCACCTGCGCCGGCGTGCTCAGCGAATCCCACATCGTGTCGATCTTGTTCAGGACGACCAGACGGGAATCGGAATCCGCCGACTCGCTGATCAGGTGCTCGCGCCAGATCGCGAGGTCCGACTTGGTCACGCCCGTGTCCGCGGCAAGGATGAAGACGACCGCGTGCGCCTGGGGGATCAGGTTCACCGTCAGCTCGGGCTCGGCGCCGATCGCGTTCAGGCCCGGCGTGTCGAGGATCACCAGCCCCTGCTTGAGCAGCGGATGGGCGATGTTGATCAGCGCGTGGCGCCAGCGCGGGACTTCGACCAGGCCGTTGGCGGCCAGCATCGGGTTGTCCTCGGGCGTGTCGTCGTGCCAGAAGCCCAGCGCTTTTGCTTCGTCGATGGTGACGTGGCGGACCTCGGCGACCTTCTCGAACGCCTGCGCCAGCTGCGCGGGGTCGTTGACGTCCAGGTCCACGCGGGTCCATTTTTCCGGGACCATCCGCCATTCCATCAGGGCCTGGGGCTGCAGCCGGGTCTCGATGGGCAGCAGGCGCAAGCAGGGCGGGACGTCGCTGTCGTAGCCCAGCTCGGTCGGGCACATCGTGGTGCGGCCGGCGCTGGCGGGCATGATGCGGCGCTTGTAGCCGGCGAAGAAGATCGCGTTGATCAGCTCGGACTTGCCGCGCGAGAACTCGGCGACGAAAGCCACCATGACCTTGTCCGAGCGCATCGAGGTCTCGAGCCGGCGCAGGCGCTCTTCGACCGCCGCGTCGAGCAGCTCGTGGTCACGCAGCCATTCGGACAGCAGCTTGAGCCGCAAGGCGAACTCGCGTCGCCAGGCGCCGTGCTGGTCGAATTGGTCGTTGAAGGAAGTACCCACTAAGCCCCCGCTATGGCGTCAATATAGCATCCGCACCCGCGCGCGCCCTCATGCTTTCTGACAGGACGGACAGAAGAAAGTGGCCCGCTGGCCCTGGCGAATCTGCCGGATCGGCGTCCCGCAAACCCTGCATGGCTGGCCCTGGCGGCCATACACCATGGCCTCGAGCTGGAAGTGGCCGGACTGGCCCTCGGTGTTGGAAAAGTCCCTCAGCGTG
This sequence comes from Ramlibacter sp., assembly GCA_028291885.1. Classification (GTDB taxonomy): domain Bacteria; phylum Pseudomonadota; class Gammaproteobacteria; order Burkholderiales; family Burkholderiaceae_C; genus Ramlibacter. Next base: position 7,860 of record JAQGNJ010000016.1, on the reverse strand, counting down.
CTGCCGCCCTTGCGGACCGCCAGCGCCAGCACCTCGCGCACGGCCTCGAACAGGCGGGCGGCGCGCGGACGGCTGATGCGGGCCGCCGACAACGTCGGACGGATGCCTGCCATGAAGAGTGCTTCCGAGGCATAGATGTTCCCGACCCCCACGACGACGTCGCCGGCCAGCAGCACTTGCTTGACCGGCGCCTTGCGGCGTTTCAGGCCCGCATGGAACGCGTCCAGGAGGAAGCCCTCACTCAGGGGTTCGACGCCCAGGCGCCCCAGCAGCTTCACCGCCTCGGGCGCCGTTTCCGCGTCGGCGTACACAACGGCGCCGAAGCGGCGCGGGTCGTTCAGCCGCAGCGAGCCGCGGCTGGTCACCAGGTCGAAATGGTCGTGGCTTCCCGGTTCGGGCAGGCCAAGGCTGTTGAAGCCGAGGCTGCCCGACATGCCCAGGTGCAGCAGGAGCAATCCGCGGTCCATGTCCAGGAGCAGGTACTTGCCGCGCCTTCGCACGCTGGCGACCGTTCGGCCCACCAGCAGCAAAGGATCCAGGCCCAGCGGCCAGCGAAGCGGCTTGCCCAGGCGCACCGCCTCGATCCGGGCGCCGGCGATGCGGTCGGCAAAACCGAGCCGCGTGACTTCGACTTCTGGCAGTTCAGGCATGGGGGAAACAGGCTTGGATTATTATCGTTCGATGAAGCGTCCACATCTGCTTGCACCTCTCGCGCTGCTCCTGCTGGCACTGGCCCAAGCCCCGCATGCGCAAACCGCGCCAGAGGGCGTGGAGGCCGAAAGCACAGCCCCGACTCCGCTCGACGCCGAACTGTTCTACCAGCTCCTGATCGGCGAGATCGACGCGCGCGGGGCCGAACCCGCGGCCGGCTATTCGCTGATCCTGGACGCTGCCCGCAAGACGAACGACCCGGCACTGTATCAGCGCGCCGTCGACATCGCCTTCCAGTCGCGGTCCGGCGATGCGGCGTTGCAGGCGGCACGCGCGTGGAAGCAGGCGCAGCCCCAGTCGCGCGAGGCGAACCGCTATGTGCTGCAGATCCTGGTGGCGCTCAATCGCGTCGCGGAAACACCCGAGGCTCTCAGGAACGACATCGCGCTCGCCAGTCCGGGCGACCGGCCCGCCGTGCTCGCCGGGATTCCCCGCCTGTACTCCAGGGTGAGCGACAAGAAGCAGGCTGCCGTTCTGATCGAGCAGGCGCTGGCCAATTACCTGACGGTGCCGGAGTTGGGCGCGCCCGCGTGGACGGCGATCGGCCGCATGCGACTGGCCGCTGGAGACACGACCGGCGCCATCGAGGCCGCACGCCGGGCGCAGGAGACAAACCCGCGCGCCGAAGGCCCGGCCCTGCTGGCGCTGGAGATCATGGATCCGAAGCAGCCGCTGGCCGAACCGATCGTGCGCCGGTACATCGAAGGCCGGCCGCTGACCGAGATCCGCATGGGATATGCCCGGGCCCTGCTCGATGCGCAGCGCTATGCCGAGGCGGTGCAGCAGCTGCAGGTCATCACCTCGGAGCGCCCCCAGTTCCCCGAAGCCTGGCTGGTGCTGGGCACGCTCCAGGTGCAGGACAACCAGCTCGCGCCCGCCGAGGTCTCGCTCAAGCGTTACCTGGAGCTGGCGCAGGACCAGCCCGCCGGCGAAGAGCGCAGCCGCGGGCTCGCGCAGGCCTTCCTGTCGCTGTCGCAGATCGCCGAGAAGCGCAAGGACTACACCATGGCCGGCGCATGGCTGGACCGGATCGACAATTCGCAGGACCTGGTGGCGGCGCAGAACCGTCGCGCCTCCCTGCTCGCGCGCCAGGGCAAGCTCGAGGAAGCGCGCAAGCTGCTGCGCGCGATCCCCGAACGCAATCCGGGCGACGCGCGCAACAAGCTCGTGGCCGAAGTGCAACTGCTGCGCGACAACAAGCAGCACAAGGCGGCATACGACCTGCTGGCCGAAGCCTACCGCCGCGACCCGAAGGACAGCGAGCTGCTCTACGACCAGGCCATGGTCGCCGAAAAGATGGGCGACAACGCCGACATGGAAAGGCTGCTGCGACAGGTCATCGCCGCCAAGCCCGACTACCACCCCGCATACAACGCGCTCGGTTATTCGCTTGCCGATCGCAATGTCCGCCTGCCGGAAGCGCGCCAGCTGATCCAGAAGGCGCTCGAGTACGCGCCCGGCGATCCGTTCATCAGCGACAGTCTCGGCTGGGTCGAATTCCGGATGGGCAACCGCGCCGAAGCCTTGCGCATCCTGGACACCGCCTACAAGGCGCGCCCGGACGCCGAGATCGCGGCCCATCTGGGGGAAGTCCTGTGGGCCATCGGCCAGCGCGACCGCGCCCACGCGATCTGGAAGGAAGGCCTGCTCCTGAACGGCGAGAACGAGACGCTGCAGGAAACCCTCAAGCGGCTGCGCGTCAAACCATGAGCGCGGTGTCTCGCCGGATCGCGGCCGTCCTGCTGGCCGCCACAGTTGTTTTCGCCGCGGGATGCGCCCAGCCCGCCCGCGCTCCCGCGCAGGATGACGCTGCGGCCGGCGTCTGGCGCGGCCGGCTTGCGCTGCAGGTGGAGAACCAGCCCTCGCAGTCGTTTTCCGCAGGCTTCGAGTTGCGCGGCCGGCCGGAAGCAGGCGAGCTGATGCTCTACAACCCGCTGGGCGGAACGCTCGCCGCACTGAGCTGGGCGCCGGGCGTGGCGACGCTTCGCTCCGGCAGCCAAACCCGGGAATTCGATTCGATCGACGCGCTCGTTGCCGGAGCGACCGGCACCGCGATCCCTGTTGCCAGCCTGTTCGACTGGCTGTCGGGCCGCAACACCGCGGTGCCCGGCTGGGAAGCCGACCTGTCGCAACTGGGCGAGGGCCGGCTGCGCGCCCGGCGAGTCGCGCCGCCGCCCGCGGCCGACCTGCGCGTCGCGCTGGAGAAGTAACGGGCATGAAAGCCCTCTACGACGTCCCCGCTCCCGCCAAGCTCAACCTGTTCCTCCACGTCACCGGCCGCAGGCCGGACGGCTACCACCTGCTGCAGTCCGTCTTCATGCTGGTGGACTGGTGCGACACGCTGCATTTCGAGCTGCGGCGCGACGGCTCGATCAGCCGCGAGGACAGCGGCATCAGCCTGCCCGACGACGACTTGGTGGTCCGCGCCGCGCGCGCGCTGCAGCAGGCCGGCGCTTGCGCTGCCGGCGTCCACATCCGCCTCGAGAAGCGCATTCCCGTCCAGGCCGGAATGGGAGGCGGATCGTCCGACGCCGCCTCCTGCCTGCTGGCCTTGAACCGGCTGTGGGGACTCGGCCTGCCGCTCTCGCGACTGGAGCAGATCGGGCTCGCGCTCGGAGCAGACGTTCCGTTTTTCCTGCGTGGCCGCAACGCGTGGGTCGAGGGCATCGGTGAGCAGATCACGCCCGTCGAGTTGCCCGTCGCCCGCTTCGCCATTGCAAAACCGCAGCAGGGACTGGACACCGCGCTCATCTTTCGCGACCCGCAGCTCAAGAGGGACTCGGCTCCTGCTATAATTTCAGGCTTTGCTGCAAACCACAACGGCTCTTATCCATCCGGGTTCGGCCAGAACGACTTGCAGCCGGTCGCGCAGAGGCTTTGCCCGGCGGTTACACAGGCACTCGAGTGGCTTGGTAGCCAGGGAATGCAGGCGCGGATGACCGGCTCAGGCAGTGCGGTTTTTGCGCAGATGTCGCAGGACAAGTCCCTGCTCCCCGCCCCGGCGGGATGGCAGGTTCGCGAATGCGGCAGTCTGGCGGTCCACCCTCTTTTGGGTTGGGCAGCCAGCGACGATATCGGTTGAAGGCCGGTTTCCCGCAAGGGAAAATAGCCTCCGACCTGTGTAGGGGAGTCGCCAAGTTGGTTAAGGCACTGGATTTTGATTCCAGCATGCGAAGGTTCGAATCCTTCCTCCCCTGCCAAATACGTTCCGACGTACAGGCACAAACGTAAATCCCCTGGAACGCCAATGCACGCACCGCAATCCCCCGACTTCATGGTGTTCACCGGTAACGCCAATCCGGGGCTGGCCGCGGAAATCGCCGGCCACCTGGGGATCGGCCTGGGCGCGGCCCACGTGGGCCGCTTCTCCGACGGCGAGGTCACCGTGGAGATCAACCAGAACGTTCGTGCCCGCGACGTCTTCGTGGTGCAGTCCACCTGCGCGCCGACCAACGAAAACCTGATGGAACTGCTGATCATGGTCGATGCGCTCAAGCGCGCCTCGGCCGAGCGGATCAGCGCCGTCATCCCGTATTTCGGCTACGCCCGGCAGGACCGCCGGCCGCGCTCGTCGCGCGTGCCGATCTCCGCCAAGGTCGTTGCCAACCTGCTGCAGACGGTGGGCGTGTCGCGTGTGCTGACGATGGACCTGCATGCCGACCAGATCCAGGGCTTCTTCGACATCCCGGTGGACAACATCTACGCCTCGCCGGTGCTGCTGAGCGACGTGCGGTCCAAGCGCTATGACGACCTGATCGTCGTTTCTCCCGACGTCGGCGGCGTGGTCCGCGCCCGCGCCCTGGCCAAGCAGCTGAACACCGACCTGGCGATCATCGACAAGCGGCGCCCGCGCGCCAACGTCAGCGAAGTGATGCACGTGATCGGCGACATCGAAGGCCGCAACTGCGTGATCATGGACGACATGATCGACACGGCCGGCACGCTGGTGAAGGCGGCCGAAGTGCTCAAGGAGCGCGGCGCCAAGAAGGTCTACGCCTATTGCACGCACCCGATCTTCTCGGGTCCGGCGATCGACCGGATCACCAAGGGCGGCGCACTGGACGAGGTGGTGGTGACCAACACCATTCCCCTGTCCGAAGCGGCGCTGGGCTGCCAGAAAATCCGCCAGCTCACCGTGGCGCCGCTGATCGCCGAGACGATCCAGCGCATCGCCAAGGGCGAGTCGGTGATGAGTCTGTTCTCCGACCAGGAAAACCTTTTCTAGGTCGCGGGGACGTTCGAGCGGGCCTTCACGGGCCCTTTTAAAACCGGAGTCACGCTGGTCGCGGTGGACTCTTCATGGAGTATCGATATGAAATTCGTCGCTTTTGAGCGCGCAAAGCAGGGCACGGGTGCGAGCCGCCGTCTCCGCAACACCGGCAAGACGCCGGGCATCGTCTACGGTGGCGAAGGCCAGCCGCTGCTGATCGAGCTCGATCACAACGCGCTGTGGCACGCCCTGAAGAAGGAAGCCTTCCACTCGTCGATCCTGGACATGGAACTGGACGGCAAGGGCGGCAAGGTCCTGCTGCGCGACGTGCAGATGCACCCGTACAAGCCGATGGTCCAGCACATCGACTTCCAGCGCGTCGACGCCAAGACCAAGCTTCACATGAAGGTGCCGATGCACTATGTGAACGCCGAGGAATCGCAGGCCGTGAAGTTCGAGCATTGCGTGGTCAACCACGTCATGTCCGAAATCGACATCTCCTGCCTGCCCGCCGACCTGCCCGAGTTCATCGAGGTCGACCTCTCCGGCCTGAAGAAGGGCATGTCCCTGCACCTGAACGACATCGGCCTGCCCAAGGGCGTCACCGCCGTGACCCGTGGCAAGCCGAATCCGGTGATCGTGTCCGTCGTGACGGTGGCCGAGGCTGAAGAGCCTGCTGCAGCCGCTGCAGCGCCGGCCGGCGACGCCGCTCCGGCTGCCAAGGGCGACGCCAAGGCCGCTCCGGCTGCCAAGGCCCCCGCAGCCAAGGCCCCGGCAGCCAAGACCGCCAAGAAGTAATCGGCCTTCCGGCACTTCGAACGGCCCACTTCGGTGGGCCGTTTTGTTTTCCAACCTTCGATAATCGCCGCACCATGATCAAACTGTTCGTCGGCCTGGGCAATCCGGGCGCTGAATACGAGGCGACCCGGCACAACGCGGGCTTCTGGTGGGTCGACGCGCTGGCCCGCGAGCTGAAGGTGTCGCTGGTTGCCGAGCGCGGTTATCACGGCCTGGTGGCGCGCACATCGGTCCACGGCCAGACGCTGTGGCTGCTCGAGCCGCAGACCTTCATGAACCTGTCGGGCAAGTCGGTCGCCGCGCTGGCGCGTTTCTACAAGATCGAGCCGCAGGAGATCCTGGTGGCGCACGACGAACTCGACGTCGTTCCGGGCCAGGCCAAGCTGAAATTCGGCGGCAGCCACGCCGGCCACAACGGCCTGCGCGACATCCATGGCCAGCTCGGAACCGGTGATTATTGGCGCTTGCGGCTGGGAATAGGTCACCCCGGCGTGAAGGCCGAAGTGATCAACTGGGTGCTGAAAAAACCCGCTCCCGAGCAGCGCACGGCAATGGAGGAGTGCATAGAACGCACGCTCAAGGCCGTGCCGGCGATGCTGGCGGGTGAGATGGACAAGGCGACGTTGATCGTCCACACCAGCAAGCCGCCGCGTCCCAAGCCACCCCGGCCCGAGGGCGCATGAACCATACGAGGGAGGAGCAAGCATGATCAAGCCAGTCCATCCGGCCGCCCTGCTGCTGGCGCTTTGTGCGCTCACGGCGCCGGCGCAGGCGCAGACCGTTTATCGCTGCGGCGAGAGCTACAGCAACCAGCCCTGCCCCGGCGCAACCGTGATTCCCACCGACGACCCGCGAAGCGCGGCGCAGCGGGCGCAAACCGACGCCGCCACCAGGCGGGACGCCCAATCAGCCCAGGTGCTCGAGAACGAGCGCCTGCGCCAGGAAGGCAAGCCGGCGCCGGCGACCATTCTTGCTTCCCCCGCAAAGCCGGCGTCCGCCGCAGCGGACAAGAACGTGTCCAGGGCCAAGCCGAAGAAGCCCGAGCACTTCACCGCGACATCGCCCAGAAAACCGGGCGAAAAAACCGCGGCAAAGAAAAAGAAGAAGAAAAAGGCAGCAGACGCCTAGGCGTCCGGGGCCGGTCCGCCAGCCGCCACGGCTTCGGTGCGGGCCTGCGCCGTCAGCCGCTGGTACTTCTGCCAGAGGCTCTCACGGCTTTCGACGTGGGCGGGATGGATCGGGATGCAGGCGACCGGGCAGACCTGCACACATTGCGGCTCGTCGAAGTGGCCGACGCACTCGGTGCAGCGAGCGGGATCGATCTCGTAGATCTCCGCGCCCAGGTAGATCGCCTGGTTCGGGCATTCCGGTTCGCAGACATCGCAGTTGATGCACTCGTCGGTAATCATCAATGCCATGCCGGAACTCTCCACGAATCAGTTCTGGCATTATCGGCGCCCTGATGAGTGTTTTCCTGTTCAAGCGCCTGATCACCCTGGTCGCGACGCTGGTTGGCGCTTCCATCGTGATCTTTCTGGTCCTCGAGATCCTTCCGGGGAACGCGGCGCAGATCCTGATGGGTCCCGACGCATCACCCGACGCCGTGCAGGCGCTCGCGGCAAAGCTGGGCATCGACCGGCCGCCGCTGGAGCGCTACTGGAACTGGGTGAGCGGCATGCTCACCGGCGACCTGGGCCTGAGCTACGCCTACAGCACGCCGGTCAACGAACTGGTGCTGGAGCGGCTCGCGCTCACCGTTCCCCTCGCGCTGATGGCGATGGCGATCACCACCGTGCTGGCGCTGGTTGCGGGCATCTACGCCGCCGCGCGGCACAACAAGGCGGGCGACGTGGGCCTGATGGCGCTGACCCAGGTCGGCATCGCGATCCCCAACTTCTGGTTCGCCATCCTGCTGATCCTGCTGTTCTCGGTGAAGCTGGGCTGGTTCTCGGCCGGCGGCTTCTCCGGCTGGGACGAAGGCGTGCTGCAGGGATTGAAGGCCCTGCTGCTGCCTGCGATCGCGCTTGCCGTCGTGCAAGCCGCGATCCTGGCGCGCATCACGCGCTCGGCCGTCCTCGAAGTGCTGCGCGAGGATTTCGTGCGCACCGCGCGGGCCAAGGGCGCGTCGCAGCGGCGAACGC
>JAQGNJ010000002.1 GCA_028291885.1 Ramlibacter sp. | reverse complement strand
CCGCGGCAATGGGCGCGGCCGGCGCAGCCGAAACCCCCGCGCGCGCTGCCGGCGCCAGCGAGGCGCCGGTCGACGGCGTCGTCGAGCGCCCCGGCTCCGACTTCATGATCGACGTGATCCGCACGCTGGACCTCGACTACGTCGCGGCCAATCCGGGATCGAGTTTCCGCAGCCTGCACGAGTCGCTGGTCAACTACGGCGGCAACCGCAAGCCGGAGCTGCTGACGTGCCTGCACGAGGAATCGGCTGTCGCCATGGCGCACGGCTAGGCCAAGGCGGCGGGCAAGCCCATGGGCGTCTTCGTCCACGGCACCGTGGGCCTGCAGCACGCGGCCATGGCGGTCTACAACGCCTGGGTCGACCGGGTGCCGGTGCTGATGATCGGCGGCAACGGCATCGACGCCGACAAGCGCCGGCCAGGCACGGAATGGAACCACTCGGTGCAGGACGCGGCCGCCATGGTGCGGGACGTCGTCAAGTGGGACGACGCGCCCGGATCGCTGCAGCACTTCGCCGAATCAACCGTGCGGGCCTACAAGATCGCGATGACGCCGCCGATGGAGCCGGTGCTGGTGATGGCCGACATCGACCTGCAGGAAGAAGCGGTGCACGGCAAGGGGCCGAAGATCCCGAAGCTGTCGCGCTCGATCCCGCCGCAGGGCGACAGCGCGGCGCTCGCCGAGGCCGCGCGCTGGCTGGTGGCGGCCAAGGCGCCGGTGATCGTGGCCGACCGCATGGCCCGCGACCAGCGCGGCGTCGACTCGCTGGTGGAGCTGGCGCAGCTGCTGGGCGCGCCCGTGATCGATCTCGGCGGGCGGCTCAACTTCCCGAACCAGCATCCGTTGTGCCACAGCGAACGGCGCCGCGCCCTGATGCGGGAGGCCGACGTGGTGCTGCTGCTGGAGGTGGCCGATCCCTGGGGCCAGTTCAACAGCATGAGCGACCCGCACAAGGTCCAGCGCTTGGTCGCCAAACCGGACGCGAAGGTGGTCAACCTGTCGATGCAGGACGTCTACGTGCGGTCCAACTACCAGGACTTCCAGCGCTACCTGCCGGCCGACCTGTCCATCAACGGCGACGCGCAGGCCAGCCTGCCGGCCCTGATCGAGCAGGTCCGCAAGGCGATGCCGGCCGGCCGCGAGGCGCAGTCGAAAGAGCGCGCCAACGCGCTCGGCGCCCAGGCGAAGGCCAGCCGCGATGCCCTGCGCGAATCGGCGGCACGCGGCTGGGACGCGACGCCCGTCACGACCGCGCGGCTGGCGATGGAGACCTTCGGCGTGGTCCGCGACGAGCCGTGGGCCCTGGTGGTGAGCGACCGCATCCCCTGGGCCCGCGCCCTGTGGCCGGCCACGCAGTACCACCAGATGCTGGGCGGCTCCGGCGGCCAGGGCGTTGGCTACGCCGCGCCGGGCGCGATCGGCGCGGCCCTGGCCAACCGCGACAAGGGCCTGCTGTCGGTCAGCTTCCAGCCCGACGGCGACCTGATGTACGCGCCCGGCGTGCTGTGGACGGCGGCGCATCACAAGATCCCGCTGCTGATGGTGATGCACAACACCAGCGGCTACTACCAGGAAGTGATGCACCTGCAGCGCATGGCCGCCATGCACAGGCGCCGGCCCGACCAGGCGCTGGTCGGCAACGAGATCGACAACCCCGCGATCGACTACGCGAAGCTGGCGCAGGCGCACGGGGTGTGGGCCGAAGGCCCGATCAGCGATCCGGCGCTGCTCAACGCGGCGCTCAAGCGCGCGCTCGCGGTCGTGAAGACGGGGCGGCCGGCGCTGGTGGACGTGATCTGCCAGCCGCGCTGACAGGGATCAGGGCTGCAGCAAAGGGATGTCCCTGGCGGCGCGGCCCCTGGGGATCGATGCCAGGTAGCGGTGGATCGCCAGCACCTGGTCGTCGCTGACGAAGCGGGCATCGAAGCGCGGCATCCCTTCCGGGGGATTGCGCAGCATCGCCTTGAAGGCCTCGAACGGATGCGGATCGGGCGCCAGGCGCGGCCCGGCGCTGCGCTCGCCGCCCTGGCCCACCGTTCCGTGGCAGCTGTAGCAGCCGTTGCTCATGAACAGCTGGCGTCCACGCTCGACGGCGTCTGCGCTGTCCTGCGCCGCGGCGCAGGACAGCAGCCCGAGCAAGCCGAAGGCGAAGCTGGAGGCTGCGCGCGCGGCGCGCAGGCAATCCGGTCGAGAGAACTGCATGGCATGTCTCCTTCTAGCGTTCGTCGCGCGCCGCGGCGCGGGCCTGCGTCGCCACGCGCAGCTGCTGCAAACCGATGCGGATGGAGTAGACGCCCGACGTGAGCGCGACCAGGCCGACGCCGACCCACAGACCCATGGTTTCCCAGGTTGCCGCGAAGCCGCCGTGGAATTCGCGCAGCAAGCCGCTCAGCGCCGTCAGCAGTGCGATCAGCGCGATGAAGCCGCTGGAGAAACGGCTCGCGTGCCGCGCCAGGCGGTCGCTGCGGCCGGCGAACCAGTTCAGCAGCGCGCCGTTGGCGGCGTCGGCGAGCACCATGCCGAAACCGAAGGCGGCCGCCAGCAGCGCCACCGCGCTCATGCCGCTCAGCTCGCTGCCGCGGCTGGCGAAGAAAGCGGCCTGGGCCAGCGAGTCGAACGACAGCGCGAAGGCCATGCCGACCAGCGCCGGATGCAGCTTGTTGCCGGTGAGCCGGAGCACCGCCGCCGACAGCGGCCCGGCGGGCTGCGGCGAGGCATCCGCCGGCCGCAACGCATGGACCATGTTGGAAGCGGCGACCGCCAGCAGGAAGCAGGTCGAGATCACCAGGCCCAGCCCGTCCAGCCACGCCGGCAACCTGGCGCTCTGGCCGTGCAAAAGCAGCGAAGCGACCAGGATGGTGGCGCTGTGGCCGATGGCGAACTGCGCGCCCACCAGCCTGGCCGTCCAGTAGGACCCCTGCAGCTGCCGCACCCGCGTCATGCCGTCGACGGCGGCGATGTGGTCGGCGTCGAAGCCATGGCGAAAACCCAGCATCCCCACCAGCAGCAGCGAGGACAGCAAGCCCGGGCCGAATGTCTCCAGCATCATGCAGTCTCTCCCGAATGGCCGCCGTCGCGAAGATGGCGGGCCAGGTGGTAGTCCCAGACCTTTTGCAGCAGCACCGGCCGCGACAGGTTGCGGCCGATGGTGGCGCACTCCTCGTCGCTGAGGACCTGCGGCGTGCCGATCTGCAGCGCCAGGTACTGGCGGTGCGCGTTCTCCTCCAGGTAGATCGCCTGCACGAAAGCGTCCTGCACCGAAGCGGCCGCCGTGACCATGCCGTGGCGCCGCATCAGCGCCGCCTTGCCCGCGCCCAGGCATTGCGCCAGCTCCTTGCCCAGCGGCTCGGAGTTGATCGACGCCGTCAGCTCGAAGGTGGGCACCGGTCCGAGCACGGCCGCCTGCATCGTGACGGGCCGCCACGCATGGCCTGCCGTGGTGAGCACGGTCGACCAGCGGGGATGGGCGTGGACGATGGCCTGGACATCCGGCCGGCTGCGATAGATCTGCGCATGGAGGTGGAATTCCATCGGCGCGCTGCGCGAGCCGGACAGGGGCCGTCCCTCGAAGTCGATCTCGATGAAGTCGGCCGCGGCGATCTGGCTGCGCACCGAGTCGGCCGCGTTGATCAGCAATCCACGCCCGTCCGCCAGGCGCGCGCTGAAGTGGCCGTTGAAGTCGACGATGCCCTGCCTCTCCAGCATCGTCAATGCCAGGGCCAGCTCCTGGCGCGCGGCGGTCGGGTCCATGCTCAGTCCTTGGGCGCCAGCGGCGGATGGTGATGGTGCGGCACGCCGTGATCGTGATCGTGGCTGTGCGAGTGCGCGTGGCCGTTCGCGTGGCTGTGCAGCGGGCCCTCGCCGTGCCTGTGCCAGCCGGCGGGGTCCGACTTGCCGTGCGATCGCGGGTCTTCGCTGAAAACCAGCGACTTGATCGTCACCGGCACCGTCATCGACGGCATGCGGATGCGCCCGAGGTCGACGAAGTCGAAGCCGCGCAGCGTGATGCCGTCGATGACCAGCACCTCGCCCTTGACCCGCGCATCCTCCTGGATCAGGTGGCCCAGCGTGAGCGCGATGTCTCCGTCGGCGATGACATAGAGCGCCATGCCTGCTGCGACGGAGCGCGGCAGCGCATCGACCAGCCCTTTGGCGAGCGCGGCCAGCCGCTCGTACGCCGGCGGGCCGGACCAGCGCAGCGACACCGCTGTTTCCTGCTCGCCTTCGACCAGGTCATGGCGCAGGAAGGCGCGCTGCAACGCCGCCTGCACCTGCGCCGCGTCGATGCGCTCGTCCAGGGCCAGAGCGAGCGGAACGACCTGCAGGTTCTTGCGCGGCAACAGGACCCGCGGCGCGGACACGAAGGTCGTGTTGCCACTGAGTTGCACGCTGTACTCCGACGCGCCGAGCACGGTGGCGCGGATGCATTCGCCGGCATCGAGCAGCGGCCAGGGCAGCGCGCCCGCGTCGATCCGGGCGCGAATGGCCTCGCCGAAGCGCTTGCCCAGGTCGCCGAAATCGCGCGGCTCGCGGCCGTAGACATACTCGCCCACGCCGCCGGAAAACATGATGCCGTCGACCGCCGCGAGCGCGGGCAAAGGGTCCGTCAGCAGCAACTCGTCGACGTCGCTGTCGGTGTAGCGGCCGTGAAGGATGCGGATCAGCGCGTCGGCCATGCTCTCCGCGACCCGCGCCAGCTGCTCCGGCTGCACGATGCTGCCGACCTGCCAGTCGAAACCCGCGCGCAGCGCGTGGCCGCGTCCTGCGGGGTCGAGCCGCGTAATGCGGCCGGCCTCGTCGACCACAAGCAGGCGGCCGCCGAGGTGGACGGCGGCCGTGGCTTGCAGCTCTCCGGCCTGCACCAGTCCCAGCTTGCAGGTGCCGCCGCCGATGTCGATGTTGAGGATGGTCGAGCCGTTGTCGTGCGAGCGCCGGGCCGCGCCGGAGCCGTAGACCGCGAGCATGCTTTCCATGTGGTGGCCGGCCGTGGCGCAGACGAATTCGCCGCCCTGCTCCGCCAGCACCGCCGCGATGCCCTGCGCGTTCTCGCGCCGCAGGGCCTCGCCCGTGAGGATCACCGCGCCGGTGTCGACCTCGTCCGCGTTCAGCCCGGAGGCCGCATAGGCCTGCTCGATGATCTCGCCCAGCGCATCGGCGTCGATCGAGGTGTCGCTCTGGTAGGGCGTCAGCGAGATCGGCGACTGGTAGAGCGTATCGCGCGACAGCACGACGTAGCGCGTGGACAGCTGGTCGGAGATGCGCTGCAGGTGGATCTTGGAGAAGACCACCTGCGTCCCGGCCGAACCGATGTCGATGCCGACGCTGTGCAGCACGACGTTATCCTGCGCCCAGAGGCTCTCGTCGACCGAGCCCAGGGCGCCTTCGAAATCATGGTCGTGGTCGTGGTCGCTGTCCTCGCCATGCTCGTGGTCCAGGTCCGCACCACCGCCGTGGTCCGACAGGCTGTGACCGCGCGCCCCGCAGCCGGCGGACATGGCGGGCTGATCGGGCTTGCGGTCGGCCATGCGCGCCTCAGATCTTGAAGAACTCGAGCGCTTCGGGCGCGAACAGTTCGTCCGGCGTCAGCAGGCGCTTGGACAGTCCCTGCTCGAAGTGGTAGCGCAAAAAGGTCTCCAGCGTCTTGCGGTTGCGCTCCAGCCCGTAGGGCCAGAAGTCGTCGCCCATTTCGCGCTGCGCTTCCTCGACGTGGGCGCCGGCCCAGGGCAGCATGGTCTTGAGCGCCGCCGTTTCCTGCAGGTCCTCGTAGGTCCTGCGCTGGGCTTCGATGAAGGCCTTGTACAGCGACTGCGCGACCCAGCGGTTGGCTTCGTACACCTCGCGCTTGATCGCGACCGTGTGCATGATCGGGAAGATGCCGGTGTCGCGGTAATACTGGCGCTCGACGTCGACGTAGTTCTCGAACAGCCGCTTGACGCGGCCGCCGCCGGTGCGGAAGGACGAGGGCATGCGCGCCGTGTAGAGGGCGTCGATCTCGCCGTCAAGCAGCATCTGCGCCAGCGTCTGGTTCTCGCCGATCGGCTCGACCCGGATGTTGGGCGGCAGGTCCAGCTTGAGCTTCTCGGTGCGGCCCGGCTCTTCCTCGCCGCCGGTGCAGTAGGTGACGCTGTCCACCGGCACGCCGTAGTGGTCCGACAGGATGCCGCGGATCCACACCGGCGCCGTCATCTGGTACTCCGGATTGCCGATGCGCTTGCCGATCAGGTCCTTGGGTTCCTTGATGCCGGCATTCGCGTTCACGTAGATGCAGGAATGGCGAAAGAACCGCGAGGGGAACACCGGGATGGCGACGAACGGCCGGTCGGGCTTGGAGACGGACACCGAATACGACGACAGCGACATCTCGGCCGCGTCGAACTCGCGGTGCCGCAGCATGCGGAAGAAGGTTTCCTCCACCGGCATGTTCAGGTAATTGAGCTCGATTCCTTGCGGCTGCACGCTGCCGTCCATCAAGGCGCGGGTGCGGTCGTAATTCCAGCAGCCGAGGGACATTCTGAGTTTGGACATGGTCTTTCTGTCTAGTAGAACTGGTCGAAATGGATCTGGTCCGGTGGCACCTTGGCGTCCAGCAACATGCGCTGCACCGCCGTGGCCATCGCCGGCGGACCGGCGAAATAGATCTCGAAGCCGGGCAGGCGGGCGCCGAACTGCTCCAGCGCCACCTCGTGCAGGTAACCCACCGCGCCGGACCAGCCCTGCACGCTCGCGCCCGGCACCGGCGAGATCGCCGGAACGTAATGCAGGCGCTCACCCCAGCCGGGCAGCTCGCGCAGGATGTCTTCGCCGCAGACGTCCCGCGCAGTGCGGCCGCCGTACAGGAAGTGCAGGGTGGAACCGGCGAGCCGCGGCTCGGCCATCGCGCCGCGCGCGATCGACAGCATCGGCGCCAGGCCCGAGCCGCCGGCCAGGCACAGGATGTCGCGCGCGGCGTCGCGGCGCAGCCATGCCATTCCGTAAGGGCCGTCGATGGCGATGCGCGTGCCCGGGGCAACCTCGTCGAACAGGGTTCGGGTTCCCTGGCCGCCCGGCTGGCGCCGGACCACGAATTCCCAGACCCGGCCGTCGCCTGCCGTATTGCTCATGGAATAGGCCCGCCCGCCGGTGACGCCGGGAAGATAGGCCAGCGCGTACTGGCCGGGCTCGAACTGCTGCGGCTCGTCCAGCACGAAGCGGAACTCGCTCATGTCGTGCGTGAGCGGCCGGCTGCTCTCGAGCACCGCGCAGAGCCGGCGCGGCAGGTGCTGCGGCGCATAGCGCGCATCGAGGCGCAGCTTGATGCTGCAATCGCCTCGCGGCTGCGTCTGGCAGCCCAGCAAGCGCTTGCGCTGCCTGTCCTTGTCGCTCAGGCCCGGCGCCTCGGGCCAGAGCACCTCGACGTCGCCCTCCACCAGCTCGAAACGGCAGTTGCCGCAGGAGCCGACGTTGCATTCGTAGGGAAAGGCCAGGCCGGCCCGCTGCGCCGCGCGCAGCAGGGTGTCGTCGCTCGCGCAGGGGAAGCTGGTGTCGCCGCCCGCGATGCGGATCAGGGTCTGGGAAGCGCTCATCTCAGGTGGCCCGCATGGCCGTGGCGCCCAGCATGCCGTCGCGCGGCCGGTAGCCCAGGCGGGCCGACACCGCGTCCGCCGTGGCCACCACCTGCGGGACCAGGCCGCGCAGTTCCTTCTTGGTCAGGCGCTGGATCGGGCCGGCCAGTCCGACCGCCGTCACCACGCTGCCGCCGATGTCGCGCACGGGAGCGGCAACGCCGCGCATGCCGACCTCGCTCTCCTCGTCGTCCACCGCGTAGCCGGAGTTGCGCACTTCGTCGAGCGTGCGCAGCAAGGCCTTGGGGTCGGTGACCGTCTTGGCCGTGCGCGGCTCGAGTTTTTCCTTGAGCACCGCGGCCACGACCTCGGGCGGCGAAAACGCCAGCAGCACCCGGCCTTCGGCGGTGCAGAACGCCGGCTTGCGCGCGCCCAGGTAGGAGCGCATGCCGATCGCCTGCGCGCTCTCGAGGTTGTACAGGTACATGATCGAGGTCTGCGCCAGGATGGCCAGGTGCACCGTCTCCTGCGTGCGGTCGCGCAACGCGGCGAGCAGCGGCAGGCCCAGGTTGGAAACGTCCATGCGGCGCCGCACCAGGATCCCGCGCTCGAACAGCGCGAGGCCCAGGCGATACCGGCCGTTGTCGGGGTTCTGCTCGAGGAAGCCCTCGGCCGCGAGCGTCACCGCGAGCCGGTGCACCGTGCTCTTGGCCAGCGCCAGGCGCTTGGCGATGCTGCTGATGCCAAGCTCGACCTCTTCTTCGGAGAAGACCTTCAGCACCCGCAGGGCCGAGGTGACCGACGACAGGCGGCCGGAGGCGCCTTGCTTTTCGGACGGATGGTCCGCTGGTTCACTGTTGGTCGACATGGGGAAATTGTAGCCTCGCTTTTCCTGTATGCAGAATGTGATTCTTGCATACGGAACAGCGTCGACCTCTCATGGCGACGGCGATCCGTCCCTGGGCATCAGCACGATCAGCAGGTTGGCGCAGACGATCGTTGCGGCCAGGAAGTAGAACGTCGCGCCCAGCCCGTAATGGTCCGCGATCATGCCGCCGATCAGGGGCGCGATGGAAGAGCCCAGGGCCTGCGCGCCGAACATGATGCCGATGCTGCTGCCGCCCATGTTCTTGGGCGTGCTTTCCAGCAGCCAGGCCTGGATCACCGGCCGGATCGCGTACAGGACGAAGCCGAGCACGGCGACGAAGACGATGAAGGCCACGGACTTGCCGGCGAACGCCATGAACACCAGCACCACGGCGGTCATGGCCATGCTGGTCATGACGACGCTGCGGCGGCCCAGGCGGTCCGACAGGTGGCCGGCGATGGGCGCCGCAGCCAGGCCTGCCGCCTGCAGCGCGAACATCGCCGCGCCGACCAGCATGATCGAGTAGCCCAGTTCACGCGCCAGGTACAAGGGCAGGAAGGTCAGCAAGGCGTTCTGCGTCATCGCGCGGAAGGCCCCGCTCGTGGACAGCAGCACCAGGCTGCGGTTGCGAAAGAGCTGGCGCAGGCCGCGCCCGTATTCGGCCAGCGACTGGCGGGCCGGCTCGTCCGCCGTCGCGGTGGCGGACCGCTTGGGCCCGAGCTGCAGCGTGCCGAGGAAGACCAGCAGCAGGGCCGACATGAACAGGCCGGGAACGACGTTGAGCATCACCACTTCGCGCCACGACAGCAGGGTGAGCAGCGAGCCGATCACCAGCGGCGCGATCGCGTCGCCCGCATTGCCGCCCATGCCGTGCAGCGACAGGACCAGGCCCTTGCGCTCGGGATAGCGGCGCGCCAGCGTCGGGATGGCTGTCGGGTGCCACAGGCTGTTGCCGATGCCGACCATCATCACGCACACCAGCAGCATCAGGTAGCTGTGGGTGAATCCCATCAGCAGGTAGGGAAAGCCGACCCAGAACAGCGAGACCGCCATCAGCAGGCCCTTGCGGCCGACCGTGTCCACCAGCATGCCGCCGGGGAGGTTGGCGACCGCGCCGGCGATGTACTGGCAGGTCATGATCAGGCCGATCTGGCTGAACGACAGGCCGAGTTCGGCGCCGATGATGGGCAGCAGCAGGTAGAAGGTTGCCGGGTACCAGTGCGTCAGCGAATGTCCCAGGCTGATCAGCCACGCTTCCTTGAACGAGCGCGTGGCCGTCCCCTGCGCCGCCTGCGCAGCATCCGCTGCCGGAGCCGCCATTGTGCTTTTCATTCCCTGCGTCCCTTGTACTTCGTGCCGCGCCGTTCAGCGCCCTGCCCGCTTGATGACCGTCTCGTCGAACAGTGCCGACCACTTCTGCGCTTCGTCCAGCGTGCGCACCGGATCGGTGATGATGATCTTCACGCCCTTGAGCGGCGACGCCACCTTGGTGTTGGTGGGCACGTAGTCGATGGTCGTCATGAGCTGCTGCGCGTCGGTGAGCATGTATTCGTGGAACAGCAGCGCCGCGGCCGGGTGCGGCGCCTGGCGCGCGACGCCGACCGCGTTGGAACGCGCGACCGCCGGCTCCAGCGCGAACCAGTCGATCGGCGCGCCCTTCTTCTTGGCCTGCTCGGGCATGTAGTTGTAGACCGACAGCGCCATCGGGACCTCACCCGACACCACCAGGTTGGTCAGCAGCGTGTGGCCGCTGCGTGGCGAAAGCCCGTTGCGCGCGACCAGGTCCTGGAAGAATTTGATGCCCTTGTCCATGCCGCCGTTGATCTCCACCACGGTCTCGAACCAGTCCTGGTTCTTGGCCTCGACGCCCAGCTTGCCCTTCCACTTGGGGTCGAGCAGGTCGGCGTAGGTTTTCGGCAGGTCGGCCTTCTTGATCAGGTTGGTGTTGTAGGCCTGGACCCAGACCGACAGCAGCGTCGCCGCCCATTCGCGGTGCTTGGGAACCGAGCCGGGCACCAGGTCGCGGTAGGCAGGCGAGGTCACCGGCAGCAGCACCTTCTCGCGCGACAGGGCTTCCATCTCGGGCGAGCCGAAGTGCACGACGTCCACCTCGCGCCGCTTCGCCGAGGATTCGGCGATCGTGCGCTGCAAGACCTTGTCGGTGCCGGCGCGCCACACGTTGACCTTGATGCCGTACTTGTCCTCGAACGGCTTGATCAGCGTCGGCAGGTCCTTCTCGGCGATCGTCGTGTAGAGGGTGAGCCTGCCCTCCTTCTTGGCCGCGGCGGTGATGCGCTCGAGGCGGTCGGCGCCTTCGTAGGACGCCAGGTCGGCCTGCGCCGCCGCCAAGCCGGCACCGGCCGTCGCCGCCAGCGCCAGGGCCATCTTCAGCAAGCTTCGTGTCCGCACTCCAGCCTCCTTTGACCTACCGGCCCTTGGCCGTGAAGATTTCGCCGAACAGCTGGCTCCACTTGTCGCCCTGGTCCAGCATCACGCTCGCGTCGACGAACTTCATCGGCAGCTTGCCCAGCGCCGTGTCGACCTTCGTGTTGGTCGGAACGAAGTCGCGGCCGGCCAGGATCTTCTGGCCCTCCTCGCTGAGCTCGTATTCGTAGAACAGCAGCGCCGCGTGCGGATTGGGCGCGCGGCGCATCACGCCGATGCCATTGGGCCGCGCGATGCCGGGACCGATGGTCAGCCAGTCGATCGGAGCGCCCTTCTGCTTGAGCTGTTCGACCTTGTAGTTGTAGACGGTCAGCGCGAACGGCACCTCGCCCGAGCTCACGAGCTGGGTCAGCAGCGTGTGGCCCTTGCGCACCGAGATGCCGTTGGCCTGCACGATGTCCTTGAACAGCTTGATGCCGCGGGCTTCGCCCAGCTGGTTGATCACGCCGGCCAGCCAGTCCTGGTCCTCCGCCTCGATGCCCAGGCGGCCCTTCCAGCGCGGATGGAGCAGGTCGTCCCAGGTCTTGGGCAACTCCTCTTTCTTGACCAGCTTGGTGTTGTAGGCCTGCACGAAGACGTTCAGCCGCGTGCCCACCCACTCGCGATGCGGATGCATCGCCGGCGCCATCAGGTTCGCGTGGTGCGGCGACTTCACCGCCTGGAACAGCTTCTCGCGGTGCAGGGATTCCAGCTCGGGGCCGTTGGTCTCCACCACGTCGACGGTGAAGCGGTTGCCCCTGGCCTCAGTCACCGCGCGCTGCAGGACCTTCTCGGACCCGGCGCGCCAGACGTTGGCCTTGACGCCGTACTTCTGCTCGTAGCCGGCGACAAGCGGCCCGAGGTCTTCGGACTGCGCCGATGTGTAGATGGACAGCGCGCCTTCTTTCCTGGCGCCGTCGGCCAGCCGCTGCAGGCGGTCAGGCCCTTCGTACTGCGCAAGTTCGGTCATCGTGGCGGATGGCGGGGTCTGCGCGGCTGCGATGCCGGCAAGCCCCAGCCCGCCGGCCGCTCCCAGCAGCAGGCGATGGAACTCTCTCTTGTTCATACGTACGCCCTCGTCATTGGCCGTCGGCTTGCCGGGCCGGCCCAAGCCAGCCCGGGACGGCCGAACTGCTCAGAAGTTGTGCGAAATGCCAAGCGCCAGGTGGCGCACGTCTTCGCCCGGGGTCGGGTTGTTGCCGACCTCGGTGTTGCTGTAACGGGCGGAAGAGCCGTTCTTGATCAGGCTGGCAGCCCCGAACAGGAAGGTGCGGCGGCTCAGGAAGTAGCCGACGGCGAAGGTGTATTTCTTGCCGTCCAGACCGTCGGTGGTGCAGATCGCGTTGACGCGACTGCACTCGCCGGCCTTGGACAGGACCACGTGCGCGGCCGTGCGCCACTGGTCGCTCCAGCGGTTCTCCATCGCCAGCATGTAGGCCATGTTCCGGTAGGAGCTGAAGCGGCCGGCGGCCGAGGCGCCCTCGTTGTACTGCTTGCGGATGGCGTCGAACTCGAACTTGTGCTGCTTGTTCACGCGCCATTCGACGGTGAACTGGGTCGCGCGGTCGCGCGAGCGGGTCGGATCGGTCGCCCCGTTGTTGCGCATGGCCGCCGGCGCGTTGGCGGAGCCGCCATACAGGTCGTAGTGGACTTCGTGGGCAAGCGCCACATAGATGGGGCCGGCGTCGTACTTGACCCCGCCGGAGAGGACCCGCGGGTCGCGCGGCGGAACGTCGGTCTTGGCTTCGTTGGTCGACCACTGCAGGCCGGCCTGGAAGCCGCCGAACTCCGGCGTTTCGTACTGCACGGAATTGACCCGGCGAAGGTGGAAGCTGGAGGCGCCGCTGGTGCCGAAGCCGGTGCGGCGCAGGACGCCGCTGCTCGACATGAACGTTCCACTGCTCAGGCCCAGGATGCCGATGGTGTCGCCATAGGTCTTGAAGATGGTGTCCATGTTGCCGAGCCGGAGTGCGCCGAAGCCGCCCTCGAGACCGACATAGGTGTTGCGGTTGAACATCAGGCCGCCGCCGTCGCCGGCGCCGCGGCCGTCGTCGACGCTGACCTGCGCCTCCAGCTGGAAGCGCGCCTTCAATCCGCCGCCCAGGTCCTCGGTGCCGCGGAAACCGATGTTGGAATTGCCCGCGTTCAACGTCCGCGTGCCGGGCAGCCCGCTGGCGCCGGTCGGCGTCGCCGCCAGGGTCGAAACCCGCGCGCCCGCCGGCGTGGGATCCGAACCCCGCTCGTCCAGCAGGTAGGGATAGAGCTTGCCGTAGATCTGCACGGTGCTCTGGGCCTGGACGGCGGGTGCCGCCAGGATGGCGCCCACTGCGAGGGCAAGGGGGATCTTCCTCAGGTTCATTGATGTCTCCGGGTTATGGGTCCACGGGGTCCACGGGGCGCTCTTCGCGGCGACCGAAGAGCGTTCCTCTATACAGCACGAAAGTCCGCCGAAAAGAACGTGTTAACTTTAGAAAGCAGCAACGGGGCTGTCAATGGGTGTCGTCCCGGATCAGTTGCGTGCAGGCGGCAGATCCGCGAGTTCGGCCTCGTACGCGGCCTCCATGCGCGGACTCAGGCCGGCCTTCGCGAGCGCGCCCGCAAAGCTCTCGCGGATCATTGGGGATTCGTCGGCGTAGTCGATCTGGTCGCCGCCCACGCGGCGGCTGATCCACGCTTTCGGAACGCCCTGCGCGTTGCGGATCGAGACGCCCTCGGCCTTGAACGCAAGATAGCGCGCGGGTGTTGTTCCGGTGTTGAAATGCTGGTGGAACCACATGTTGGGCGGCACGATCATGGTCCCCTCGCGCCACTCGAAGCGCCTGGGCTCCTCGCCTTCGGGCCACATCAGGCTGAAGCCTTCGCCGCCCATCACGATCACGTGGGCGCCCGGCCCGTGCGCATGGGCCTTCTTGTAGGTGCCGACCGGGAACTGCGAGATGTGGCTGTTCATGCTGCCCTTGGCCATGCTGAAGCGGATGTGCCCTCCCCCGGCGCCGCGCTCCTTGGCCGGGATCAGCGGCAGGTTGACGGCGTCGGCGACGAAGTTGGTGTCCAGCAACAGTCCCTTCTGTTCGCCCTTGTTGGCGAAGTAGTCGCTCTCGCCGGCGAAGCGGTCCTTGAAGTCGTGCCTGGTGTTGAACACGAACTCGGTGTCGCCCAGGGCGTTGATCAGGACCGGGCCGTTGGTGACCGAGACGAAGCGCGCCGGCTCCCGGCCCGAGCCGTTGAAGTGCTGGTGGCTCGCGTTCAGAGGGATGGCGAAGATCGCGCCGGCCTTCCACTCGAAGCTGACCTTGCGGCCGGCGTCGTTCCAGACGCTGGTCGAGCCGCGCCCGTCCAGCACATAGACCATCTCCTCGAACAGCTGGCGCTGCGGCGCGAGCTGGCCGCCGGGCGGGATCTCGCAGACGTAGCAGTCGTTGGAAGTGCGCGACGCATCGTGGTTCAGGTAGACGCCGCGGCCGCCGCGCCGCGCCCAGGGCTTGAGTTCCACCGTGTGCAGGTTAGCCACATACATCGCGGGGATGATGTCCAGCCCCTCGGCCGCGATCCAGCGGGTGTAGGGTGTTTCCTTCTCGCTGGCGAACTTGCTGGCGACGGCGTCGGACACCAGGGCGTTCCTGCTGCCGGCGGCGGCCTTCGTGTTGTCGTTCATCGCATGTCTCCGTGGCCGCGGCTCAGGCGGGCTGCGCTGTCTTCACCGCCCCGCGCATGTGGCGCGCCACCATTTCCGCGGTGAGCACCACGCCGGGCTGGTACTCGGGAGCGTCCTCGATCTGCTCCAGGTCGTTCAGGCCGCTGGCCTTGAAGATCCGGTTCACCGCGGAGATCAGGCGCACGGGCCGGTCGGGATCGGCGTTGAAGTGCTGGCTGATTGTGTTCGGCGGAACGTAGATGACGTCGCCGGCCTCCCATTCGTAGCGCTTGACCTCGACCTGCGGCGTCCAGTGGTAGGTGTCGGTGATCTCGACGTCGCAGTCCTGGTGCAGGTCGTAGCCGCGGCCTTCCAGCACATAGAGGCACTCCTCGGCGAGCTGGCGGTGCTTGCCCGAGCGGCTGCCCGCCGGAATGATCTGCATGTACGCGTCCACCGTCTCCATGCGCGTGTTCATGCCTTCGTTGAGCAGGTGCTTGAGCAGGCCCTGGCGGGACATCTCCCAGGGCATGTCGGCCGGCCGCACGATCTTGTTGCGCCGCTTGTTGCGTTCCGGCGCGCTTGCCGCGTCGTCCAGCAGGTCCTGATAGAAAGTCCGGTGCGCGTCGCCCTGCAGCCACGCCTTCGCTTCACTCCATGCCATGTCGTTCTCCCTTGTGGCTCAGTCGCCGTGGTTGTAGTCGTCCTCGGACTCGCGGACGCGGAAGTTCTCGCCGCCGGGCGCCGGCACCGTCGGGCGCGGCTCCACCTGCTGCTGGAACAGCATGTTCATGAACATGTACATCGGCTTGGTCTTGATCACCAGGGCGCGCGCCGGCTTGGTGTTGCTGGCGTTGAAGTGCTGGTGCACGCAGTTGTTGTGGACGATCGCGATGTCGCCGGCCTGCCAGTCGTAGCGCACGCCGTCGTGGATCTCGTAGCCTTCGCCGTCCAGGATGTAGAAGGCCGCCTCGTTCACGTGGCCGTGCTTCTGCGAGCGGCCGCCCGGGCCGTATTCCTCCAGGTGCAGGTGGAAGGTCTGGGTGATGCCGTCCTTGGGCTCGACGTAGTGCCGGCTGAAGGCCTGCGGCCCGTCGTTGAACTTGATCTCCGAGCCTTTGCGAACGCGCGGCATCGCGCGCAGCCGCGCCAGTTCGTCCTTCAGGCTGTACTGGCCCTGGATGCCGCGCACGAAGACGCGGTCCTTCTTGCTGTGGTAGTGCGACTCGTTGCCGGTGGCGACGTTGTCGGCTGCGGCCGGCGCCGCCTTTTTCGGATCGTCCATGGGTGCTCCCCGGTGCTGGTGGTTGATGGGTGCGAGCTGCCGGCGCGTCAGGCGGGGACCGCCGGCATGGCGACGCTCTTGCTCGGGTGGATGCGGGCCCAGACCGGCTGCCCGATCGGGGTGCGGATCGACGGGTGGGTCCGCGACAGCAGCGTGCGCTCGCCGACCTTGATGCGGAAATCCATCGCCTCGCCCAGGAAGATCTTCTGGTCGACCATCGCATGCCAGGCGTTGACGCTGATGTCCGCGGGCTGCTCGTCCGACAGCTCGACGTCCTCGGGCCGGATCGAGAGCACGACCTTGTCGCCGGTGCGCACCGGCTCGACCGACTGCGAGCGCAGCGGCCCGAGCTCGGTTTCGATGATGTAGTCGTCCGCCTCGCGCCCGCGCACGACGCCGTCGACGAAATTGGTGGAGCCCACGAAGTCGGCGACGAACTGCGTCTGCGGCCGCTCGTAGATGTCGCGCGGCGAGCCGATCTGCTGGATCCGGCCCTGGTTCATCACCGCGACCTGGTGCGACAGCGCCAGGGCCTCGCTCTGGTCGTGCGTGACGTATACCGTCGTGATCTGCAGTTCCCGCTGCAGCCGCTTGAGCTCGAAGCGCATCAGCTCGCGCAGCTTGGCGTCCAGGTTGGACAGCGGCTCGTCGAGCAACAGCAGCCGCGGCTCCATCACCAGCGCCCGGGCCAGCGCGAGGCGCTGCTGCTGGCCGCCGGACAGCTTGGTCGCTTCGCGGTCGCGCAGGTGGTCCAGCTGCACCGCGGCCAGCACCTTCATCACCTTGGCGTCGATCTGGGCGCGGCTGTAGCGCGCCTTGCCGACCTGCAGCGGAAAGGCGGTGTTGGTGAAGACGTCCATGTGGGGCCAGATCGCGTACGACTGGAACACCATGCCGAAGCCGCGCTGGTTGGGCGGAACGAAGACGCGGCGCGATCCCGAATAGACGACGGTGCCGCTGACCGTGATCTCGCCGGACTTGGGCCGCTCCAGGCCCGCGATCGAGCGCAGCGTCGTGGTCTTGCCGCAGCCGCTGGGCCCCAGCAGGGTGAAGAAGTGCCCCTCGGGCACGGAGATGTTCACGTCCTGGGCGGCCTTGACCGGCTGCCCCAGTTCATTGGTGTATTCGGTGAACAGCGACTGGATTTCAAGCACTTCGGAACTCCCGCGGGTTGTCGTTCAATCAATGCTCCTTGATGCCGAACTTGCGGCCGATGGCCTGGGCCACCATGACCAGGACGAACAGCATCAGGATGAACAGCACGCCGAGCGCCGAGAGTTCGACGTACTGGCCGTTTTCCCAGAGCTCCCAGATCACGATGGAGATCACTTCGGTGCCGGGGCTGTACAGGAGGATGGAGCTGGAGAGCTCGCGGATCGACACGATCATGATGTAGATCCAGCCGGCGAGCAGGCCCGGTTTGAGCAGCGGCAGGATGATGCGGCGGAAGGTGATGCCCCACGACGCTCCGCTCATCGCCGCCGACTCCTCCAGCTCCCTGTGGATCTGCATCATCGACGTGGTGTTGAAGCGCAGGCCGTACGGCATGAAGCGCGTCACGTAGGCGATGAACATGATCCACATCGTCCCGTAGATGCCGACATCGACGTTGAGATAGAAGATCATCAGCGCCAGGCCGAGCACCAGGCCGGGAAAAACCATCGGCAGCGAGGCGACGTTGTCCAGCACCCAGCGGCCCGGCAGCTTGGTCTTGACGACGATCCAGCAGATCACCGACGTGATCAGCATGATCAGCGTGGCGCAGCCGAAGGACAGCAGCAGGCTGTTCCACACCGCGCGGCTCAGGTTGGGATAGGACAGGATGAAGCGGTACGGATCGAGCGTCAGGTGCTTCATGGCCTCGAGCGAGGGAACCGCGTAGAACTTCTGCAGCGAGGACCACAGCAGCACGGCGAACGGCAGCAGCACGATGAGGCTGAAATAGACGAAGAAGATGCCGGCGGCCAGCCAGCGCCAGCGGCCGAGGTCGATCTGGCGCGGACGGAATCCCTTGCCCGTCATCGTCGAATACTTCGACCCGCTCGACGACAGGCGCGAGATGAAATAGATGCCGACGGTGGTGATCACCAGCAGGGTCACCGCGTACGACGAGGCCAGGCCCACCTGGCTGGGGTAGCGGTGGATGGCCTGGTAGATCGAGGAGGTGAACACCTCGATGCCGACCGGCAGCCCGAGCAGCGCGGGCACCTCGAAGGATTCGATGGCCCGCACGAACAGGATCAGGAAGGTCGCGAAGATCGCCGGCCACGCCAGCTTGAGCGTGACGTGCCAGATCACCTGGAACACGTTGGCGCCGCTCATGGTCGCCGACTCCTCCAGCGACGGGTCCATGGACCGGAAAGCCGCCGTCATCAGCAGGAAGGCCATCGGCGAGTAATGCAGGCCGTCGACCCAGATCATTCCCCACATGGAATAGATGTCGAACAGCGGCGCGCTCAGGCCGAACCACTGCATCAGCGTCAGGTTGATGATGCCGATCTTGGGGCTGCCCAGCAGGATCCAGGCGACGGTGAACAGGATGCCGGGGATCACCAGCGGGATCAGCGACAGCGCGTAGAACAGCGACTTGAAGGGCGTGTTGGTGCGCTCGTTCATCCAGGCCAGCGTGGTGCCGATCACGAAAGCGAACGAAGCGACGCCGACGGCGAAGCGCAGGGAGTTGAAGAACAGCCGCAGCGTGTCGGAACTGCTGTACGCCGTCAGGTAGTTGCCGAAGGTGAATTCGGCCGCCTTGGCCGCCGTCTGCGGCGTGAAGAAGCTTTGCCACAGCAGGAAACCCAGGGGGACGACCGCGATGTACACGCTGAACGCGACGCAGACACCGATCACCACCCATTTCCAGCTGATCGCGAACCGCGCCGCAGGGGCCGTCGCATTCATTGGCCTGATCGGACCGAGTGCGGATTCAGGAACTTTCGCAGTGGCGTCGAGCATGTCTCTTATGTTCCTTTATGCGGAACTATGGTCCGCATAGCGAGACTTAATGTACCTTTGCGCCCTCGACGATGTCAACGAAAGTACGTCGGTGTAAACCCGGTCTCCCCTCGGGAACACCGGGAAAACACGCGACGGAAACGGCTGCTCAGGCCCTGGCGGCGCAGGCGTCGAAGCCGGCCTGCAAAGACGCGGCGTCGAGCTGCCGGCCGATGAGAACCAGCCGGCTCGAACGCGGCTCCTGCGGGCCCCAGGCACGCTGCAGTTCGCCCTCCAGCAGCATGTGCACGCCCTGCACGACGAGCTTGCGCGGCCCGCCGACGTCGAAGATGCCCTTGAGCCGCAGGATCTGCGCACCCTGCGCAGCCACCAGCGCTTCGAGCCAGCGGCTGAGCGCATCCGCGTCCATGGCCCGCTGCGAGCTCAGGCTGACGCTGGCGATCGCCTCGTCGTGCACATGGTCCGCGGCCGGCCCGTGCGGCCCGTGCTCGTCGTGGCCGTGGTCGTGCCCGCAGTGCTCGTCGTGCACATGCGGCAGAGCTCCCTGGCCGGAGTGCGCGAGGAAGTCCGGCTCCAGCGATTCGATGCGCGACAGGTCGAAGCCGCCGCGCCCCAGCACCAGCTCGAGTGCGACCCCGGCGCGCTGGGTGCGGTGGATTGGCGCCAGCGGATTGATGCGGCGCAGGCGCGCCTCGATCCCGTCGAGCATGGCGGCGTCCACCAGCTCGGTCTTGTTCAGCACGATCTGGTCGGCGAAGGCGATCTGTTCCGCGGCTTCGCGGCTGTCGTCCAGCCGCAAGCCGATATGCGCGGCGTCGACGACGGTGGTGATGGAATCGAGC
Source organism: Ramlibacter sp. (assembly GCA_028291885.1). Lineage (GTDB taxonomy): Bacteria > Pseudomonadota > Gammaproteobacteria > Burkholderiales > Burkholderiaceae_C > Ramlibacter. The sequence goes on along the minus strand of JAQGNJ010000002.1, from coordinate 12,030 downwards.
ACCGTGCCTGCGTGCAGCACGGGGTCGACGAAGAAGGTCTGCGCCACCGGGCCGGGATCGGCCAGGCCGGTGGTCTCGACGATGATGGCGTCGAAGGGCCGGCCGCCGGCGCGGCTTTTCTGCAGCAGCCCCTGCAGCGTGCGGATCAGGTCGCCGCGCACCGTGCAGCAGATGCAGCCGTTGTTCATCTCGAACAACTCCTCGTCCGTGCCGACGATCAGGTCGCCGTCGATGCCGATCTCGCCGAACTCGTTGACGACCACCGCATAGCGCCGCCCGTGGTCCTCGCGCAGGATGCGGTTGAGCAGGGTCGTCTTGCCGGCGCCGAGGTAGCCGGTAAGCACGGTGACCGGGATGCGCTCCACGCGTCTCCTAGAGCCAGGGCATCAGGGACGCGTGGATCACGTCGGGCACGCCGGCGTTGCCGACTGAGCGGATTGCCAGGTCGACGTCCTTGAGGCCGAACTTGTGGGTCGTGACCTTCTCCAGCGGGAAGCGCCTGGACGCCAGCTGCGCCAGCGCCAGTTCGCAAGCCCGGTAGCTGTGGCCGCGCGCGCTCTTGAGCGTGATCCACTTGAGCGTGACCTTGCCGATCGGGAAGTTCGGGAAGTCGCCCATCTCGCCCTGCATCACCATCACGCCGCCCTTGCGCTTGAGCGCCTCGACCCCCAGCAGGATCGGGAAGGTGCCGGCGCCCGCCGTGCAATCGAGCACGACGTCCACGCCCCTGCCGCCCGTCAGCTCCATGATGCGCGCCAGCGGATCCTCGGTCTGGACGTTGATCACGTGGTCCGCGCCCAGGGCCTTGGCGACCTCCAGCCGCGCCGCGTCCTTGGACGTTCCGGTGACGATGATCTTGCTGGCGCCCGCCTGTTTGCAGATCACGGTCTGCGACAGGCCTTGCTGGCCGGGACCCTGGATCAGCACCACGTCGTCGTAGCCCACGCCGCCGTCGAACAGCGACCATTCGATGCCGTTGGCCATCGGCGTCACCAGGCCCGCCAGCTCCGGCGTGACGCCGTCCGGCACCTTGTGCACGACTGAATTCCACGGCAGGTAGGCGTACTGGGCAAAGCCACCCCACAGGTGCGGCGGCTTGTCGGCCGATGTGTAGCCGTAGCGGATGCCGTCGGGGTTGTAGCGCCAGTCGGTGTTCTCGCAATGGCGGTACTCGCCCTTGTGGCACCACTCGCACTTCATGCAGCCGACGTAGTGCTCGACGAAGACCAGGTCGCCTTCCTTGAAGCCCTTGCGCGCGGTGAATTCGCGGCCGGCCTTGGCGATGTAGCCGATGTTCTCGTGGCCCATGATGACGGGCCCGCCCTTGAGCGGCTCCTTGTACATCTTCACGTCGGTGCCGCAGATGCCGGCCACCTCCATCTTCAGCAGCGCGGCATCCGGCGGGATCTCCGGCATCGGGAATTCGCGGATCTCGATCTTGTTCGCGCCGGTTTTCACGGCGGCCAGGACTTGTTGCATTCGACTGTCTCCTTGTTCGTTGGTGGTCGCGCGCCGCTCAGAGCGTCTCGCCGTTCTTGAGCACGCCCGCGGCGCGCAGCGCGCCGTCCAGCCATTTCGGCCGGATGTCGCGGCCCGCGGCGATGTCGTGCAGGCGCTGCCTCTCGTCGGCCACCTTGGCGACGGCGAGATCCAGCAGCGACGGCGCCTTCTCCCGCTCGATCACCACCACGCCGTCGGCGTCGGCGACGACCAGGTCGCCCGGACTCACGGCGACGCCGCCGCACGAGATCGGCCAATTGATGCGGCCGGGAACGAACTTGGTCGGGCCGTTCGGATTGGCGCCGACGGCATACACGGGAAAGCCCAGATGCCGCAGTTCCTCGGTGTCGCGCACGGCCGCGTCGATGACGACGCCCGCCAGCCCGAGCTTCCTGCAGGCGTTGATCATGATGGACCCCATCAGCGCGCAGCTGCGGTCGCCCTTGCCGTCGATCACCAGCACGTCGCCCGGTTTTGCCAGCGCCATCGCCGCGTGGATCATCAGGTTGTCGCCGGCACGCACCTCCACCGTCACCGCCGGCCCGGCCAGCCGCATGCCGGGAGACAGCGCGGCGATGCGCCCGTCCAGGGCGCCGCGCCGGCCGGCGACGTCGGCCAGGATGGAAGCGGCGAAGTTGCCGGCCCTGGCAACCACTTCGGGATCGACGCGCTCGATGTCGCGCCGGATGTCGTGGAGAGATTCTTGGCTCATGGTGGGGGTCCCTTGCGGAAAGTGGTCAGGCGGCGGCGCGGCCCGCGCTCGCCTTGCCCAGGAAGTCCAGCAGCCGTGCCGGCGCCGTGGACTCGGTCTGCTCGGAAGGCGCGGCGTCCCAGTATTCGGACCCGGGCAGGCATTCCTCGAGGTAGCGCGCGGCCGACGTCGCATGCGACGCATCGCGCCCGGGCACGACCAGCGCCGGGATGTCCAGTCGCAGCATGTCCTCGGGCTCGGCGCCCGGCGCGGTGTCGCGATCGAGCAGGCTGCGCGCCATGCCGACGACCAGCAGCTTGTAGCGCTCGACATCGAGGTCGGCGTAACTCTCGGCGAAGCCCGCGTCGCTGCGAAGCACGGGCGCCCAGGGACCGCCGCGCGGGTCTTCGCCGAAGCTCTTGCCGCTGGCCTGGGCAAGGGTCACGACGGCGGCGAGTCCTTCCTGCTGCACGTAGGCCAGGTGCTGCGCGAAGCGCTGGTGGCCGTTGATGCGGTATTTCGCGCCGCCCACGGGCCAGTACAGCACCATGCTCAGCGTGGCCCGGGGATGGGCGGCGGCGAAGCCGACCACCGGCGCGCAGCCCATGCAGCCGCCCATCAGGTGGGCCTGCGCGATTCCCAGGTGGTCCAGCAGGCCCTTGCCCTGCGCGACGTAGTGCGCCCAGGTGATGCGCTCCAGGCGCCCGCCGGACTGGCCGGTTTCGCGCCGGTCGAACACGATGCAGCGGTAGTGCTTGACCAGTTGCTCCAGCATGCGGGTCTTGCCGTACACACCCAGCGTCGACCACTTCTCCAGCGTCGCGTCGAAGCCGCCGGGCGAGAACATCAGCAAGGGCGGGCCCTCGCCCAGCACCTCATAGCGGGTGGAAATTCCGTCGATCAAGGCGAAGGCCATGGATCTGTCCTGTCAGGCCGCGGGCTTGAGGGGAATGCCGCCGCGGATCTGGCGGCTGCTTCGAACATCATCGGCATAAGTCCGGATGGCGTCGAGCGCGATCGTCGCGACGTTGGCATAGGTGTCGGGACGGGCATCGACGGCCGAAGCCGCATAGCCGATGGCCGCGTTGGCCATGCGCATGCGGCCGTCCAGCCAGGGGCCGCCGCCCAGGCCGCCGATCACGGGGATCGCGACTGCGGCTGCAACGGCCGCTCCGGCGACCGGGCCCGAGTGCTGGAAGTCGATCAGCGACGCGCCGGCTTCCTCCATGCGGCGGGCCTGCTCGACCAGCTTGGCCGTGGCCTCGGGCGGCACCTGGGCGCCGGTCTTGAGCATGGTCTTGTAATCGATGCCCAGTTGCAGCGCCGTCTGGGGCGTGATGCCGAATTGCGCGAACACCGGGATGCCGGCGCGCGCGATCGCATTGATCGCCTTGGGATAGTCCGCCGCCCCGTCGAGCTTGATCATGTCCGCGCCCGCTTCCTTGACCAGCCGGATCGCGGCCTCGAGCGCGGAGTGCGTGCCGTGCTGCAGCGGGCCGAACGGGAAGTCCACGCTGACCAGCGCGCGCTTGACGCCGCGGCGCACGGCCTTGCAGACGATGACCATCTCGTCCATCGTCACTTCGAGCGGATTGGAATGGCCCCACAGGTTGACGCCGACCGTGTCGCCGACCGACACGATGTCGACGCCGGCCCGGTCGACGATCTGCGCCATCTGCCAGTCCCAGGCCACCACGCCGACGATCTTGCGGCCGTCGCGCTTCATCTGCTGCAGCGCGGGAACCGTGACCGTCGCTTCCGGATTGTTCATCGATGCTCCTGTATTTTTTTGCGGCCGCTCAGGCGGCCAGATTGCGGCTGGCCGGCGCGAACAGCTCGTCGACCGAAACCTTGCGCGTGACGATGCCCTGCGCCAGGCAGTGCGCTATCCATTCCTCCAGCATGGCCCGGTTGGGCTCGATGCCGTAAGGCAGGGGATCGCGGCCGGTGATCTCCATGACCTTCAGGTGCATCCTGTCGACCGCCGTCGGGTTCTCGATCGCGCCGGCCTTCAGGCGCTCGACGTAGCGGCGCTTGGACTCGGCAAAGGCGTCGAAGATGTCGACAGCCAGCCCGGGCTCGGCCTGCAGCAGTTCGTCGCGCACCACGATCAGGTGGTTGGCCGGGTAATGGCCGCGGCTGCGCAGCGCCTCGTAGCCGGCCTGCTTCGCGTCGGGGATCAGCGGCTGCACGTCGGGATGGTCGACCTCGACGCCGATCGCGGCGGCGAGTTCGCCCGCCACCAGCATGTCGGCGATCTTCTTGCCGGGCTCGATCGGCACCACGTTGGCCGGCGGCCGGTATTCGGCGACGTGCTCGTCTCCCGACAGCACCCAGGTGATGCGGCTCAGGTCGACGCCGTGCTCCTGCTGCAGCACGCTGCGCGCCCACAGCCCGGTGGTGACGGTATAGCCGCGGTTCACGCCGACGCGGCGGCCCTCCAGGTCCTTCGGCGTCCTGATCCCCGCCTTGGTGTTGACGAGGATGGCGCCGTGGTGGAAGGCCCGCACCAGGAAGATCGGCAGCGCGGTGAAGCGCTTGCCGTGCTCGCGCGCGCACAGGTAGGTGCTCAACGCCATCTCGGAGATGTCGAACTCCAGGCCGCGGACCATGCGGCGGAAGCCGTCGATCAGCACCGGCACGTCGACGAAGTCGAACTCGAACGAGCGCGGCCTGACGCTGCCGTCCTTGAGCGCCTGGTTGTTGCCCTGGGTGCGGGTGACTGTGGTGAGCTTGCGTTCAGCCATGGCGATCGGTTTCCTGGGATGTCGGTGGCTTCAGCAGCAGTCGCAGGAAAAGCCGTCCGCGACCACCAGCCCCTCCTTCATCCAGGCATAGGGCAGGTCGCCCGGTTCGACCTGGGCCGCGGGCTTGAAGACCTTGAAGTGATGGCGCCGGTTGCCGCCGGTCCAGAAAGCGACCACGGTTTCCAGCGGCGGACAGCCGGGCACGGCGCAGGCAATCTCGGTGACCAGCAGCACGTCGTCCGCTCCCAGCGCAAAGCGCTCGCGCGTCCAGTCGCGGATCCGGTCCAGGGCCTGCAACTGCGCCTGGGATTTGCCGAAGGTGCCCAGCATCGCGGTCGCTCCCTCTCACGCACGCCAGCCTCACACCGTCGCGTGCTTCTTGCCGGGCTCGGCGCGCAGCGCGTCGCTCGCGGCTTCCTTGAACGCCTGGCCCTCGGGCAGCACGATGGCCACCGAGCGGATGCGCTGCGCCTGCGGCGTCAGTCCCGGCGGCGCTTCGCCCTTCTCGGCGAGCGCCTTGGCCGCCTTCATCAGGCGCTGGCGCGCCATGATGATCCCGTTGTCGGTGGAGACCAGGTGTTCGCGGGTGCGGTCCTGGATCGCCCCCATGCTCTCCTGCAGCGACGCGTCCTGCATCGAGATGCCTTCGATGCCGCTGTAGCTGATGCCGGCCTTCTGCGCGGCGCGGTCCATCAGGTAGTCGTTGTCCTTGTTCTGCAGCGGCCGGAAGGTGCCCGGGACGTAGCGCACGTGGATGCCGTGCCCGTCTTCCATCGCCTGCACTTCGGCGGCCGTCAGGTCGCGGGTCGGGTGGTAGTCGAAGCTCCAGGCCCAGTTGTTCTCGTCGTCGATCGGGACCCAGAAGTGGCCGTGGATCGGGTGGTCGCCGCGCGGCGGAACCATCGTGAACGAGGGCATCACCCAGGGCGTGATGCGCCAGTAGTGGTGGCCTTCCTCGGCGTTGCGGCGCGCGCCGATGTACAGGCCGCCCTCGTGCGGCACGACCTCGAACACGGGCTTGAGGTCGTTCAGGTTGTACTGGTTGCCCTTGGCGCCCTTGAACAGCGGGTCGCGATTGAGCGCGCCGCTGTGCAGGAAGGAGACGTGGCTGGAATCGATGCCGCCTTCCATCGCCTGCAGCCAGTTGCATTCCTGCAGCCGCTTGGACGTGAAGCTGCGGCTGGCCGGCACGGTGGCGAATTCCCACTCGGGCAGCGGCGGCTGCAGCTCGGGCGGACCCATGTAGATCCAGATCACGCCGCCGCGCTCGGCCAGCGGATAGGACTTGAGCTTGATGCGCTCGGCGAAGCCGCTCTCGGAGGGCTCGGACGGCACGTCCACGCACTGGCCGTTCACGTCGTACTTCCAGCCGTGGTAGGGACAGCGCAGGCCGCCCTCCTCGTTGCGCCCGAACCAGAGCGACACGCCGCGGTGGGCGCAGAATTCGTCGATCACGCCCAGCCGGCCGGCGCTGTCGCGGAAGGCGACCATCTTCTCGGACAGCAGCTGCAGCCGCACCGGCGGGCAGTCCGGCTCGGGCAACTCCTTGGACAGGAGCGCCGGCTGCCAGTAGCGGCGAAAGAGCTCTCCCATCGGCGTGCCGGGGCCGGTCTGGGTCAGCAGGTCGTTTTGTTCTTTTTTCAGCATGGATTCCTGTGCTCGCCGATGTGCTCTCTGGGTGTTCCTCATGGAGGAACGCTGTTCCTTCATCTAAAACGACGATATCATCCGCCATCGTCGATTGTCAATGGGGAGACTCTGGTCATGGGGGAAGTCAGCTGCCGTCGGATCGCCTTGTGCAAGCCTGCCGAGGTGCAGGCCGGCACCGCGATCCGCGTCGAGAAGGAGGGGCTCACCCTCGCGGTGTTCAACCTGGACGGCGAGTACCACGTCACGGACGACGCCTGCACCCACGGCCCCGGCTCGCTGTCGGAAGGCTGCATCACGGGCGACGTCGTGGAATGCGACTTCCACAACGGCGCCTTCAACATCCGCACGGGCGAGGTCGTGGAGCCGCCGTGCATGGTCCCGGTGAAGACCTACCGCACCGTCGTGGACAGCGACGGCTTCGTCTCCATCGAGTTCTAGGACGGGTCCCGGCGCCGGCTGCAAGCGCGGCGCCGGCGGTTCACTTGGACTTGACCGCGAGCGAGCGCGCGGCCGGTCCCCAGCGCTCGATCTCCGATGCCACGAAGCGGGTGAAACCGGCGGCGTCGTAGTCGCCGGCCACCATGCTTTCCAGCGCCATCTGCTTGCGCGCCGCCGGCGTCTGCAGTCCGCGCCGCACTTCCGCGTTGATCTTGTCGACGATGGCCTGCGGCATTCCCGCCGGGCCAGACACCGCGAACCAGGTCGTGCCGGTCAGGTTGGGATAGCCGAGCTCGGCAAATGTCGGCACGTTGGGGAATTCCGGCAGCCGTTGCGGCGATGTCACGGCCAGCAGGCGCAGCTTGCCGCTGTTGACGTGGGCATTGGCCGAACTCAGCGTCATGAAGGCGGCGGGAACCTGGTTGGCGATCAGGTCCGCCACGGCCGGGCCGGCGCCCTTGTAGGCGATGTGCACCATGTTGAGCTTCATCGTGTTGCGGAAGGTCTCGCCGGTGAGATAGCCGTGCGTCCCCTGCCCCGGCGACGCCCAGCTCAGGCCCTTGGGCTGCTGCGACACATAGCTGATGAAACCCTTGAAATCCGCGATCGGCTGCTCGGCGTTCACCACCATCGCGATCGGCGGGCCGCCCAGCAGCGCGATGTGCGTGAAGTCCTTCATCGGGTCGAAGGTGCCGGGACTTTCCACCGGCGCGATCACGTGCGAGCCGATGCCGGAGACCACCAGCGTGTAGCCGTCCGGCGGCGCCTTGGCGACCAGGTGCGAGCCGATCATGCCGCCGGCCCCGCCCTTGTTCTCCACCACGACCGGTTGCTTGAACGCTTCTCCCAGATGCTTGGCGATCAGCCGGCCCAGCGTGTCGGCGCTGCCGCCGGGCGCGTAGGGAACGACCAGCCGGATCTGCTTTTGCGGCCAGTCGCCGGCCGCCTGGGCCTGCGCCTGGACCGCGCTGGACGCGAGCCCGACCAGCGCTGCCGCCAGCGCCGCGCCGCCGGCCCGCAGGCACGAGCGCCGCGAGGCAAAGGACTGAAGGGGAGGATGTTGGATGCGCATTGTTGTCTCCTTGAAGTTGTAGGAACCGGAAAAGCTGTTCGGTCAGGCCGCCGGTACGGGGCTTTGCAGGGCGGCCAGGAGGCGCGCCGGGGTGAAGGGGACGCGGCGCAGCCGGCGGCCGGTCGCGTCGAAGAGCGCGTTCGCCAGCGCGGCGGCCACGGGTCGCGTCGACGGCTCGCCCGCGCCGAACGCGGGCCCTGGCTTGTTGCCGACCAGCACCACCTCGATCGCGTCGGGGACCTCGGTCATGTCCAGGATGGGATAGCTCGCCCAGTCCACGCTGGTGACGGCGTGCCGGTCGAAGCGCACTTCTTCGTGGCGGGACCGGCTGAGCGACATCAGCACGTTGGACTCGATCACGCGCTCCAGGCTGAGCGGGTTGATCACCATGCCGCAGTCATGCGCGACGACGAAGCGGGTCGCCCGCCAGTCTCCGCTCGAAACGTCGACCTCGACCTCGGCCACCATCGCGACCACGGCTCCGTTGCGCGGCGCGTAGGCGATGCCCCGGCCGCGCCGGAGCTTGCCCGTTGCGCCCGCCGGATTGGCGCCGACCCGCGCTGTCCATCCAGCGCGCTCGGCAGCGGCGCGCACGACCGCCGCGTGCCGCGGCTCGTCCAGGTAGCGCAGCCGGAACTCCACCGGGTCCATGCGGGCGGCAAGCGCCAGTTCGTCGACGAAGCTTTCGCTGGCGAAGCAGGTGGCCAGCCCGTCCGGGTCGCGCAGATGCGCGGTGCGCAGGCCGGTGACCAGCGACGACTCCCAGGCCAGCAGGTCGCCGCTCACGCGCCGGTGCTCGAATGCATAGCTCTCCGCGGAAACCTGGTGCAGGGCTTCGCCCCGGGTGACGTGCCCGCCGATCAGCTGCGACGCCAGGCTGTCGCCGAAACGCCCCGTGCCCGAAGGCCGCACGCGCCCCGAATAGCCGCGCGAGTGGAAATCGAAGGCCTGGACCTTGCCCGCCGCATCGAGCCCGCCGCGCAAACGGAAGACGCCGGGCGGGCCCTTGGGATCCCAGGCCGTCGCGCCGGCCCGGTCGTACTGCAGCCGCACCGGCCGGCCGACCGCCCGAGCGATCAGCACGGCGTCGATCGCCGCGTCGTCGGCATCGTTCATGCCGTACGAGCCCGGGCCCGGCAGCCAGATGACGCGGACTTGCGCTTCGGGGCGGGCGAGCAGTTCGGCGACGGCCTTGCGCAGCGGATAGGGTTTCTGGCCGCCCATCCACACCGTCACGGCGCCGGCGTCGATGCGGGCCACGGCGCACGCCGGGCCCATGCTGGCGTGCGACTGGAACGGGTACTCGTACCAGGCCTGCAGCGTTTGCGCCGAGGCCGCCAGCGCCGCGTCGACGTCGCCGGCGCTCCGGTCGACCTTGCTGTTTTGCGAGGGGCCGGTACGCAGGCTGTCGTACAAGGCGTCATAGCTGGCCGCGAACTCCAGCTGCGGTCCCGACCATTGCAGCCTGACCTCGCGCGCGGCCTGGACGGCCTGCTCTTCGCGCTCGCAGACGACGGCGGCGAAATTGCCCAGGGTGACGAGCTGGACGAAGCCCGGCGTCCGCGGCAGCTCCTGCGTCCCCAGCAGGCGGGCTGCGGCCACCGGCGGCCGCAGCACGCGCGCGTGCAGCATTCCGGGCAGCTTCAAGTCGACCAGGTACGCGTATTGCGCCGTGACCTTGGCGGGAATGTCGGTCCGCGGAACCGGGCGGCCGACATAGCGGTAGTCGCGCGGATCGCGAAAGGCCGGCTTGGCTTTCGCATCCACCGCGATCTCGAACCTGCCGCCGGCGAGCAGCTCGCCGTACGGGATCGCCCGGTCCGGCGCGGCCTTGACGATCACCTTGCCTTCCCGGGTGTCGAGCTGCTCCACCGGCAAGGCCAACCGCTGCGCCGCGCGAGCCAGCAGGAACGAGCGGGCTTGCGCGGCCGCCGTCCGCAGCGCCGAGCCGCCGTCGGTGACGCCATTGCTCGATCCCGTTCCGCGCTGGTCCACCGTGGTGGCGGTGTCGCCCATGCGGATGCGGATCCGCGCCATCGGGACGTCGAGTTCGTCCGCGACGAGCTGCGCCAGCGCCGTCGGCAGGCCCAGGCCGGCATCGATCTTTCCGACCGAAGCCGTCACCTCGCCGTCGCTGCCGATGGCCAGCCAGGAATCCAGGCGCTCCGGCCTCGGAGCGTTGGCCTCGCCGGCCACGCCCTGCGCGTGCAAGGGAAGCGCCAGCGTCACCACCAGGCCGGCGCCGCCGGCAAGGAACCCGCGACGCTGCAGGTGGATGTCGTCGCCGTGCGCGAGCGTGCTCATGCCTTTCTCCCCGCGTCGGCCAGCGAGCGCGCGGCGCGCTTGACGGCGCGCAGCACGCTGACCTGCGTGCCGCAACGGCACTTCAGGCCGCTGAGCCCCTGCCGAAGCTGTTCGTCGGTGGCCTGCGGCTGCTCGGCCAGCAGGGCTGCGGCGGTCATGATCCAGCCGTTGATGCAGTAACCGCATTGCGCCGCCTGCTCGTCGATGAAGGCCTGCTGCACCGGATGCAGGGCGCTGTCGTCCGCGATCGCGTTGCGCTGGCGGTAAGCCGCGGCCAGGCCGTCGAGCGTGGTGACGCGATGCTCGTGCGCCGCGCCCACCGGATGCACGCAGGAGCGGACGGCGCGGCCGTCGACATGGACCGTGCAGGCGCCGCACTGGGCCAGGCCGCAACCGAAGCGCGGGCCGTGCTGGTCCAGGTCATTGCGCAGGACATACAGCAAGGGCGTCTGCGGCTGCGCGTCGACCTGCGTGCTGCGTCCGTTGAGCTCGAATCGGATGGGCGTGGACATGGTGGTCGCCTGTGGTTGGCCGGAGCACGGGCGGGCCGGCTCCGGCGAAAAGTCCGTGGAATATCGGACCAAATCACGGCACCGTCAACCGTGAAGACCCGAGTCATTCGGCCTAAGGGTTAACCGGTATGAGATCCGGATTGAAACCGGTTCTCTCCCCTGATAAGGTCGCGCGATCTGTTTTCTTTCTACCTAAGCATTTCAAGGACCCATCAATGGAAACTGCAGAGCAGAACCAGTTGTTGACCCAGGTCGGGCCCGGCACCCCCATGGGGTCCTTGTTGCGCCGCTACTGGCAGCCGATCGGTGCCGCCGTCGAGCTCGAGGAGAAGTGGACCAAGCGGGTCCGCCTGCTCGGGGAAGACCTGATCCTGTTTCGCGACCGCGAGGGCAGGCGCGGCCTGATCGCCGAGCAGTGTCCGCACCGCCGCGCCTCGTTCCTGCACGGCATCCCCACGGACCGGGGCATCCGCTGCCCGTACCACGGCTGGGAATTCAGCGCCCAGGGCAAATGCCTGAACCAGCCCAACGAGGTCGACAACCCCGTGTTCCGCGAGAAGGTCTCCACCAACGCCTATCCCGTCGAAGAGCTCGGCGGCCTGCTGTTCGCCTACCTCGGACCCGAGCCGCGTCCGCTCCTGCCCAGGTTCGACGGCTTCGTCACTCCGGGAACGATCCGCATGATGGGCCGCGCCCTGCTGCCGGTGAACTGGCTGCAGATCATGGAGAACTCGCTCGACCCGATCCACACCGAATGGCTGCACGGCCACCACTACGAATTCCAGAAGGAACAGGAAGGCATCAAGGTCGCGATCAGCGCGCGCCACGAAAAAATCGACTTCAAGGAATTTGAATTCGGCATCACCAAGCACCGCCTGCTGGAAGGCCACTCCGAGGATTCGGACGACTGGCGCACCGGCCACCCGATCCTGTTCCCGAACATCCTTGCGGTCGGCAATGGCGACGAGGCTGCGCGTTACTTTTCGTTCCAGATGCGGGTGCCGGTCGATAACGAACATACCCTGCACCTTTGGTACAACGCCTATTGCCCGCCCAAGGGCGTGACGGTGCCGGCATGGCTGACCGACAAGGTGCATGTGTACGACGTGCCCTTCA
>JAQGNJ010000329.1 GCA_028291885.1 Ramlibacter sp. | reverse complement strand
CGCACGCCCAGGTTGCGCGCAAGCTCCGCGCCCAGCACGATGCCGAACTGGCCGGCGACCAGCTTGTCCAGGCTGGAGTTCTTCATCGCGGCGCCGATGTCGGTCACCTCGTTCTCATGCGCCGGATCGATGCCGCGCACGATGGTGCCGCGCATGTCCTCGCCGCGCGCCAGCAGCCCCTGCGCCGCAACGAAGGGCGCGGCGCCGATCACCTGCGGGTTCTCGCGCGCTTGCGCCATCGTGCGATCCAGGTTGGACAGCACGCCGCCGCCGGGGCCGTAGATCTCGATGTGGGAAACGACGCCCAGCATGCGGTCCCGCACTTCCTTCTGGAAGCCGTTCATCACCGACAGCACGATGATCAGGGCGGCCACGCCCAGCGCGATGCCGAGCATCGAGACACCGGAGATGAAGGATATGAAGCCGTTGCGGCGGGTGGCGCGGCCGGCCCGCGTGTAGCGCCAGCCCAGGGCCAGTTCGTAGGGAAGTCGCATGGAGGCCGATTTGTTAAGTCAGGGATTGTGGCATCCCGGACAATACGGACCATGTCAGACGGCGTCCACTTGATGATCCCCTTCGCCGCGAGCGGCGAGCCGGGGTGCCGCGACGCGATCGCAGGCCTGGAATTGCCGCAGCTGCGGCGCCTGCTCGGGCGGCTCGCGCCGTCGGCCAGCGACGAGGGCGACCCGCAAAGCCTGTCGCCGCCGCACGAACGGGTGCTGGCAGCCGCCTGTGGCCTGTCGGCGCCGGACGGCTCCATCCCCTGGGCGGCGTGGCAGGTGCTGCAGGATGGACGCGACCCCGCCGGCCAGGCCTGGGCCTGGATCACGCCCTGCCACTGGCACGTGGCGACCGACCACATCGTGATGAAGCATCCGCAGGAGCTGCGGCTGGACGCGCAGGATTCGAAGGCGCTGCTGGCCGCGATGCAGCCGTTCTTTGCCCAGGACGGCATCGCGCTCGATTACCACGCGCCGACCCGCTGGCTGGCGAGCGGCGAGCTGTTCCGCGGGCTGCCGACAGCGTCACTGGACCGGGTCATGGGCCGCGACATCGACGCGTGGGTGCCGCGTGGGCCCGCCGCCGGTCCCTTGCGCCGCCTGCAGCAGGAAATGCAGATGCTGCTGTACACGCATCCGGTCAACGACGAGCGGGTGCGCGGCGGCCTGCTGCCGGTCAACTCGTTCTGGGCCAGCGGCACCGGCTCGCTGCCGCCCTCGGCCCGGCCCTGCGCGCCGGCCGGCCTGCTGCTGCCGCACGGCCTGCGCGATGCCGCCCTGCTGCAGGACTGGAAAGCCTGGTCTGCCGCATGGCAGCAGATCGACGAGCAGCAGTGCCGCCAGCTCGATTCATCCCTGGACCGCGACCAGCCCGTGACGCTCACCCTGTGCGGTCAAGCCAATGCGCGCAGCTGGTCCGGTTCGGGAACCGGCTTGTGGCAGCGCCTGCGTGGCGCTTTCGGCCGCGAGCCTCTTTCGAAAGTATTCGACACCCTATGAAAATCCTGGTCAGGGACATCCCGCCGCGCGCCGCCTGGGCGCTGGAACAAGCCGGCGTCCACCCGCTGCTGGCGCGCCTGTACGCCGCGCGCGGCGTGCTGGGCAAGGACGAACTCGACGACGGCTTGGCGCGCCTGCTGCCGCCGTCCGGCATGAAGGGCACGCAGGAGGCGGCGGTGCTGCTGGCCGACGCGATCGCCGCCGGACAGAAACTCTGCGTGGTCGCCGACTACGACTGCGACGGCGCCACGGCCTGCGCCGTCGCCGTTCGCGGCCTGCGGCTTCTGGGCGCGCAGCACGTGAACTACATCGTGCCGGACCGGGTCGTCGACGGCTACGGCCTGACGGCGCCGATCGCGCAGCGCGTCAAGGACAGTGGCGCCGACATCCTGATCACCGTCGACAACGGCATCGCCAGCGTCGACGGCGTCGCCAGGGCCAATGCGCTGGGCCTGAAGGTGCTGGTCACGGACCACCACCTGCCCGGCTCGCAGTTGCCGGACGCCGCGGTGATCGTCAACCCCAACCAGCCGGAGTGCGGCTTCGAGAGCAAGTCCATCGCCGGCGTGGGCGTGATGTTCTACGTGCTGCTGGCCCTGCGGGCCGAGATGCGCAACCGCGGCCTCTTCACGGCGCAGAACCAGCCCAAGCTGGACGCCCTGCTGCCTCTGGTGGCGCTCGGCACCGTGGCGGACGTCGTCAGGCTCGACGCCAACAACCGCCGCCTGGTGGCGCAAGGACTGCGGCGGGTGCGGGCCGGCGCCCTGCCCTGCGGCATCGCCAGCCTGTTCACGGCGGCGGCGCGGCAGCACCGCGTCGCGACCACGTTCGACTTCGGCTTCGCGCTCGGCCCGCGCATCAATGCCGCGGGCCGCTTGTCCGACATGACCCTGGGCATCGAATGCCTGCTGACGGACGACGGCGCGCGCGCCGACGAACTGGCCCGCACCCTGGACGGCATCAACCGCGAGCGGCGCGAGATCGAGGGCGACATGCGCGAGCAGGCGATGCTGATCGCCGAATCGCTGTTCGACGAAGGCGACGAGCCGCCGCCGGCGATCTGCGTGTTCGACCCGGATTTCCACGAAGGCGTGGTCGGCATCGTCGCGTCGCGCATCAAGGACAAGCTGCACCGCCCGACCTTCGTCTTCGCCGCCAGCCAGGCGCCGGGCAAGGAGCACGAATTGAAAGGCTCGGGCCGATCGATCCCCGGCTTCCACCTGAGGGACGCGCTGGACCTGGTCGCCAAGCGCCATCCCGGCGTGCTGCTGCGGTTCGGCGGCCACGCGATGGCGGCGGGATGCACGGTGGGAGAAGAGCACATCGAGCTGTTCGAACAGGCGATGAGCCAGGTGGCGCAGGAATGGCTGGACACGGCCACACTCGCGCGCCGCATCCACACCGACGGGCCGCTGCTCCCCGAATACCGCCGGCCGGAGCTGGTGGACACGCTGCACCACGAGGTCTGGGGCCAGGGCTTTGCGCCGCCTCTGTTCAGCGAAGAGTTGGAGGTGGTGTCGCAGCGGCTGGTGGGCGAGAAGCACCTGGCGCTCAAATTGAAGCACCAGGGCCAGCCGGTCGACGGCATCTGGTTCGGTCGCACCGAGCCGCTGCCGCAGCGGGTGGTGCTGGCTTTCCGGCTGGACGCCGACGAGTGGCAGGGCGCGCGGCGCGTCCGCTTCCTGGTCGAAGCGGCGGAGGTCTGAGCCGCCCTCAGGCGTGCAGGGCGGCGCCCCAGCCGCGCGGATCGTCGAAATAGGAGAACAGCCGCACCGCGACGGCGCGAAGCTGCTCGTCGGCCATGGTGTGGGCTCGCGCCAGCTGCCACAGGGCGTAGTCGCGATCGCCGAGCATCACGTCCGCGCTGACGCAGCGGCCGTGGCCTGCCATCAGCAGCGTGAAGGTGCCCAGCAGCTCGGTCGGGCAGTAGCGCGACGCATCGCCCAGGCCTTCGAACTCGTCGGACGCATCGAGCGAGGTCTCGTCGCGCAATTGGGTCGTGGCTTGGTAGGCTTGGTACATGGCGGGCTCCCGTCCTGATGCTGTGAATCGATAGTAGGCGGGGCGCCTCGAAGGGGGCAGTCGGCGACGAAGCCCTGACACTGTCGGACACAGGCTCAGCGCCAATGCGACAAAGTGGAAACAAAAAACGGGGCGCCGAAGCACCCCGTAACCCTGGAGAGAACCGGTCGCCGGTCAGTGATAGACGTAGCTCACCGGCACGGCGCTGTTGAGCACCGCCTGGCCCGGCCGCATGCGCGGCATGTCGCGCATCTCGAGCGAGGCTGCGCTCAAATCGGCTTCCCGGCTGGCCGCCTGGCGCGCGCAGCTGGAAATCGTGGAACGATGGAGATAGTCGAGGCAGTCGGTCAACGCGTTGCGCTGCTCCACGGCCACCGTCTCGCGGACGTGGGCCCGTTCGACCTGGCTGGTGCACAGCCGGTAGAAGGCCACCAGCTGGACGAGCGCCAGCACCGCGATCCCGGCCCAGACGAGCCTGGCCCAGGGCGACTGGGCGATCTGGTTCAGCATTCGGGACAACATGACGGACTCCTTGGTTGATGCATGCATGGTAGGGAGCGCGGCCGGCGCCACGCTAGCGCAGTTCCCCCGTCGTGGCGTAGGACAGAATCGCTGCTGTCCAGCTTCCCGGCCGACCGACCCATGACCACCCTGCTCACGCCCGCCCGGACTGCCGAACGCCTTGGCTATGGCGCGTTGGCAGGCGAGATCGCCGCGCTGCTGGCGGACGCCTCGGTGCGGGTGCCCCCGCGCCTGGTGCAGGCGCTTCCCGGCGGCGCCAGCCTGTTCGTGATGCCGGCCTTCGACGCGAAGCTGGCGATCACCAAGCTGATCACCTTCACCCCGGCCAACGCCGGTAGCGGCCGCCCGGCGATCCAGGGCGACGTGCTGGTCTTCGACGTCGCGACCGGCGAGCGCCGGCTGATCCTGGACGGGCCGACGGTCACGGCCCGCCGCACGGCGGCTGTCTCGCTGCTCGCGGCGCAGCGGCTGGCGCCCAACACCGGCGGCCCGCTGCTGATCGTGGGCGCCGGAGCGCAAGGGCTCGCCCACCTGGAGGCGTTCGCGCAAGGACTGGGGATCGCCCAGGTGCGGGTCGCGTCGCGTAGCGCGGCCAGCGCGCAGGCGCTGGCCAGTCACGCCAGGTCGCTGGGCCTGCAAGCGTCGGTTGTCACCGATGTCGACGGCCAGATGCGCGACTGCCCGCTGGTCGTGACCTGCACTCCGGCCAGCGGCGTCGTGCTGCGGGCAGTCCCGCGGCCCGACGCCTTCGTCGCCGCCGTAGGCGCGTTCACGCCGGCGATGGTGGAGCTCGATCCCGCCCTGTGCCGGCACTTCGCCGTGCACGGCAGCGTGGTGGTCGACACCCCGGACGCCCTGCACGAAGCCGGCGACCTGCTGCAGGCCGGCCTGGACGTCGCGCGGTTTTCCGACTTGCGAAGCGTGGTGCTGCACCCTTCCGATCGTCCGCCCGGTCCGGTGCTGTTCAAGAGCTGCGGCTGGGCCGGCTGGGACCTGGCCGCCGCGCGCTGCGCAATGGTGAGCCTTAAGCCT
>JAQGNJ010000278.1 GCA_028291885.1 Ramlibacter sp. | reverse complement strand
GCGTTCTTCGAACCCTTCGTCAGCTTCGCGCGCTACCTGCCGGCCTCGGCCTTCATTCCGCTGCTGATCCTGTGGGCCGGCATCGGCGAGGCGCAGAAGCTTTCGGTGATCTTCATCGGCTCCTTCTTCCAGCTGGTGCTGATGATCGCGGTGAGCGTGGGCAACACGCGGCGCGACCTGGTGGAGGCGGCCTACACGCCGGGCTCGGGCGACAGCGGCGTCGTCGCGCGGGTGCTGCTTCCGGGCAGCGCGCCGGAGATCGCCGAAACCCTGCGCATGGACCTGCAGGCGCGCCTGACCGAGGAGATCCGCGTCGAGGTGCGCAAGGCGGCGGAGCTGCCGGCCGCCTGAGCCTGCGCCAGCCTGCAATCCGGTCGAGCTCATGCATACTCGGCCGCTCCGCCATGCACGCCGCCGCACCGAGTCCCCGCCCGCTCTGGAAAACCTTCCTGGTGTTCCTCGGGCCGCTGGTCCTGACCAACATGCTGCAGGCGCTGTCGGGAACGCTCAACAACATCTACGTCGGCCAGATGCTGGGCATCGGAGCGCTGGCGGCGGTGGCGGCCTTCTTTCCGCTGCTGATGTTCTTCGTGGCCTTCGTGATCGGCCTCGGCTCGGGCGCGTCGGTGCTCGCCGGCCAGGCCTGGGGCGCGAACGACATCGAGCGGGTGCGAGCCATCGCCGGCACCGTGATCTGCGCCGGCGCGCTGCTCGGCGCCGCCATCGGCGTCCTCGGTTTCTTCCTGGCCGGGCCGCTCCTGCGGCTGCTGGGAACACCGCCGGACGTGCTGCCCGACGCGATCGCCTATGCCCGCGTGATGATGGCCTTCCTGCCGCTGCTGTTCGTCTCCGTCCTCACGGCCTCGGTGCTGCGCGGCGTGAGCGACACCGTGACGCCGCTGCTCTCGCTGCTGGTGTCGTCGGCCGTGATCCTGCTGCTGACGCCGGCGCTGATCCGCGGCTGGACCGGCCTGCCGCCGCTGGGCGTGACCAGCGGCGCCTGGGCCACCGTGGTGGCGACAGCGCTGTCGCTCGGATGGATCGCGTCGCACCTGCTGCGCCGGCGGCATCCGCTCGCGCCGGACCGCTCCTTCGGCCCCCACTGGCGCATCGAGCCGGCGCTGCTGCGGCCCGTGGTGCGGCTGGGCATCCCGACGGGCCTCTTCTTCATCACCGGCTCGCTGGCCGACCTGGCGCTGGTGAGCATCGTCAACAGCCACGGCTCGCGCGCGACCGCCGCCTGGGGCGCGGTCAGCCAGGTCATGGCCTACGTGCAGTTCCCCGCGATGTCGATCTCGATCACGGCGTCGGTGCTCGCCGCGCAGGCCATCGGCGGCGGCCGGCTCGAGCAGGTGGACTCGGTCACACGCGTGGGCCTGGGCATGAACGTCGCGCTGACCGGCGGGCTCGCGGTGCTGGCTGCGCTGCTGGCGCCGCACATCGTCGGCTTGTTCATCACCGATCCGCAGGTGGTGCTACTGGCGGCCAGGCTGCTGCACATCGCGGTCTGGGGCGCCGTCCTGCTGGGACTGGGCAGCGTCTTTTCCGGCGTGATGCGCGCCAGCGGCACGGTGCTGGTGCCCACCACGATCACACTCAGCCTGCTGGCCTTCGTGCTCTATCCGCTGGGCTGGACCTTCAACCGCCTGTTCGGCCTGCAGGGGATCTGGATGGCGCATCCCGCGACCTACCTGATCGGCCTGACGCTGCAGGCCTGCTATTTCTACGGCGTGTGGAAGAAGAAGCCGCTGCGCCGGCTCGGATGACGCCCTGCGAGAAGGGGGATCGACCGCGCGCGCGGGCCGTATCCCGTGGCGTCAATAGAATCACGGGATGCCCCTGCCCGCACCGGCCCCACGCCAGCCGATCCACACCCGCAAGATCACGTTCGAAGGCTTCCTGCGCGAGGACGGCCTCTGGGACATCGAGGCCGAACTGGTGGACAGCAAGAGCGACCCGATCCACATGCACGAGCGCGGCCTGCTGCCGGCGGGCGGAGCGATCCACCACATGCGCGTGCGCCTGACGGTCGACGACTCGCTGACCATCCGCGCCATCGCGACCAACATGGAGGCGGCCCCCTTCGGCAACTGCCAGAAGGCCGTCGACCCGGTGCAGAAGCTGGTCGGAACGACCCTGGGCGCCGGCTGGCGCAAGGCCATCGAAGGCGCGATGGGCGGCGTGGCCGGGTGCACGCATCTGCGCGAACTGCTGTTCAACGTCGCGACCGCGGCATTCCAGACGATCCCCGTGCATCTCTCGCGGGAGCGCGAAGCGCGCGGCGAGCGGCTCGACCCGGACGCGCCGCCCTACTTCATCGGCAAATGCCTGTCCTGGGACCGCGAAGGGCCGGTGGTGCAGCGGGTCCTGCCGATGTATTACCGCGGGCCGGGCGCCTCCGGGAGCTAGAAGGCTGCGCGGCAGAGCATTTTCTTGCTCCCTCTCCCCTTGGGAGAGGGTTGGGGTGAGGGCAGCGGCTTCTGCGCGCAAACTCCTGACCGCGCATCGGGGCGCGGCTTCTTCCCTCTCCCGTCGCGTTGCCGTCCTACAGGGGCTGGCAGCAGCGCGGCCTAGGCTCATGCCTGAGCTGAACCGGCATCCGCCATGACCGAGCCATTCCATCCATGAACACGGCCTTCGCCCGCGTCCGCGATTTCGCGATCGATCTCTACAACCGCCTGCCTGAAAGCAGGTGGAAGCGCGCCGCCATCTTCCTGGCCGTGATCCCGGTGCTGGTGCTGCTGTACGTGCTGGTGCTGATCCCGTTCACGCCCAGCATCGGCGACATCCGCAAGTCCAAGTCCGAAGCGCCGGCCCTCGTGATGTCGGCCGACGGCAAGGAGCTGGCGATGTTCAAGCGCGCCAACCGCGACTGGGTCAAGCTGGCGGACATCTCGCCCAACGTGCTCGCCGCCCTGATCGCGACCGAGGACCGCCGCTTCTACGACCACCACGGCATGGACTTCAAGCGCACGGCCTCGGCGGCGTTGCGCACCTTCACCGGCGACCGCGAGGGCGGCTCGACGCTGACCCAGCAGCTGGCCCGCAATCTCTACCCCGAAGAGATCGGCCGCGCCCCGACGATCACGCGAAAGATCAAGGAAGCGATCACGGCGCTGAAGATCGAGGCCGTGTACAGCAAGCCCGAAATCCTCGAGACCTACCTGAACACCGTCCCCTTCCTCTACAACGCCTTCGGCATCGAAATGGCCGCCCGCACCTACTTCGACAAGTCGGCCGACAAGCTCGACGTGCTCGAAAGCGCAACGCTCATCGGCATGCTCAAGGGAACGAGCTACTACAACCCCGTCATCAATCCGGAGCGCGCCACCCAACGCCGCAACATCGTGCTGGCCCAGATGGTCAAGCACAAGAAGCTGGAACCGGCGCAGTACGAGGCGCTCAAGAAGCGGCCGCTGAAGATCGACTTCGAGCGCCAGAACGAGCCGCTCGGGCCGGCGCCGCATCTGGCGCAACAGCTGCGCCGCTGGCTCATCGAATGGGCCGACCGCAAGGGCTACAACATCTACAGCGACGGCCTCGTGGTCCGCACCACGATCGATTCGCGGCTGCAGGCAATGGCCAACCAGGCGGTCGAACGCCAGGCCAACGCGCTGCAGTCGCTGGCCGACGCCAGGCGCTCGGCATGGACCCGCGAGATGATGCTCGAATTCCTGCGCGAGTCGCGCGAATACAAGGCTGCGCGCGACGCCGGCCAGAGCGACGAGCAGGCCGTCAAGCAGCTGCTGGCCGACAGCGGCTTCATGCAATCGCTGCGCGCCGACAAGACCCGGCTGCAGGCCGGCTTCCTGGCGCTGGACCCGCGCAACGGCGAAGTCCGCGCCTGGGTCGGCAGCCGCGATTTCGCGCAGGACCAGTTCGACCACGTCTACATGGCGCGGCGCCAGCCCGGCTCGACCTTCAAGCCCTTTGTCTACGCCGCCGCATTCGAGTCCGGCGCCCGCGCCACCGACACCTTCGTCGACCAGGCCGTGGAGATCCCGATGGACCGCGCACCGGCCTGGCGGCCGACCGACGGCACGCCGCCCAGCGGCCGCACGATGACGCTGCGCGAAGGCTTGGCCTATTCCAGGAACACGATCACGGCGCAGGTGATGCAGAAGGTCGGTCCGCAGCGCGTCGCCGGCCTGGCACGCGCCATGGGCGTGCGGCAAAGCAAGCTCGACCAGGTCATGTCGCTGGCGCTGGGCACCAGCCCTGTGACGCTCAAGGAGATGGTCGCTTCCTACGGCACCATCGCCAACGGCGGCAGCTACATCGAGCCGATGGTGGTGACGCGGGTGGAGGACCGCAAGGGCGCGGTGCTGGAGGAATTCCGCTCCGCCGCACCCGAGCCCGCGCTGTCCGCTCCGGCGGCGCTGACGCTGCTCGACGCCATGCGCGGCACGATCGACTTCGGCACCGGCGTGGCGATCCGCAACCGCTACGGCATCAAGGCCGACGTCGCCGGCAAGACCGGCACCACGCAGGACAACACGGACGGCTGGTTCATCCTGATGCATCCCAACCTGGTGGCCGGCGCCTGGGTCGGCTTCAACGACAACCGGGTGACGATGGGCGACTCCTGGGGACAGGGCGCGCACAGCGCGCTGCCCATCGTCGGCGAGGTGTTCCAGCAGTCGATGCGGACCAGACTGGTCGATCCCAACCTGCGCTTCGCCGCTCCGCCGCAGGAGCCGATCGGGGTGGACGCGCTGGCGCGCGTGAACGACTGGTTCCACAACCTGTTCCAGCAGCCGCCCGAAGCCGCTCAGGCGGCGCCCGCTGCGCCCCTGCCCGACGCGGCGCAGCTGCCGGATCCGGCCCAGCCCCTGCCGTCGACCGGCACGGCGAGCGCCGAACCGACGATCGTCGTGCCAGCCATCCCGCCGGACGCCCAGCGCTCGGAAACAGTGCGCGTGATGCCGTCCGAGCGGACGCAGCCCGGCTTCTCGACCGGCCCGTCGACGTCGGCGGCGCCCACGATTTCGATCACGGGCGGCACGGGCTCTTCCACCGGATCGCCGCCGCCATCGGCGGGCGGTTTCGAAATCCAGGGCCGCGCGGCGCCGCGGCCGGCGGACCGGCCGCCCGAGCGGCCGCTGCGGTCCGACGGTTCCTTCGTCCTGGGCGCGCCATCGCTGGGCACGCCGTCGATCGGCCCCGCCACGGGCAACGCAACGGCCGCTCCGGC
Source organism: Ramlibacter sp. (assembly GCA_028291885.1). Taxonomy (GTDB): domain Bacteria; phylum Pseudomonadota; class Gammaproteobacteria; order Burkholderiales; family Burkholderiaceae_C; genus Ramlibacter. The sequence goes on along the minus strand of JAQGNJ010000278.1, from coordinate 4,527 downwards.
GCCGCGCGAAGAACACCGGGAAAGCGCCGCGGAGCCGGCGCCGCAACCGGCTCGCGGCAGCCCCTCGGTGCGCTTCGAGCCGGCGGCCGAAACCAGCGCCGAGCCGGCGCAGTAACCGGCCGGCGCAGGGTCAGGCCCTGGGCCGGGTCCGCACCAGCAGCACGCCGCAGAGCGCCACCGGGACCGCGAGCGCCGCGTAACCGATCCGCATGTTGCCGAAAGCCGCTGTCAGCGCGCCGAACACCGGCGGCCCCAGCACCACGCCCAGGAAGGTGATCGCCAGCGTTCCGCCGGTGGCGATGCCCGCCATGCCCGGCGGCGCCCGCCGCGCGACCTCGGCGAGGTAGACACCGTTCCACCCGGTCGCCGAGGCGCCGAACACGAACAGGATCGCGAACACCAGCAGCGTCGGCATGCCGACGTGGAGCGCCGCCGTCGCCAGGCTGCTGGCCGCCATGATGAAGGCCAGGATCGCCAGCGTGCGGTTGGCGCCCAGGCCGCGATCGGCGATGTAGCCCCAGACGATGCGCCCGCCGATGCCGCCGATCTGCGCCACCGACAACGCCAGTCCGGCGGTGACCAGGCCATAGGCGAGCACCTGGCTCAGGTAGGTGACGAGGTAGCCGGTGAGCACCAGTTGCGCGGTGGAAAAGACGAAGGAGCAGGCCGCGAGCGTTGCCAGCGCGCGCTGCGACAGCACGACGCGGATCGGTTGCGCGAGGTTGCCGAACTTCAGCGGCTTGCCCGGCTCGCGGTCGGCGTCCAGGTCGGCGCGCAGCGGTTGCGACACCAGGGCGCAGACGATGTTGGCGGCGGCCACCGCCACCAGTGCGCCCTGCCAGCCCGCCAGCAGGATCATGGTTGGCACCAGCGCGCCTGCGAGCATGCCGCCCACGGGCACGCCGGTCTGCTTGATCGAGAACACCAGCGACATGCGGTGCGGCGGCGTGGTCTGCGCCAGCAGCCAGGAACTGGCCGGCGTGATCGGGCCGTAGCCCAGTCCCACCAGCAGGCCGCCGATCGCGAAGGCCCACACCGACGGGATCGCGCACAACACCAGGCCGGCGGCGCACAGCAGCAGGCCGGCCTGGCTGACCCGGATCGCGCCGAAGCGCGCCACCGCGGCGCCGGCGGCCAGGCTCGCGAACATGGCGCCGGCATAGACGATCGCGATGTACAGGCCCAGGTAGGTGGCCGACACGCCAAGCGCCTGCGCCAGCACGGGCGCCATCACCGCCGGCGTGAGCACGGCCATCGAGACCAGCGCCTGGATCGCGAGGGTGATGAACAGCGGCAGCCAGTTGTTGTTTTTCATGCCGGGCATGGGTGGGGGATTTCGGATGGAGCGATGGGCACGGATCGTGCTTCGACGTTCCTGTCTCCTGGTCGGGCCCCTTTGCAGGTTTCTTCAGCCCGGCTCATTCATATCCCTCGAGGTCGTTCGCGGCCTCGGGGGATTTTTTCTGGGCCCGGAGCGGCCGTGCGGACTGCGCAAACGACAAGGCGCGCCCTGGACCTGACAATTTCCGGCAGCCGGGCGACGCACCAGGGCTGGCCTGGCCCGCATGCGGGCGGGTCACCAGAGCGCCGAGTCGCGCATGCCCAGCATGCGCTTGCGCTCGCGCCGGCGGCGCGATGCCGTCAGGCCCCACCCGAGCAGCGCGAACCCGATGGCGATGCCCGCCAGCTCGAAGCTGGCCAGGTTGCGGCCCAGGAGTGAGGGCGCGGCGAGGCCGGCGCCGGTGGCCGCGGCGACCGCGGCGATAACTATGACTGCGACTGTGAGCACTGCTGAATCGAATTTCCGAACAGCGCCCATGATAGCCAGTCCGGACGACGCGGATCCCGTGGCCGGCGCAACGCGCCGCCCCGGTCAGCTTGCGGACTTTCCCAGAACCTGGAACGGGTCGCCGCGGGGGATGTCGGAAAGCAGCCGGTCGAACTCCTTTTTGACCACGTCGTAGCACTCGCAGGACGTCCGCTCCAGGCCGGGCCGGTCCAGCACCTCGATCCGCCCGCGGCTGTAGCGGATCAGGCCTTCGCGCTGCAGCCGGCCGGCCGCCTCGGTCACGCCTTCGCGCCGCACGCCCAGCATGTTGGCGATCAGCTCCTGCGTCATCGCGAGCGACTGGGTCGACAGGCGGTCCAGGCTCAGCAGCAACCAGCGGCACAGCTGCTGTTCCACGCTGTGGTGCCGGTTGCACACCGCGGTCTGCATGATCTGCGTGATCAGCGCCTGTGTGTAGCGCAGCAACAGCCTCAGGACCGGCCCGGCGCGGTCGAACTCCCGCTTGATCAGTTCCGCCGGCAAGCGGTAGGCGTGGCCGGCGCTCTGCACCACCGCGCGGCTCGGCGTGGTCTCGCCGCCCATGAACAGCGAGATCCCCACGATGCCCTCTTTGCCCACCATGGCGATCTCCGCCGTCGCGCCGTTCTCCAGCATGTGGAGCAGCGACACGATCGAGGTGGTCGGGAAATAGACGTGCCGCAGCGGGCCGCCGGCTTCATAGAGCACCTCGCCCGCCGCCATGGGCACCAGCTCGAGCTCGCCGGAGAAATGGGCGAACTCGGCGGGCGCCAGGGCCGCCAGCAGGTGGTTGTGGAGTGGATTGTGGGCTGGAGCCATCGGCCCAATTGTGCGTCAGCGCACAGACGAGGCGGCGCAGCCGCGCCGAAGATCGCGCATGCCCCCGGTCCGCAATCTCCTGCTGGCGTCGCTGCCGCACAAGGCCGCGAAGTTGCTGCTGCCGCAGCTCACGCCGGTCGAGCTTGCATTCGGCGAAGTGCTGTACGAAGCCGGGCAGCCGATGCGCGAGGTCTATTTCCCGCTCGACGGCCTGGTGTCGCTCCTGACGCTGGTCGGAAGCCGGCTCGCGCTGGAAGTGGCGATGGTCGGACGCGAGGGCATGGTCGGCATTCCGCTGGCCCTGGGCTTGTCCCGCTCGCCGATGCGGGCCCTGGTGCACGGCGCCGGGACCGGGCTGCGAATGAGCAAGGCCAGCTTCGACCAGGCCATGGAGCACACTCCGGCGCTGCGCAAGGCGCTGCTCGGGTACGCGGGTTCATTGATGGCCCAGATCGCGCGGACGGCCGCCTGCAACCGCTTCCACGTCGTCGAGGCGCGGCTGGCCCGCTGGTTGCTGATGACACGCGACCGGACCGGCTCGGCCGACCTGGTCATGACCCAGGAATTCCTCTCCAGCATGCTCGGCGTCCGGCGGGTCGGCGTGAGCGAAGCCGCATCGACGTTCCAGCGCAGGAAACTGATCGAGTACAGCCGCGGCCGCATCCGCATCGTCGATCACGCCGGGCTGGAATCGGCCTGCTGCACCTGCTACGGGGACGAGCCGGCGGCCCTGCCGCCCTGGCGGCCCGAATCGTCAGCCGCTGCGCCGCCGACGTCGTAGGAGCCGAAGACTTCGCGCACGGGCCGCGTCTCCGGCAGCACATAGACGATGCCGCTGGTGCCGGTGAAGGCGGGGCTGACGACGTTCTCGTAGAACTTCACCGGCACGTTGATGCAGCCGAAGGTGATGCGGTGTTCGAGCGGCACGCCGCTCTCTAGCCGCTGCAGCCGGCGCTCCTTGGGCACGGTGGCGATCACCCGGTGCAGCGCGACGCCCGAGTCGTAATCCACCCAGAGGATCTCCTCGCCGGCCAGGCTGCGGTCCAGCGACGCGACAAAACGGCCGGCCGGCGTGGTGCGTTCTTCCGGAAGGATGGTGGACAGCTTGCGCGAGCCGATGCCCGGCACGGAGTGATCGCCACGCGCCAGTCCCAGCAGGGCCGAGGTCGCGCCGCGCAGGCGCCCGTCCGCGTCGAAGACGAACAGCCTCGCATTGATCTTGTCGACCACGATGTAGGGCATGCCCGCGTTGTCGCCCGAGGCGATCGCCCAGTCCGCGATGTGGCGCACGTCGGCCGAAGGACGCTCCTGCTGGAAGGCTGCGCGCCTGGGGGTGGGACCATCTTGCGCGGCGATGGCGCCCCCCCCGCCGATGCCGGCGAGCGCCAGGACGACAAGCCAGGCACGGACGCCGCCGCGCAGGAACCTGCCCGGAGCGGACGGCGATGAGCGATGGCCCGGACGCTGCATGCGGACCCTAGTTGCGGAACGCCTTGCGCGGGCGCACCGGAGCCACGTAGGGCGTCGCGGCGGCATCAGGGGCCGCCATCCTCGGAGCCACCGGCTGCGGCACCGGCTGCGGCACCGGCTGCGGCACCGGCACCGGCACCGGCACCGGCACCGGCACGGCCGCGGCAGGCGCGGGAACGACGGCGGGAGGCGCGACGACCAGGGTCATGGTCGGCGGCAACGGCGCCTGCACCACGATCAGGGTGGCCGGCGCGGGCGGCACCAGCAGGGGCGCCAGGCCCACGCTGATGAACGGCAGCGGGAACGCCGACGAGACCGGCACTACCGCAGCCGGCGGAACCGCAACCGGCACAGGCGCGGGCGCCGGTGCGGGAAGCGGCACAGGCGCGGGAGCAGGAGCCGCGATCGGCACGGGCGCCGGTGCGGGGACC
>JAQGNJ010000125.1 GCA_028291885.1 Ramlibacter sp. | reverse complement strand
GTCCGCCCCGGCCCGGCCCGTTGTCGCCGGCCCCTTCGCCTTCGGCACGCGGCGGCCGGGCGCCCTGCGGCCGCTCCGCGCCCGCGGCATTCATCAGCTCGCGGATGTCGCGCTCGTCGAGTTCCATCCAGGCGCCGCGCTTGAGGCCGCGCGGCAGCACCATGGCGCCGTAGCGGATGCGGATCAGCCGGCTGACGGCGTGTCCGACCGCTTCCAGCATGCGCCGGACTTCGCGGTTGCGGCCTTCGGAAATGGTCACCCGGTACCAGGTGTTGGCGCCTTCGCCGCCGCCCTCCTCGATCGAGCCGAACTGGGCCCGGCCGTCGTCGAGCTCGACGCCATCGAGCAGGCGCTGCTTTTCTTCCGAGCTGAGCGCGCCCAGCACGCGGACCGCGTACTCGCGCTCCAGCCCGAAGCGCGGATGCATCAGCTTGTTGGCCAGCTCGCCCGAGCTGGTGAACAGCAGCAGGCCCTCGGTGTTCAGGTCCAGCCGGCCCACCGACTGCCACTTGCCCTGGTAGAGCCGCGGCAGCTTGCGAAAGACAGTCGGGCGGTTCTGCGGATCGTCGCTGCTGACGATCTCGCCGACCGGCTTGTGATAGGCGATGACGCGGGCCGGCGGCGGCGCGATGCGGTAGCGGATCGGCTTGCCGTTGACCTTGATCTGGTCGCCGAACTGGATTCGCTGGCCGATGTGGGCGGGCTCGTTGTTGACCGAGATCCGGCCCTGCGTGATCAGCTGCTCCATCTCCAGGCGCGAGCCCAGGCCGCTCTGGGCCAGCACCTTGTGCAGCTTGGGCGTGTCGGCCTGCGGCGTCAGCACCCGCTTGGGCAGGGCGACTTCCGGACTTTCCTCGTCGGCGTCGAACTGGCCGGAGACGACGTCGGCGAACTGGATCGGCACCGGCGGCTCGGGCGGAGCGCGGCGCGACTGGTGCTCGCCGCCGTCGTCCTCGTCTTCCTCATCGTCCTCGTCGGGGTCTTCGTCCGCGCCGAAGCGTTCCACCTCCTGCTCGCGGCGCGCATGGGCGGCCGCTTCTTTTTCTTCCAGCTCTTCGAGCGTGGGCGCGTCGCTGGCGCCGGTCACCGGTGGCTTCATGGTCAGGTCTCGACTGCTTGGGCCGCATCGTCGGCGGCGCTTTCGTCATTGGGCGGCAGGGACGGCGCGTCCGCCGCTGCCTCTGGGGGCTGTTGTATGGGGTCCGTGAGGGCCGAAGCTTCGGCGGCGGGCGGCTCGCCCTCCTCCATGCGCAGGTCCGGCTGGGCGCCGGCGGCGCTGGCGGCCAGCGCTTCGAAGACGGCCGACTGCTGGGCCGGGTTGTCGAGCAGCGGCAACTGGTCGAGCGACTCGAGGCCGAGGTCGTCGAGGAACTGCCGGGTGGTCGCGAACAGCGCCGGCCGGCCCGGCGCCTCGCGATGGCCGATGACCTCGACCCAGCCGCGCTCCTCGAGCTGCTTGAGGATCAGGCTGTTGATCGTCACGCCGCGGATGTCTTCCATGTCGCCGCGCGTGACCGGCTGCCGGTAGGCGATGATCGCCAGCGTCTCGAGCGTGGCGCGCGTGTAGCGGGGCGGCTTTTCCGGATGCAGGCGGTCGAGGTATTCGCGCATTTCCGGCCGGCTCTGGAACCGCCATCCGGTCGCCACGCAGACCAGCTCCACGCCGCGCTGGCTCCAGTCGTTGCGCAGGTCTTCCAGCAGCGACTTGATGGTATCGGCGCCGAGTTCGTCGTTGAACAGCACGCGCAGCTCCCGCACAGGCAGGGGCTGCTGCGAACAAATCAACGCGGTTTCGAGGACGCGCTTGGCGTCCGCCGTATTCATGGTCTTGCGGTTCCAGGAAAAGGCGCCACGGGGCGGGCAATTCTTCGGGCGGCGCCACCGGGCAGGCGCATCGCGTGGCTCCGCGGGCTAGCCGGGGGCGTGGCTCGTGAGCCATTGCGGCCCATTGTAACGCAGGCCCCAGAGCTCCAGCGCCTGTGCCATGTCCGCCGGCAGCGGCGAACGGAACTCGAGCGCTTGCCCGGTGGCCGGGTGCGAAAACGCCAGCCGGAAAGCGTGCAGCGCCTGGCGCTTCATGCCCGCGGCGGGCGCCCCGCCATAGAGCTCGTCGGCCACCAGCGGATGGCCGATGCTGGCCATGTGGACGCGGATCTGGTGCGTGCGGCCGGTCTGCAGCGTGGCACGCACCAGGCAGCCCTGCGCCGCGTCCTCCAGCAGGTCGAAGCCCGTGACGGCGGGCTTGCCGGAGTTGCGCTCCAGGTCGACGACGGCCATCCGCAGGCGGTTGCGCGGATCGCGTCCGATCGCCGCGTCGACCTGGCGCTGCTTGGGCCCGGTCCAGGGCCGGTGCGCGAGCGCAACGTATTGCCGCGCGACCTCGCGCGCGGCGATGGCCTGCACCAGGGCGTCCATCGCCGGCCGGCTGCGCGCCACCACCATCAGGCCGCTGGTGTCCTTGTCCAGCCGGTGCACGATGCCGGCGCGCGGCAGCAGCTGGGCCCGGTCGTCGTGCGCCAGCAGCCCGTTCAGTAGCGTGCCGCTCCAGTTCCCCGGCGCCGGATGAACGACCAGGCCGGCCGGCTTGTCCAGCACCAGCAGGTGCTCGTCCTGGAACAGCACGGCCAGCGCCATCGCTTCCGGCCTGAATGCCTGGCTTTGCGGAGTCGGCCGCAGTTCGACCGTGCCGCTGTCGCCGGCCTTCACCTTGGCCGCCGCCTTGCCGGCCGGCCGGCCATTGAGCAGCACCGCGCCCGACTCGATCAGCTGCTGCAGGTAGCTGCGCGAGAACTCGGGGACGAGGGCGGCGAGCGCGCGGTCGAGCCGCTCGCCGTGCTGGGCGGCGGCGATGGTGAAGGGGCGCAGTTCGCTGTCGGGCCCGGCGTCGGCTGCTTCGTCCAGCAGCGCCTGCGCCTCGGGGACGGGAGGGGTGGCCAATATAATCAGGTCCTGTTCTAGAAAGTGCGCGATGGCTAGTGTCAAATTATCGGTTGTCCCTTCCCTGCTGCTGGCCGCGCTTCTTGCCGGCTGCTCCTCGACGCCCGAGGACAAGACCGCGAGCTGGAGCCCGAACCGCATCTATGCCGAGGCCAAGGACGAACTGAGCTCCGGCGCCTACGACAAGGCGATCCCGCTGTTCGAGAAGCTCGAAGGCCGGGCGGCCGGCACGCCGCTGGCGCAGCAGGCCCAGCTGGAAAAGGCCTATGCGCATTACAAGGCCGGCGAGCAGGCCCAGGCCCAGGCCACGCTGGACCGCTTCATCAAGCTGCATCCCGCCAGCCCGGCGCTCGACTACGCGCTCTACCTCAAGGGCATCGTCAACTTCAACGACAACCTCGGCGTGTTCTCGTTCCTGTCGCGGCAGGACCTTTCCGAGCGCGACCAGAAAGCCGCCAAGGAATCGTTCGAGTCGTTCAAGGAGCTGGCAGCCCGCTTTCCGGACTCGCGCTACGCGCCGGACGCCAGGGCGCGCATGACGTACATCGTCAATTCGCTGGCCCAGTACGAGGTGCACGTGGCGCGCTACTACTACAGCCGCGGCGCCTACGTGGCGGCCATCAACCGGGCCCAGGCCGCGCTGAGCGACTACCAGGACGTGCCTGCGCTGGAAGAGGCGCTGTTCATCATGGTGCGCTCGTACGACGCGCTCGGAATGCCCCAGCTGCGCGACGACACAAGGCGCGTGATGGAAAAGAACTTTCCGCAGAGCGCCTACCTGACGCGTGGTTCTAAGTCCAGCCAGGAACCGTGGTGGAAGATCTGGTAGCCGGGTTGAGGGCTTGCAGCGCTTCGTTGAATTCCTGCGCCGACTGGATCCGCCGCATCGGCGGCAGCGCGGCCAGCAGGCGGCGCCCATAGCCCATCGTGACGAGCCGGGTGTCGCACACCACCAGCAGACCCTGGTCCGACTCGCGCCGGATCAGCCGTCCGGCGCCCTGCTTCAAGGCCACGGCCGCCTCGGGCACGAAATAGTCGTTGAAGGCGCTGCGCCCCTGGCCCTCCAGCCGCTGCGCCCGCGCTTCCACCAGCGGGTCGCCCGGCGGCGGGAACGGCAGCTTGTCGATGATCACCAGCTGCAGCGCCTCGCCGGGAACGTCCACGCCCTCCCAGAACGAGGCTGACGCCACCAGCACGCAGGCCGCACCGCCTTGCGAATCGCCTTCGCGGAAGCGCTCGATCAGCCTGCGCTTGGGCCACTGCCCCTGCACCAGCACTTGCACCTCCAGCGAACCCTCGAAGCGCGCCTGCAGCGACTCGCCGATGGCGCGCAGGGCCCGCAGCGTGGTGGTGAGCACCATGGTGCGGCCGCCGAGGCGCCGCACGGCGTCGGCGGCAAGCGCGGCCACCTGCGCGCTGTGCGCGGGGTCGTTCGGCTTGGGCAGCTCACGCGGCACATAGACTGCGGCCTGCGTGTCGTAGTCGAACGGGCTGCCGACCCGCAGCACCTCGGCGTCGCCCAGGCCGCAAGGCTCGGTGAACCAGCGCAGCTTCGCATCGTCGCCGAGCGTCGCGGAGGTGAAGATCCAGGCGCGTCGCGAATCCTCCTCGCTGCCCTGGCGCAGCAGCTTGTCCTGCACCGCTTTTGCGATGTCCAGCGGCGATTCGACCAGCCGCAGCTGGTTGCCGACGTCGACCCAGCGCACCGACCCCGGCGCGCAGGCGTTGGCGAAGCTCTCGACTCGTTGCGCGAGAACGGATGCGCGCTCGTGCAGGCGGACGAAATCGGGCGCCATCTCGCTCACGGTCGCCAGCGCATCCATCGCTTGGACGCAGGCCTGGCGCAGTTCGTCCAGCGCCTGCGACCAGGGTTGCGGCGCCACTTGCTCGGGCGCCTCGCCGGTCCAGCGCAGCTTGGCGCCCGGCGCCGTGCGCCCGACCACCATGCGCAGGTCCCTGGCCGCGTGCTCCATCGCGGAGGCAACGCCCGACCAGTCGGCCAGTCCGCGCGCGAACTGCAGGCCGGCGCCGAGGACGTCGCGCGCGAAGTCCAGCAGCTGGCCGGTCGTGATGTGGCTGCCCAGGAACTGGACGCCGGTTTCGTTGAGCTGGTGCGCCTCGTCGAAGATCGCCACGCGCACCGTCGGCAGCAATTCCGCCATGCCGGATTCGCGCACCGCCAGGTCGGCGAAGAACAGGTGGTGGTTGATCACCACCACGTCGGCTGCCAGCGCCTCGCGCCTCGCCTGGTTGACGTGGCAGGTGCGGAACTTGGGACAAGCCGATCCCAGGCAGTTCTCGCGCGTGGACGTCACCAGCGGAATGACGGGCGACCGGTCGTCCAGTCCCGCCAGCTCGCCGAGGTCGCCGCTGCGGGTGGACGGCGCCCAGCGTTCGACCT
>JAQGNJ010000237.1 GCA_028291885.1 Ramlibacter sp. | reverse complement strand
TAGCCGGGTTGCCGACCACCAGCACCTTCACGTTGCGGCTCGCGACGGCGTCGAGGGCCTTGCCCTGAGCGGTGAAGATTGCACCGTTGATCGACAGCAGCTCGGCGCGCTCCATGCCCGGGCCGCGCGGACGCGAGCCGACCAGCAGCGCGTAATCGGTGTCCTTGAAGGCGGTCATGGGGTCGCTGTGGGCTTCCATGCCGGCGAGCAGCGGGAACGCGCAATCGTCGAGCTCCATCATCACGCCCTTGAGCGCCTTCTGCGCCTTCTCGTCGGGGATCTCGAGCAGCTGCAGGATGACCGGCTGGTCCTTGCCCAGCATTTCGCCCGAAGCAATGCGGAACAGCAGGGCGTAACCGATCTGGCCGGCGGCGCCGGTGACGGCGACGCGGACGGGCTTTTTGCTCATGGGGAAATCTCCGAATGGAAGTTGCGAAACTGGTTTCCGCAACGGCGCCGGTAGCGGCTGCAGCACTGCGGAAAACCGGGGATTTTACGCCCGAAGCAGGGCATCGTCAATTTGTCTTATGTCTTATATAAGATATGATTCGAGACCCATCCCGGCCCCTTCTTTTTCGCCCACAACCCGCCGCATGGCCACCCCGCATCCCTCACAGGCCGACCTCGCGGCCAGCGAGCCGACACTGGCGGCGACGCCGGCGTTCAGTCCGCTGTACCAGCAGATCAAGGAACTGATCCTGCAAAGCCTGGAGGCCGGCGAATGGAAGCCCGGCGAGGCGATCCCCAGCGAGAACGAGCTGGCCGCGCGCTTTCGCGTGAGCCAGGGCACGGTCCGCAAGGCGATCGACGAACTCGCCGCCGAGAACCTGGTGATCCGCCGCCAGGGCAAGGGCACCTTCGTTGCCACCCATTCCGAGCAGCAGGTCCGCTACCGCTTCCTCAAGCTGATGCCCGACAGCGGAGATCGGGAAACCGAAGGGCCGGCCCAGCGCACGGTGCTCGAATGCAAGCGGGTGCGCGCCAGCGCCGAGGTTGCGCGCGCGCTCGCGCTGCGTTCCGGCGACGCGGTGATCCAGGTGCGGCGCGTGCTCTCGTTCGGCGGCGTGCCGACCATCCTCGAAGACCTGTGGCTGCCGGGCAATGCCTTCAAGGGCCTGAGCGCCGAGCAGGCCGAGGGCTGGCAGGGACCGACCTACGCCATGTTCGAAAACGAGTTCGGCGTGCGCATGGTGCGGGCCGAGGAAAAGATCCGCGCCGTCCTGCCCGATGCCCAGCAGGCGGCGCTGCTGAAGGTCTCGCAGCAGACACCGCTGTTGAGCGTGGAGCGCATGGCCTTCACGTACAACGACGTCCCGATGGAGCTGCGCCGGGGCCTGTACCGCACCGACACGCACCACTACCGCAACGAGTTGAGCTGATGAGCGAAACGCGGGCGGCCCGGCTCTCGTTTGTGCATTGCAATAGAATTTTGGGTTGTCGCTTTTCCTCACACAAAAAACACGCATGCATTTCATGAAGAAAGCCAAGCCATGACAGAGCCAGCCAAGAAGCGGCCCGAATTCCGCAACATCAACGCCTTCACGGACCTGCCCAGCTACCGGCTGCCGGCCGCGGGATGGGTCTCCATCCTGCACCGCGTCAGCGGCGTCATCATGTTCGTGCTGATGCCCTTCATCATCTGGATGTTCGACAAGTCGATCTCCTCGGAGCTGTCGTTCGCCCGCTTCAGCGGCGCCTTCAGCCAGGGACTGGGCTTCGTTCCGGCCTGGTTCGTCAAGCTGGTCGTGCTGGCGCTGATCTGGTCCTACCTGCACCACTTCATCGCCGGCGTGCGGCACCTGTGGATGGACGTGAGCCACAAGGCCGTGAGCAAGGAATTCGGCATGACCTCGGCCCGCGTCACGCTGGTGGCGAGCCTGCTGCTGACGGTGGTGCTCGGCGCCAAGCTGTTCGGCCTCTACTAATTCGAAGACAAGGCAATACCAAATGGCAGTCAACTACGGCTCCAAGCGCATCGTCGTCGGTGCGCACTACGGTCTGCGCGACTGGCTCAGCCAGCGCGTGACCGCCGCCCTGATGGCCCTGTTCACGCTGGTCGTGCTGGCGCAGGTGCTCTTCACCCGCGGCCCGATCGGCTACGACAAGTGGGCCGGCATCTTCTCCAGCCAGTGGATGAAGGTTCTCACCTTCGCCGTGATCGTGGCGCTGCTCTGGCACGTCTGGGTCGGCATGCGCGACGTGTGGATGGATTACGTGAAACCGGTGTGGGCCCGTCTGTCGCTGCAGATCTTCACCATCGTCTGGCTGGTCGGCTGTGCCGGCTGGGCCATTCAAGTCCTCTGGAGAGTCTGAAGCAATGTCCTATAGCAAGAACACCATCACCAAGCGCAAGTTCGACGTCGTCATCGTCGGCGCGGGCGGATCCGGCATGCGCGCTTCGCTGCAGCTGTCGCGCGCCGGCCTGAACGTCGCCGTGCTGTCCAAGGTCTTCCCGACGCGCTCGCACACCGTCGCCGCGCAAGGCGGCATCGGCGCCTCGCTGGGCAACATGAGCGAGGACAACTGGCACTACCACTTCTACGACACGGTCAAGGGCTCGGACTGGCTGGGCGACCAGGACGCGATCGAATTCATGTGCCGCCAGGCGCCCGAGGTCGTCTACGACCTCGAGCACATGGGCATGCCGTTCGACCGCAACCCGGACGGCACGATCTACCAGCGTCCCTTCGGCGGCCACACGGCCAACTACGGGGAAAAGCCGGTGCAGCGCGCCTGCGCCGCGGCCGACCGCACCGGCCACGCGATGCTGCACACGCTGTACCAGCAGAACGTCAAGGCCAAGACCAGCTTCTTCGTCGAATGGATGGCGCTGGACCTGATCCGCGACGCCGACGGCGACGTCGTCGGCGTCACCGCGCTGGAGATGGAAACCGGCGACCTGCACGTCCTCGAGGCGCGCACCACGCTGCTGGCCACCGGCGGCGCCG
>JAQGNJ010000118.1 GCA_028291885.1 Ramlibacter sp. | reverse complement strand
CAGGATGACGGCCTCGATGCTGAACAAGAAGGACTGGTCGCTGCTGCCCCGGCGTGCCCTGACCCCGACCGAAGTGGTCTCGCGCCTGGCTGTCTCGCCCGGCTGGCAGCTCACCGGCGACGGCGAGGACGTGGCGATCGAAAAGACCTACAGCTTCGCGAACTACTACGAGACCATCTCGTTCGTGAACGCGGTGGCCTTCATCGCCAACGCGCAGGACCACCATCCCGATCTCTCGGTGCACTACAACCGTTGTGTCGTGCGATTCAACACGCACGACGTGAAGGGCCTGTCGGAAACCGACTTCGACTGCGCGGCCCAGATCGACGCGCTGCTCGCATGAGGATGGCTTCCATTGCTTGAGCGAGCGGACCTGCATCCCGGGCTGGTCGTCGCCAGTTACGGCCGCCACTTCCTGGTGGAGACGCCCGAGGGCAAGCGCCTGACCTGCCATCCGCGCGGCAAGAAGAGCCAGGCCGTCGTCGGCGACCACGTGCTCTGGCAGGGAACGCACGACGAGGGCACGGTCGAGAAGGTGCTCGAGCGCAAGAACCTGTTCTACCGGCAGGACGAGATCCGCACCAAGTCGTTCGCGGCCAACCTGGACCAGGTGCTGATCCTCGTCGCGGCGGATCCGGAGTTTTCCGAAAAGCAGCTGGCGCGGGCGCTGATCGCAACCGAAGCCGAGAAGATCAAGCCGCTGGTCGCCCTGAACAAGAGCGACCTGGTCGAGCCGTTCGAAAGGGCCTGGACCCGGCTGCTGCCGTACCAGCGCATGGGGTATGGCGTGCTGCCGCTGTCGCTGCGGCTGTCCAAGGACGTCGACCGCGCCGAGCTGCTCAAGCACATGCAGGGCAAGACGACGCTCGTGCTGGGCCCCTCGGGCGCCGGCAAGAGCACGCTGATCAACCTGCTGGTCCCCGGAGCGCTCGTCGTCACCGGCGAGGTGTCGCAAGCGCTCAATTCGGGCAAGCACACGACGACCAGCACCACGCTGTACTGGGTGGATGCGCAGCGCACGACGGCGCTGATCGACTCGCCCGGCTTCCAGGAATTCGGGCTCAACCACATCGAGCCGACGCAGCTGGCCGGGTGCATGCCCGACCTGAAGCCGCACATCGGCAACTGCAAGTTCTACAACTGCACCCACCTGCACGAGCCGGGCTGCGCGGTCATCGCGGCCATCGACTCTGCCGACAACCCGCACCCGGTGAGCAAGCGCCGCCACCAGATCTACGGCGAACTGTTCGCCGAGCTGTCGCAGCCGCAACGGTATTGAGCGTCGGCCGCAGGGAGCGGCGGTGCGCTTCGCCCGCGGATCACCCGAGCAGGCGGGCGAGCGTGAGCAACGCGAGCAGCACCATCCACAGCACGACCGAGCGCCAGACCAGGCCGACGATGCTGCGCAGGTGGCCGACCTCCGCTTCGCGCCCGGGCGTGCTTTCGCTGCTGTCCATCGTCGCGTCCGGCTGGAGTTCGGCGGCGCGGAAGCCGTCGGTCTGGCCCGGCGCGAACGCGGCGGACTTGAGCGCCTCGCCGCCGAGCCGGACGTTCACGGCGCCGGAGGTCGCCGCCAGGATCACGCCGTCGTTGTCGTTCGGAAAGCGCTGCGCGTAGTTGCGCCAGCAGTCGATCGCTTCCTCGAAGCTGCCGACGACGGCAAAGGCCAGCGCCGTGACACGCGACGGCAGCCAGTCGATCACGGACCAGGCGCGCGAGGCCACGGACAGCAAGGCAGGGCTGACCCGGTGGCCCGAGGTCTTGCCGGCGTGCTGCCAGTAGCGGTAGACGAACTCGCTCATGCGATACAGCACGGCTCCGGCGGGACCGCAGCCGAAAGCCGCCAGCACCGAGAACCAGGCGAGCACGCCGAACACATGGCGATGCGCCGCCAGCACGGAATACTCGATCACATGGCGAACGATCTCGCTGCGCGGCAACTCGCTGGCGTCGACCTGCTGCCACTGGGCCAGGAGCTGGCGCGCCCTGGCCTCGTCGCCGGCCTCGAGCGCGTCGCGGATGTTGGTGAAGTGATGGCTGAACTGGCGAAAACCCAGGGTCACGTAAAGCACGGCCACGCTCCAGAGCATGGCGAAGACCCAGCCGGCGTAGACGATCAGCAGCACGTGGACCAGCAGCGAAGCGAGCGTCGGGCCGACCACGGCGAGGCTCCACGCGAACCAGCCGTGATGCGGCTTGCCGGCGTCGAAATTGCCCGCGACCCAGCGTGCCCACTGCCGCAGCCCGGCGTGGATCGGGTTGCCGCGCGCCAGCGGCCGCACCTGTTCGATCAGGAGCGCAAAGAGGATCGCGAAGAAACTCATGCGGCAATGATAGCCGCCGATCCGGCCGTTCCTAGGCCGTGAGGAAGCGGTACAGGTTGCGCAGCATCGCGGCGGTGGCGCCCCAGATGAAACGCTCGGTCTTGCCGTCCATGTACGGGATCGAGAACCAGTCGCGGCGCGCGCCCCCGACCTCCAGCATGTGGCGCCGGTGGTGGGCCGGGTTCATCAGGAACTCCAGCGGCACCTCGAAAGCGTCGGCCACCTCGTACGCGTTGAGCGTGAGGACGTGCTCGGGACGCACCAGCGCCACGATGGGCGTGATGACGAATTGCGAGCCCGTGGTGTAGGTCGGCATCTGGCCGATGACGTCGACGAAGCGGTGCTCAAGGCCGATCTCCTCGTGAGCTTCGCGCAGCGCGGTGTGGGCCGCGTCGGTGTCGCTCTCGTCGCGCTTGCCGCCGGGGAACGCGATCTGGCCCGAATGGGTGGATAGGTGCGTGGTGCGTTCCGTCAGGATGACCGTCGGCCTGTCGCGGGTCACGATCGGCACCAGGACCGCGGCGTCGGCCATGGCCCGCTGCGAAAACTTGCGCTCGATGGTGACCTCGGGCTGCCACGCGGGCGGCGCCGCAAAGCGCGCGCGCAGCGACTCGGGCGTCAGCGCCTGGCTTGCCGGCGCCGGCAGGTGCGAGTCGATGCCGACCACGGCCATGGTGCGGGGGTCGAAGTTCGGCAGCTTGGTCAGCGGCGTGTCGACGGGAACGGAACGGATTGGCATTGCGATTTCGGGCGCCAGAATGAAAAAACCGCCACTGGCACGGGGCCGGCGGCGGCTCTGGCAAAGCGGGACGGCTTACTGGGCGGCGGCCGCGGTCTTCGCGCGGGAAGGCAGCTTTTCGCGGATCCGCGCCGACTTGCCGCTGCGCTCGCGCAGGTAGTACAGCTTGGCGCGACGGACGTCGCCGCGGCGCTTGACTTCGATTCCGGCGATCAGCGGGCTGTAGGTCTGGAACGTGCGCTCCACGCCTTCGCCGCTGGAGATCTTGCGCACGGTGAAGCCGCTGTTCAGGCCGCGATTGCGCTTGGCGATGACGACGCCTTCGAAAGCCTGGGCCCGCTTGCGCGTGCCTTCGACCACGTTGACGCTGACGATGACGGTGTCGCCGGGGGCGAATTCGGGAATTTTCTTCCCGAGGCGAGCGATTTCTTCCTGCTCAAGGGTTTCGATCAGATTCATGATGTCCTCGGTGATCGTGCCCGCGCTACGCTAGGGACGGCTGGTTGAACGAGCCGCGTCGTTGCAACGCAGCTCTCGCCGTGGCCGGGCAGAGGATCGAGAGCCTTGGATTATAAGCGTTTTCCGGCCGGGCTTGCCAGGAAGGCCTCGTCGGCCTTCGTCAACCGGCCGGCGGCGCGGGCCGCCTCGATCAGGTCGGGCCGGCGGGCTGCCGTCACCTGGAGCCGCTGCTCGCGCCGCCAGCGCTCGATCTGCGCATGGTGGCCCGAGAGCAGCTGCGGCGGAACGGCGCTGCCGCCCCACTCCTCCGGGCGCGTGTAATGCGGGCAATCCAGCAGTCCGTCCAGCGCGGGATTGAAGCTGTCGGCCGCATGGCTGCCGGCGTCGTTGAGCACGCCCGGTTGCAGCCGCGCCACGGCGTCCAGCAGCGCCATCGCCGCGATCTCCCCGCCCGACAGGACGAAGTCGCCGAGGCTGACCTGCATGTCGACGTGTTTGTCGATGAAGCGCTGGTCGATGCCTTCGTAGCGGCCGCAGACCAGGATCGCGCCTGCGCTTGCGGACCAGCGCTCGACAGCGGCGTGGTCCAGCCGCTCGCCGACGGGAGAGAACAGGACGACGGGCCGCTGCGCCTCTCCCGAGGCATCGGCCCGGATCGCCTCCAGGCACCTGGCCAGCGGCTGCGCCATCATCACCATGCCGGGGCCGCCGCCGAACGGCCGGTCGTCCACGCGTCGGTAATTGCCCTCGGCGAAATCGCGCAGGTTCCACGGCCGCACGTCGACCAGCCTGCCCTCGTAGGCGCGCCGGGTCACGCCCGCGGCGAGGAACGGCGCGAACAGCTCGGGGAACAGGGTGACGATGTCGAAGCGCATGGCGCTGCAGGCTCGCTGGAGCTCAGTAGTCCGGCTGCCAGTCGACGGTGATCCGCTTGCCCGCCATGTCGACGCCGTCCACGTAGGCCGAAACGAAGGGGACCATCCGCTCCTGCGGCTTGCCGTCGGCTTCGTAGCCGATCACCAGCACGGTCTGCGGTCCGGTGGAGATCAGTTCCCTGACGGTGCCGAGTTCCACGCCCTCGCGGTTGACGACCGCCAGGCCGATCAGGTCGACCCAGTAGTACTCGTCGGTGCCGGCGGTGGGGAAGCTCGATCTCGGGACGAACACGCGAGCGCCCCGCAGCGCCTCGGCGGCATTGCGGTCTTCGACCTCCTGCGCCGACGCGACGACGGTGCCGGAATGGTCCTTGGCCTCGCGGATCTTCAGCAACAGCGTGCCGGAAAAGGTCTTGGCGCCCTTTTCGGCAGGTTGGAGATACCAGCGTTTGGAGGAATAAAGCGCCTCTGGATCGGCGCTGTGGGACAGGACCTTGAACCAGCCCTTGATGCCCCAGGCGTCGGCGATGCGTCCGACTTCGATCGCATCGGCCGGCAATTCGGCGGGTTCGAGGCCCGCCGGCAGCGCGGCGGCCGGACGGCCGGGCGCTGCCATACCGTCCTTAAGCGGCAGCGGCAGCGGCCGCGGCCGGTGCCTTGGAGGCTGCCTGCTTGATCAGTCGCTCCACGGTGGGCGACGGCTGGGCGCCCACGCCGCGCCAGTACGTCAGGCGGTCCTGGGCGATGCGGATGCTTTCCTCGTTGTCCTTGGCGCTGGGGTTGTAGAAACCGATGCGCTCGATGAAGCGGCCGTCGCGACGGGTGCGCTTGTCGGCAACGACGATGTTGAAGAAAGGACGGGCCTTGGCGCCGCCGCGGGAAAGTCGAATGACGACCATGATTTATCCTTCGGGTGGGAGAGTAGATCTTCCAGCGTCTGAGACACGCGACATGGCCACCCGGCCAGCGACACGCTGAAAAGCCTTCCATTATATCTTTTTCAGGTTATATGCCCACGATCCGAGCCAGCCGCGACCAGGACATGCCCGCCATCACCGCGATTTACGCGCACCACGTGCTCAACGGGACCGGCACTTTCGAGACCACGCCGCCCACCGAGGCCGACATGGCGGCCCGCCGCGCCGATGTGCTTTCCAAGGACCTGCCGTACCTCGTGGCGGAAGAGGATGGCCGCATCCTCGGCTTCGCCTATTGCACCTGGTTCAAGCCGCGCCCGGCGTATCGTTATTCGGCCGAGGACTCGATCTACATGGCGGACGGCGCGCGCGGCCGCGGCGCCGGCAAGCAGCTGCTGGCCGCGCTGGCGCAGGAAGCGGAAGCGGCCGGCATCCGCAAGCTGATCGCCGTCATCGGCGACTCGGCCAACGTGGGGTCGGTGCGGGTGCACGAGGCGATCGGCTTCACGCCGGTCGGCGTGCTCAAGTCCTGCGGCTGGAAGTTCGGCAAGTGGCTGGACGTGGTGCTGATGGAAAAGACGCTCGGACTTGGCGACAGCACGTCCCCCGAGGTGGCCGGCCGATGAAAAACAAGACTCTGGCTGCATGGCTCGCCCTGGTCGGCGGGCCGCTCGGGCTGCACCGGTTCTACCTGCGCGGAATGGGTGACCTCCTGGGATGGCTGCTGCCGATCCCGACCGCGCTCGGCCTGTACGGCATCGAGCGGGTCCAGCAGTACGGCCTGGACGACCAGTGGAGCTGGGTCCTGATCCCGATGCTGGGCTTCACCTTTGCCGGCTGCTCGCTGATGGCCATCATCTACGGCCTCATGCCGACGGAAAAGTGGAACGCGCGCTTCAACCCCGGTTCCGCGCCCGAAGCGGCGAGCGGCAACACCAGCTGGCTCACCATCGCCGGCATCGTCCTGGCATTGCTGATCGGCACCGGCGTGCTGATGGCCAGCATCGTCTTCAGCTTCCAGCGCTACTTCGAATACCAGGTCGAAGAGGGCCGCAAGATCTCGCAGTAGCGGCGAGGCCGGCGCCACAGCCGCCCTGGCCGCCCAATCCGGGCTGCGCTAGATTGGGATGTCCATCCATTTCCCACAAGGAGAGCACCATGGACACGGCCGACCAGGCTGAGACGCCCCAAGTCACGATCCGCAGCCTCGAGCCCGCCGACGCTGCCGAGGCATCCGCCCTCGCCGGCGCGCCGGGCACCTTCGCAGGCACGCTGCAACTGCCCGACATGCCGATCGCGTCGCGGCTCGAATTCCTGCAGAAGACGGAGCCGCACAGCTGCCGCCTCGTCGCCATCGCGCAGGAGCGCGTCGTGGGTTCGGCCGGCCTGTACACGGCAGGGCCCAGCCTTCGCCGCATGCATGTCCGCATGCTCGGGATCGGGGTCGCAGCCCAGTGGCAGGGACGCGGCGTGGGCCGGATGCTGATCTCACGCCTGCTCGACTGGGCCGACAACTGGGCCGGCGTGCTGCGGACCGAGCTGACGGTGCATGCCGACAACGACCGCGCCATCGGGCTGTACCGCGCGATGGGCTTCGTCGAAGAAGGCCGGCACCTCGGCTACGCGCTGAAGGACGGCCGCTACGTCGACGCGCTGTTCATGGCGCGCCTGCATCCCAGACCGCCGCGGATCGGCGCAGCCCCGGGCTAGAACACCTGCAGGCTGAACCAGTAGGCGATGGCGGCGACGAACGCGCTGGCGGGGATGGTGAGGACCCACGCCCACACGATGTTGCCGGCGACGCCCCAGCGGACGGCGCTGGCGCGCTGCGTCGAGCCGACGCCGACGATCGCGCCGGTGATGGTGTGGGTCGTCGACACCGGGATGCCGAGCGCCGTCGCCAGGAAGAGCGTGAGAGCGCCGCCGGTTTCGGCGCAGAAGCCGCCCACCGGCTTGAGCTTGGTGATCTTCTGGCCCATGGTCTTGACGATGCGCCAGCCACCGAACATGGTGCCGGCCGCAATCGCGGTGTAGCAGGTGGCGATCACCCACAGCGGCGGAGACTCGGCGCCGGAGGCGGAATAGCCGGTGGCGATCAGCAGCATCCAGATGATGCCGATCGTCTTTTGCGCGTCGTTGCCGCCGTGGCCCAGGCTGTAGGCGCCGGCCGAGACCAGCTGCAGCCGGCGGAACCAGCGGTCCACCTTCGAAGGGCGGGCCCGCCGGAACAGCCAGGACACCGCCACCATCATCAGCGACCCGAGCAGGAAGCCAAGCAGCGGCGAAACGAAGATGAACAGAACCGTCTTCCAGATGCCGGCCGCGACCAGCGAACCGGCCCCGGACTTGGCCATCACGGCGCCGACGATGCCGCCGATCAGCGCGTGGGAGGAACTGCTGGGGATGCCGTAGTACCAGGTCAGCAGGTTCCAGGCGGTCGCGCCCACCAGCGCCCCGAAGACGACATGCGTGTCGACCACCCCCGGCTGGACGATGCCCTTGCCGACCGTCGCAGCGACGCTGAGATGGAAGACGAAGACCGCCACCAGGTTGAAGAAGGCGGCGAACATCACCGCGGTGGCGGGACGGAGCACGCCGGTGGACACGACCGTGGCGATCGAATTCGCGGCGTCGTGGAAGCCGTTCATGAAGTCGAACGCGATGGCGAGCGCCACCAGCATGATCACCACCCAGAGGGAGGCTTGGACCGTTGTCATCGGAAACGGCCGCCTGTCAGGAGTTCTCGAGGACGATGCCCTCGATCACGTTGGCCACGTCCTCGCACTTGTCGGTGATGGTTTCCAGCAGCTCGTAGATCGCCTTCATCTTGATCACTTCGCGCACGTCCGGCTCCTCGCGGAACAGCTTGCTCATCGCGGAGCGCATCACGCGGTCGGCGTCGGATTCGAGCCGGTCGATCTCCTCGCAGGTCTTGAGCGCCGCCTCGGCGGCGGCCGGATCGGCCAGCTTGCTGATCAGGGCGACCGCATCCTTGACCCGCTCGCAGCACTTGACGCTCAGGTCCGTCAGGCGGGTGATCTCCTCGTTGACCTGGCGCACGTCGTACAGCGCCATGGTCTCGGCCGAGTCCTGGATCAGGTCGGCGACGTCGTCCATCGTGTTTATCAGCGTGTGGATATGGTCGCG
>JAQGNJ010000187.1 GCA_028291885.1 Ramlibacter sp. | reverse complement strand
CTTGCCGGCGCGCTCGGCCTGCTCCGCGATGCGGCGCAAGGCCAGCTGCAGGTCGGCCTGGGCCGCCGGGCCGGACGCGTCGAGCAGGTTGAGGGAACCGGTGGCATAGCTGGAGATCGCGGCCAGCGGCTGGTTCAGCTCGTGGCTGAGCAGCGACGCCATCTCGCCGACCATCGCCAGCCGCGCCGTCGCCTGCAGCCGCTCCTGGCTGGCGCGCGAGAGCTCCTCGACCCGGCGCTGCTCGCTGATGTCCAGGAAGGCGCTCATCCAGCCGGTCTGCACGCCCTGCGCGTTGATCAGCGGCGCCTCGATGATCAGCACCGGGAACCGCGAGCCGTCCTGGCGCATGAACACCGATTCGAAGCCCTCGCGCGGCGGCGCGAACTGGCCGGCCAGCCGCACCTCCTGGCGCTTCTGGTACTCGCCGGCCAGCTCGGGCGGCCACCAGCCGCCGCGGGAGGGCTCCGAATCGATCTTCATGCGCTCGGACGGCACCCGCTTTCCGGTGCTGGTCATCGAGGCGCCGCTGATCAACGCGCAGGGCCTGCAGACCGGCTGGATGAGCGCGGTGCTGGACATCAGCGAGCAGCGCCGGGTCGAGGAGCTGTCGCGAGCCAGCCAGGAGCGGCTGCAGGCGACGGCGCGGCTCGCCACAGTGGGCGAAATGGCTTCGCTGCTCAGTCACGAACTGAACCAGCCGCTGGCGGCGATCTCCAGCTACGCGACGGGCTCGCTCAACCTGATCCACAGCGGGCCGCAGGCCCTCGCCGACATCGAGGTCGCGATGCGCCGCATCGCGGAGCAGGCCGAGCGGGCGGGCAAGGTGATCAAGAGCGTGCACGACTTCGTCCGCCGCCGCGACAACGAGCGCGAGCCGGTCGCGCCGCAGGCGCTGCTGGACGCGATCATGCCGCTGGTCAGCCTGCAGGCCCGCAAGCTCGGTGTGCGCGTGCAGCTCAAGCTGCAGGACGACCTGCCCCAGGTCGCCTGCGACCGGACCATGGTGGAACAGGTGCTGCTCAACCTGGCGCGCAACGCGATGCAGGCGATGGACGAGGCGCAGGCGCGAAATCCCTCGCTCCTGATCCAGGTGCGGCGCGCCGGCGGCGGCGAGCGCCACATCGGGCCCTCGGCCGCCGTCGAATTCTCGGTCGCGGACTGCGGCCCCGGCATTCCCGACGTGGTGGCGCAGCAGCTGTTCACTCCGTTCTATACGACCAAGGCCGAGGGCATGGGGCTGGGCCTGAGCCTGTGCCGCACGGTGGTCGAGCAGCACGGGGGCTATCTCGGCTTCGAGTCGAACCATCCCCAAGGTACGATCTTCCGCTTCACCTTGCCCGTCGACGCGGGCCCGCAACCCTCCCCGGCCTGATGCAGCCCACCCTGGACGCCACCGTATTCATCGTCGACGACGATGCCAGCGTGCGCGAGGCGCTGGCCTGGCTGCTGCGCTCGCGCCGGCTTCTGTCCGAAACCTTCGGCAGCGGCGAAGAGCTCGACGCCATGCTGGAGGCCGGCTTCGTTCCGGCCCAGCCTTGCTGCCTGCTGCTGGACGTGCGCATGCCGGGGCTGTCGGGGCTGGAGCTGTTCGACAAGCTGGCGGCCCGCGGCCTGGTCGACGTGATGCCGGTGATCTTCCTCACCGGCCATGCCGACGTGCCGACCGCGGTGCACATGGTCAAGCGCGGCGCGTTCGACTTCTGCGAAAAGCCGTTTTCCGACAACGCCCTGGTCGACCGGATCGAGCAGGCGATCCGCCGTTCGGCCGAGGTGCTGGCGGCGCGCCAGGAAAAGCACAAGCTCAAGTCCAGGCTCCAGGAGCTGACGGAGCGCGAACGCGACGTCATGCGGCTGGTCGTCGAAGGCTTGCCGAACAAGTTGATCGCCGACCAGCTGGAAATCAGCGTGCGGACAGTCGAAGTGCATCGCGCCCGCGTCTTCGACAAGATGGAAGTCAAGTCCGCCGTGGAGCTGGCGAACCTGCTGCGGGATCTCTAAGCCGGCGGCCCGGCGGTCAGCGCTCTTGCGGCGGTTTCGGCTTGTCCTGCTGGTCGTCCGGCGGCTCGCCGCCCTTGCGTCCGGAGAACATGGTCCACCAGACGATGGCCACCAGCAGCACCCCTGCCAGCAGGGCTTCGAGCAAAATCAGCAACATGAACCGTTTCCTTGCAATGGCGGCAATTGTAGGAACGCTGGCGGCCTGCACGTCGGTGCCGCTGCCGCCTGAGCCCGCACCGGCAGCTCCCGTGTCGCCTGCTGCGCCCGTTGCACCTGCTGTGCCCGTCGAACCCCTCGCCGCGACGCCGCCAGTCGCGCGCTACGTCCTGCCGGCCGACACGGCGCCGCTGCCGCCGCCACAGCTGCAGGGCCGCTCGCGCTGGACCGCGGTGCGCTGGGCCGAGCTGCCGGGCTTTGCCGACGACGCGCCGCACGAGGCCTGGAACGCCTGGCTGAAAAGCTGCGAGCGCCCGGGCCCCGCTTTCGCTGCGCTGTGTCCCGAGGTGCGGCGGCTGTCGATCGCCGGCGCTGACGAGCAGCGCGACTGGATGGTGCGGCGGCTGCAGCCGTATCGGGTGGAGCCGCTGCAGGGCCCCGCCGACGGCCTGTTGACCAGCTACTACGAACCGCTGCTGCAGGCATCGCGCCAGCCGGGGCCGGGCTTCACGATCCCGCTGTACGCGCCACCGCCGGGCCTGGGCCAGAGGAAGCCCTGGTACAGCCGCCAGGACATCGACACGCTGCCGGCCGCGCGCTCTGCGCTGCGCGGCCGCGAGATCGCCTGGCTGGCCGATCCGCTGGACGCCCTGATGCTGCAGATCCAGGGCTCGGGCCGGCTTCGCATGGCGGAGCCGGACGGCAGCCAGCGCCTCGTGCGGCTGGCCTATGCCGCCAGCAACGACCATCCGTACCGCAGCGTCGGCAGCTGGCTGCTGCAGCAGGGGGCGGTGCGGGACGCGTCGTGGCCGGGCATCAAGGCCTGGGCGGCGCAGAATCCGCAGCGCCTGAACGAGATGCTCTGGAGCAATCCGCGCACCGTGTTCTTCCGCGAAGAGGCCTTGTCGGAGCTGGACGCCGCCTTCGGTCCCCGCGGCGCCCAGGGTGTCGCGCTGACGCCCGGCCGCTCGATCGCCGTCGACAAGGAAAGCATTCCCTACGGGACACCGGTGTGGCTGGCCTCCAGCGGACCGATGCTGAACCTGCAGCGCCTGGTGCTGGCGCAGGACACGGGCAGCGCTATCGTGGGCGCCGTGCGGGCCGACTATTTCGCCGGCTGGGGGCCGGAAGCCGGCGAGCTTGCCGGCCGGCTCAAGCAGCCGCTGCGCCTGTGGGTGCTGTGGCCGCGGTCATGACGGCGCTGCGCGGTCAGGCGAATGCGGCGGCAGATGGCTCAATGGCAGGCTGCTGCTGGCCTTGACCTCGCCCAGCGAAAAGCTGGTGTGCAGGTCCTTCACGTTGGGCAGGTTGATCAGCACCTTGCGGGCGAACTGCGAAAAACTGTCCAGGTCGCGCGCGACCACCTGCAGCTCGAAGGTTCCGGCGCCGCTGATGTAGTGGCAGGACACGATCTCCGGGATCTTGCGGATCGCTTCTTCCATCTCCAGTGTGCGCTCGCCGGTGTTGCGGTCGGCGTCGAGCCGGACGAACGCCAGCACGCCCATGCCGATCTTGTGGCGGTCGATCTCGGCGTGGTACCCCTTGATGAAGCCCGCTTCTTCCAGCGCGCGGACCCGCCGCCAGCAGGGCGCCGCCGACAGGCCCACGCGCTGCGCGAGTTCGGCGTTGGTCACGCGGGCGTCGGCCTGGAGCTGTTCCAGGATGCGGACGTCGAACTTGTCGAGTGTTTCCATGAATGGCTGAATAAAGAAAGATCCTTTCTCATCCTACCGATATCCGGGCACAGAAAGCAAAGACTTATCTGTAGGACGGGCATACACTTTGCCGACTGATTCCGGAGACAAACGCGACATGAACGCCCCCCTTCCCGAGCACATCCGCAAGGCGCTGGAAACCGTCACGCTCGACGACAAATATTCCCTCGATTACGGCCGCGCCTTCATGAGCGGCGTGCAGGCGCTGGTCAAGCTCCCGATGCTGCAGCGGCTGCGCGATGCGCAGGTGGGCAAGAACACGGCCGGCTTCATCAGCGGCTACCGCGGTTCGCCGCTGGGCGGCTACGACCAGGCCCTGTGGAAGGCCGAGAAGTACCTCAAGGCGCAGAACATCGTCTTCCAGCCCGGCGTCAACGAAGAACTTGCCGCCACCGCGCTGTGGGGAACGCAGCAGCTGGGATTCGCGCCGGCGGGAACGCAGAAGTTCGACGGCGTGTTCGGCATCTGGTACGGCAAGGGTCCCGGTGTGGACCGCAGCGGCGACGTCTTCAAGCACGCCAACATGGCGGGCACCACGCCCTGGGGCGGCGTCATCGCGGTGGCAGGCGACGACCACGTCGCCAAGAGCTCCACCGCCGCGCACCAGAGCGACCACATCTTCAAGGCCTGCGGCCTGCCGGTGTTCTTCCCGGCCTCGGTGCAGGAGATCCTCGACCTGGGCATCCACGCTTTCGCGATGAGCCGCTTCTCCGGCGTCTGGGCCGGGATGAAGACGATCCAGGAGATCGTCGAATCCAGCGCCACCGCGATGATCGATCCGGACCGCGTCCAGGTCGTGGTCCCGGAATTCCAGATGCCGCCCGGCGGCCTGCACATCCGATGGCCTGACACGGCGCTGGAGCAGGAAGCGCGCCTGTTCGACTACAAGTGGTACGCCGCCCTGGCCTACATCCGCGCCAACCGCCTCAACTACAACGCGATCGAAGGCCCGAACGACCGCTTCGGCATCATCGCCAGCGGCAAGGCCTACAACGACACCCGCCAGGCCCTGATCGACCTCGGACTGGACGACGACGCCTGCCGCCAGCTCGGCATCCGCCTGCACAAGGTCGGCGTGGTCTGGCCGCTGGAAGCCCAGGGCACGCGCGAGTTCGCCACCGGCCTGCGCGAGATCCTCGTCGTCGAGGAAAAACGCCAGGTCATCGAATACCAGGTGAAGGAAGAGCTCTACAACTGGCGCCCCGACGTGCGGCCCAACGTGGTCGGCAAGTTCAACGAGGACGAGGGCGATTTCTCCGGCGGCGAATGGTCGCACCCGAACCCGTCGAGCCACACGCTGCTGCGCGCCAACGCCGACCTGTCGCCGGCGCTGATCGCCCGCGCCATCGCCCACCGCCTGAAGAAGCAGGGCGTCGGCGGCGACATGGCCGCCCGAATCGACGCGCAGCTGGCGATCCTCGAAGCCAAGGAACGGTCGATGCAGGTGCTGGAGGTCAAGGGCGACCGCGCGCCCTGGTTCTGTTCCGGCTGCCCGCACAACACCTCCACCGTCGTGCCCGAAGGCTCACGGGCCATGGCCGGCATCGGCTGCCACTTCATGGCGACCTGGATGGACCGCGCGACCATTGGCTTCACCCAGATGGGCGGCGAGGGCGTGCCGTGGGTCGGCCAGCAGCCGTTCACCAATGAAAAGCATGTCTTCGCCAACCTCGGCGACGGCACCTACTTCCACAGCGGCATCCTGGCGATCCGGCAGTCGATCGCCGCCGGCGTCAACATCACCTACAAGCTTCTCTACAACGACGCAGTCGCGATGACCGGCGGCCAGCAGGTGGGCGAGCGGCCCGAAGGGCACTCGGTGGTCCAGATCGCGCAAAGCATGCGGGCCGAGGGCGCGGCGAAGATCACGATCGTCACCGACGAACCCGAGAAGTACGAGGGCGTGCAGGGCCTGCCGGCGGGCATCGCGATCGAGCACCGCGACGGGCTGGACCGGATCCAGCGCGAGTTCCGCGAGATCCAGGGCACGACGGTCATCATCTACGACCAGACCTGCGCCACGGAAAAAAGGCGGCGCCGCAAGCGCGGAACGATGGTCGACCCGGCGGTGCGCGTTGTCATCAACGACCTGGTCTGCGAAGGCTGCGGCGACTGCAGCGTCAAGAGCAACTGCCTGTCGGTCGAACCGCTGGAAACGGAGTTCGGCCGCAAGCGCACGATCAACCAGAGCACCTGCAACAAGGACACGAGTTGCCTGAAGGGCTTCTGCCCGAGCTTCGTCACCGTCGAGGGCGGGCAGCTGAAGAAGAAGTCGAAGGACAAGGCGGTTTCCCCGTTCGAACTGGGCGAGCTGCCCGAGCCCCAGCTGCCGAAGATCGACGGCGCCTTCGGCATCGTGGTGGCCGGTGTCGGCGGCACGGGCGTCATCACCATCGGCCAGTTGCTGGGCATGGCGGGCCACATCGAGGGCAAGGGCATCGTCACCCAGGATGCGGCGGGCCTGGCGCAAAAGGGCGGCAATACCTGGAGCCATGTGCTGATCGGCGAGCGCGCCGAGGACATCCGCACCACGCGCGTCAGCATGGCCGGCGCCGATCTGGTCATCGGCTGCGACCCGATCGTCACCGCCGGCAAGGAGACGATCCTGCGGATGCGCCCCGGCCGCACGCACGTTGCCCTCAATTCGCACAGCACGCCGACGGCGGCCTTCGTCAAGAACGCCAACTGGCACAACCCGGCCGATGCCTGCGCCGCCGAGATCGTGCATGCAGTGGGACCGCAAGGCGTGTCCGCCTTCGACGCCGACGCCGCCTCGACCCGGCTGATGGGCGACAGCATCTACACCAACCCGATGATGCTGGGCTATGCCTGGCAGAAGGGCTGGATCCCGCTGGGCCGCGAATCGCTGATCCGGGCGATCGAGCTGAACGCCGTCGCAGTGGAAAACAACAAGGCGGCGTTCGAGTGGGGCCGCCGGGCCGCGCACGACTGGGCTTCGGTCGAGAAGCTGCTGGCGCCGGTGCAGGTCATCGAGTTCAAGAAACGCGAGACGCTGGACCACGTCGTGGGCCGCCGGGTCGAGTTCCTGACGGCGTACCAGAACGCGGCCTATGCCGGCGACTACAAGGCCTTCGTCGACAAGGTCCGCGCCGCCGAAGCGCCGCTGGGCAAGACCGCCCTGACCGAGGCCGTGGCCCGCTCCCTGTTCAGGCTGATGGCCTACAAGGACGAATACGAGGTCGCCCGGCTCCACGCCGAAACCGGTTTCCAGGAGCGCGTCGCCGCCATGTTCGAGGGCGACTACAAGATCAACTTCCACCTCGCCCCGCCCGCGATCGCCAGACGCAACGACCAGGGCGAACTGCAGAAGATGAAGTTCGGCCCCGCCATGCTGACCGGGTTCAAGGTGCTGGCGAAACTCAAGGGCTTGCGCGGGACAGCGTTCGACGTGTTCGGCCGAACCGGGGAGCGCCGGACCGAGCGGGCCCTGATCGGGCAGTACCGCGAAAGCATCGAGCGGGTCCTGGCCTCGCTGGACGCCGGCAACCACGCCCTGGCGCTCGAGATCGCCCGCATCCCGGAGCAGATCAAGGGCTTCGGCCACGTCAAGGAGCGCAACCTGGCCGCGGCCCGCATCCAGTGGGATCGGCTGATGCAGCAATGGAGCGATCCGGAGCTGGCCCGTCGGGCGGCCTGAGCGATTCCCTGCCGGAGCCGGCGGTTCGCCGGCCGGCGGAGCATGACCCAGGGCGGTGCACCTACAATCGCAAGTTCCGCCTGCGGCACGCCTGGCGTGCCCGCCTGTGTGCGGACGCATCGATAACGCACCCGTCCTGGAGTCCCCGTGTTCATTTCTTCCGCCTTTGCCCAAACCGCACCCGCAGCCGCCGGAGGCAGCGACATGCAGTCCTCCCTCATGACCATGCTGCCGCTGGTGCTGATGTTCGTGGTGCTGTATTTCGTGATGATCCGCCCCCAGATGAAGCGGCAGAAGGAGCATCGCTCCATGGTCGAAGCGCTGGCCAAGGGCGACGAAGTGGCGACCGCCGGCGGCGTGCTCGGCAAGGTGACCCGGCTGGGCGACGTCTACCTGGGCGTCGAGATCGCCTCCGGTGTCGAGGTGACGCTGCAGCGCAGCGCCGTCGTCCAGGTCCTGCCCAAGGGCACGATCAAGTAAAGGTGAAACGCAGGTGCTGCGCACCGCGCGTCCTTTGAAGGTTTAAAAAGCAGATGAACCGATACCCGGTGTGGAAGTACGCGATCATCCTGATCGCATTGCTGGTGGGGGCGATCTACACCCTCCCCAATTTCTTCGGCGAAGCGCCGGCAGTGCAGGTGTCCTCCGGCAAGGCGACGGTCAAGGTCGACAGCACGACGCAGGCGCGGGTGGAACAGGCGCTTGCCGCCGCCGGCATCAAGCCCGAGGCCATCACGCTGGACGCCAATTCGGTCAAGGTCCGGGTCGAGAGCGGCGACGTCCAGCTCAAGGCCAAGGACGCGATCCAGAAGGCGCTGGTGCCGGACCCGAGCGACCCGTCGTACGTGGTGGCGCTGAACCTGCTTTCGGGTTCGCCCAAGTGGCTGACGGCCCTGCACGCGGCGCCGATGTACCTGGGCCTGGACCTGCGCGGCGGCGTGCACTTCATGCTGCAGGTCGACATGCAGGCGGCGCTGACCAAGAAGGCGGAGTCCTTCTCCGGCGACCTGCGCAGCATCCTGCGTGAAAAGAACGTGCGCCACGCCGGCATCAGCCGCAACGGCCAGGCGATCGAGGTGCGCTTTCGCGACACGCAGACGCTGCAAGCCGCCCGGGCCGTGCTTGCCGACCAGTTCCCCGACCTGCAGGCGGCGGACGCGCCGGAAGGCACGGAGTACAAGCTCACCGCCACCATCAAGCCGGAAGCGGCGCGCCGGATCCAGGATCAGGCGCTCAAGCAGAACATGGTCACGCTGCACAACCGGATCAACGAACTCGGCGTGGCCGAGCCGGTGATCCAGCAGCAGGGCCTCGACCGCATCGTGGTGCAGCTGCCCGGCGTGCAGGACACGGCCAAGGCCAAGGACATCCTGGGCCGGACGGCCACGCTGGAAGTGCGACTGGTCGACGAGAGCGCCGAGGCCCGCGCGGCCGAAAGCGGCAACGGTCCCGTGCCGTTCGGCGACGAGCGCTACCTGGAGCGCAGCGGCCAGCCCGTGATCGTCAAGAAGCAGGTGATCCTGACCGGCGAAAACCTGACCGACGCCCAGCCCGGCTTCGACCAGCAGACGCAGGAAGCGGCGGTCCACCTGACGCTGGACGCCAAGGGATCGCGCATCTTCAAGGACATCACGCGCGAGAACATCGGCAAGCGCATGGCCATCCTGCTGTTCGAAAAGGGCAAGGGCGAGGTCGTGACGGCGCCGGTGATCCGCAGCGAGATCGGCGGCGGCCGGGTCCAGATCTCCGGCCGCATGACGACCACCGAGGCCAACGACGTCGCCCTGCTGCTGCGCGCCGGCTCGCTGGCCGCGCCGATGGAGATCATCGAGGAGCTGACCATCGGCCCGACGCTCGGCGCCGAGAACATCACCAAGGGCTTCCACAGCGTGGCCTGGGGCTTCGCCGTGATCTGCGCCTTCATGGCGATCTACTACATGCTGTTCGGCGTGTTTTCCGGCATCGCGCTGGCGTTGAACCTGCTGCTGCTGGTGGCGGTCCTGTCGATGCTGCAGGCCACGCTCACCCTGCCCGGCATGGCGGCCATGGCGCTTGCGCTGGGCATGGCGATCGACTCGAACGTGCTGATCAACGAGCGGGTGCGTGAGGAATTGCGCAACGGCGCTTCGCCGCAGGCCGCGATCCATGCCGGCTACGACCGGGCCTGGGCCACCATCCTGGACTCGAACATCACCACCCTGATCGCCGGCGTGGCCCTGCTGGCGTTCGGCTCCGGGCCGGTCCGCGGCTTCGCCGTCGTGCACTGCATCGGCATCCTGACCTCGATGTTCTCGGCCGTGTTTTTCTCGCGCGGCCTGGTGAACCTCTGGTACGGCCGCAAGAAGAAGCTCAAGTCGGTCTCGATCGGCACCGTCTGGCGCCCGGCGAGCGAAGGCGTTATAACCAAGGCCGAGTAGGAAGTACAACAAGATGGAATTCTTCAAGATCCGGCGGGATATCCCGTTCATGAAGAACGCGTTGATCTTCAACGTGATCTCTTTCCTGACCTTCGCGGCAGCCGTGTTCTTCCTGTTCCAGCGGGGCTTGCACCTGTCGGTGGAGTTCACCGGCGGCACCGTGATGGAAGTGGGCTATTCGCAGCCGGCGGACGTCGAAAGGATCCGTTCCAGCGTCGCCCGGCTCGGCTTTTCGGACGTCCAGGTGCAGAACTTCGGCACCTCGCGCGACGTGATGATCCGGTTGCCGGCGCAAAAAGGCGTCAGCTCTGCGCAACAAAGCGAGAAGGTTCTCACGGCATTGAAGGCCCAGGATCCGGGCGTGACGCTGCGCCGGACCGAGTTCGTCGGTCCCCAGGTCGGCGAGGAACTGGCAACCGACGGCCTGAAGGCGCTCGCCATGGTGGTGGTCGGCATCATGGTCTACCTGGCCTTCCGCTTCGAGTGGAAGTTCGCGGTCGCGGCCATCATCGCCAACCTCCACGACGTCATCATCATCCTGGGCTTCTTCGCATTCTTCCAGTGGGAGTTCTCGCTGGCGGTGCTGGCGGCGGTGCTGGCGGTGCTGGGCTATTCGGTGAACGAGTCGGTGGTGATCTTCGACCGGATCCGCGAGAACTTCCGCCGCTACCGCAAGATGAACACCGTGGAGATCATCGACAACGCGATCACCTCCACCATCAGCCGCACCATCATCACCCACGGCTCGACCCAGATCATGGTGCTGTCGATGCTGCTGTTCGGCGGCCCCACGCTGCACTACTTCGCGATGG
>JAQGNJ010000171.1 GCA_028291885.1 Ramlibacter sp. | reverse complement strand
GTCTCGAAGTGGCGCACCTGCTCTTCGGCTTCGCTCTTGGCGATGCCATGGCGCTCCTGGATGCGGCCCAGCAGCTGGTCGCGCTTGCCGGCGATCACGTCGAGATCGTCGTCGGTGAGCTTGCCCCACTGCTCCTTGACCCTGCCCTTGACCTGTTTCCAGTTGCCTTCGATCTGGTCGTGATTCATGGTGCGTTTCTCCTTGGATTGCTGCGTGTCGCGGGCGGGATGCCCATGCGGCGGCATCGCAACCTTAGGCCTTGCTCATGCGCAAGCCGGTAGGACGCTCAGGCCACAGGCCGTAGGCAGGTGCCTACAGCCGAGAAGCTTCCGCCGCGGGTGCGTACGGCCGAGCCCGCATAATCTGCGCCAGAGTTGGAGACACATCGGAGACACCATGGTCGTCGCGGGCATCCCCGTGGATTTCGTTCTTTTCGCCCTCACGCTGCTCGGCGTCGCGCTCTTCCATCACCACACACTCGCCGTCGCCCTGACGGGGCTGGCGGTGATCACGCTGTACAAGCTGGCGCTGGGCGATTTTTCCGGCGTCGCCGGGTTTGCCGGCCTGGCCGGCCTGCTGGCGCACGAATGGGTCACGCTGGGCAACCTGCTGGGACTGCTGCTGGGTTTTGCGCTGCTGGCCGATCATTTCGAACGCAGCGGCCTGCCGGCGCTGCTGCCGCGTTACCTGCCCGACGACTGGAAGGGCGGCTTCTGCCTGCTGCTGCTGGTGTTCGTGATCTCCAGCTTCCTGGACAACATCGCCGCCGCGATGATCGGCGGCACCATGGCCGGCGTGCTGTACCGCAAGCGCGTCCACATCGGCTTCCTGGCCGGGATCGTGGCGGCGAGCAACGCCGGTGGCTCGGGCAGCGTGGTCGGCGACACGACGACGACGATGATGTGGATTGCCGGCGTCAGGCCCGGCCAGGTGTTCGAAGCGTATATCGCCGCCGCATCCGCCACCCTGGTCTTCGCCGTCATCGCCGCCAAGCAGCAGCACAGGCTGCAGCCGATCATGAGGGACAGCCCCGCCGGTGCGAGCTTCCATGGCTCGCGGCTGGCGATCGTGGCGATCATCCTGCTGGCGGCGATCGGCGCCAACGTCTTCTTCAACCTCTCGGCGCCCGCGGTCCTTGCGCAAGTGCCGGTGATCGGCCTGGCCGTGTGGGTCGCGATCCTCGTCACCGCGCCCTGGCGCCGGCCCAACTGGGCGCTGTTGCCGGGGGCCTTTCGCGGCAGCGTCTTCCTGCTCTCGCTGGTCTTGTGCGCAGCCATGATGCCGGTCAAGCACCTGCCCGCGGCCTCCTGGGAAAGCGCCTTCGGCCTGGGCTTCGTCAGCGCCGTGTTCGACAACATCCCGCTCACGGCGCTGGCGCTGCGCCAGGGCGGCTACGATTGGGGCTTCCTGGCCTATGCGGTGGGCTTCGGCGGATCCATGATCTGGTTCGGGTCGTCGGCCGGCGTCGCATTGTCGAACATGTATCCTGAAGCCCGCTCGGTCGGCGCCTGGCTCAAGGCAGGCTGGCACATCGCGCTGGCCTATGTGCTCGGTTTCTACGTGCTGCTGTTCGCGCTCGGATGGCACCCGGACACGCCGGCCCAAGGGGCGCCGGCCGTTCCCGCCGCTGCGTCGCCATCGCTCCTCAACCCCACACCGGCTGGGCTCCAGCCCATCGACCCGCCATGAACAAGCCAAAGATCCTCGTCGCCCGGGCCATCTTTCCGGAAACCATCGCCAGGCTCGAGCAGCATTTCGACGTCGAGCACAACCAGGCCGACACGCCCTGGAGCAAGCAGCAGCTCGCGCAGAAGCTGGCTGACAAGGTCGGCGCCTTCACCACCGGCAGCGAACGCATCGACGCCGAGGTGCTGGAGGCCGCGCCGCAACTGCGCATCTGCGCCAACATGGCCGTCGGATACAACAACTTCGACGTCGACGCGATGACCGCGCGCGGCGTGCTGGCCACCAACGCGCCGGACGTGCTGACCGAGACGACCGCCGATTTCGGCTTCGCCCTGCTGATGGCGACGGCGCGCCGCATCACCGAGAGCGAGCATTACCTGCGGGCCGGCAAGTGGGACCGCTGGAGCTACGACATGTTCGCCGGCAGCGACATCCACGGCTCCACCCTCGGCATCCTGGGAATGGGCCGGATCGGCCAGGTCATCGCCAGGCGCGGTGCCCACGGCTTCGGCATGAACGTGATCTATCACAACCGCTCGCGCCTGGCGCCCGACCTGGAAGCGGCCTGCAAGGCCCGCTACGTCGACAAGGAGGAGCTGCTCAGGACGGCGGACCACCTCGTGCTGGTCCTGCCGTACTCGCCGTCGTCGCACCACACGATCGGGGCCCGGGAGCTGTCGCTGATGAAGCCGACCGCCAACCTGGTCAACATCGCCCGCGGCGGCATCGTCGACGACGCGGCGCTGGCCGAGGCGCTGCGGGCGGGCACGATCGCCGCGGCCGGCCTGGACGTCTTCGAGGGCGAACCCAGGCTGAACCCGGCGCTGCTCACCGTACCCAACGTCGTGCTGACGCCGCACATCGCGAGCGCCACGATGCCGACCCGCCTGGCGATGGCCGATCTCGCCGCCGACAACCTGATCGGTTTCCTCGTCAACGGCAAGCCGCTCACGGCGCTCAATCCGCAAGTGCTGAAGAAGTAATGCAAGTTGTCGGTCCCGCTTTTGTGTTGATGTTCGCCGGCGCATTGCTGCTGGCAATCGTGGTGAGTCTGTGGGCGGGATGGCGGCTGGCGCGGCGCTCGGCGGCCAGCCAGCTGGAAATCGTTTCCGGACGGATCCGCTCCGAAGCCAACGCCGAACTGGCGACCCTGCGCGAGCGGCTGCGCAGCCTGCCGGTGGCTGAGACGGCGCTGGCCGAGGCGACGCTGCGGCTGCAGGCGACGGCGGACAGCCTGAGCAGCGCGCAGGCGCGGATCGCCGCGCTCGAAAGCGACAACGCGCGCATCGCAGCGCTGGTGCAGAAGGCGGACCGGGTCGAGGCGGAGAACGCCAACCTGCAGGCCGTGATCGCCAACCTGCGCGAGGAGGCCGGCCGCCTGCAGGCGGAGGTGCAGGGCGAGCGCGAGGCCGCCGCCCTGGTCCGCCAGGAGCTCGCGGTGCAGGCCGCGGCGCGGCAGGCCGCCGAGGCCAGTGCCGCCTCGCTGCATTCGCAGGGCGTGGAACTGACGACGCGGCTGGAGACGGAGCGCCGGCAATCGACCGAGAAACTGGCGCTGCTGCTGGATGCCAAGGAGGCGCTGTCGAACCAGTTCAAGAGCCTGGCCAACGACATCCTGGAAGAAAAAAGCAGGCGCTTCGCCGAGCAGAACCAGACCGCGCTGGGCCAGATGCTGGACCCGGTGAAGGCCAAGCTGCAGGAGTTCCAGGGCAAGGTGGAGCAGTTCTACGACACCGAGGGCAAGGAGCGTTCGGCCCTTGCGCAGCAGGTGACGCAGCTGATGGGCCTGAACAAGGCGCTGAGCGACGACGCCCGCAATCTCACCATCGCGCTCAAGGGCTCGTCCAAGACCCAGGGCAGCTGGGGCGAACTCATTCTGGAGCGGGTGCTCGAAGCGTCGGGCCTGCGCAAGGGCAGCGAGTACGACGTCCAGGAAAGCTTCATGCGCGAAGACGGCAGCCGGGGCCAGCCCGACGTGATCATCCGGCTGCCCGAGGAGCGCCACCTGATCGTCGACGCCAAGGTGTCGCTGCTCGCCTACGAAGAGTTTTCCAGCTGCGACGACGACCTGGTGCGGGCCGGCGCGCGCAAGCGCCATCTCGACTCCGTCCGCACCCACATCAAGGGCCTGTCGGAGCGCAACTACCACGCGCTGTACGGCTTGAAGTCGCTGGACTTCGTGCTGATGTTCGTGCCCATCGAGCCCGCGTTCATGCTGGCCGTCGCCGAAGACAACCAGATGTACATGGACGCGTGGAACAAGAACGTCCTGCTGGTGAGTCCCTCGACGCTGCTGTTCGTCGTGCGGACGGTGGCGCACCTCTGGCGGCAGGAAGCACAGAACCGCAACGCACAGGACATCGCCAAGCGCGGCGCCGAGCTCTACGACCGGCTGTCCGCTTTCGTCGCCGATCTGGAGAGCGTCGGCAAGAACCTGGACCAGGCCAAGGCTGCGTACGGCAAGGCGCTGGACAAGCTGACCCGCAACAAGGGCAACGTGATCCGGCAGGCCGAGATGCTCAAGGAACTCGGCGTCAAGCCCAGCAAGTCCCTGCCGCAGAGCCTGCTTGGTCTGGACGAAGGCGAAGAAGACACCGCCGGATGAGCCGAGCCCTGAGCCCCGAGCTCGCCCGCCTGATCGCCAGCCACGTTTTCCTGCACGCCTGCATGGCGGGCACGCGCATGGCGGCGCCGCTGCTCGCTCTGCGCAACGGCCACAGCGAGGCCGCCGTCGGCGTGCTGCTGGCGCTGTTCGCGCTGACGCAGGTGTTTCTGTCCCTGCCCGCCGGCCGCTACGCCGACCGCCATGGACTGAAGCGGCCGATCGGGATCGCCGTGATCGCGGCGACGCTGGGCGGCGGCCTGGCGGTCGCCTTCCCGATCTTCCCGGTGCTGTGCCTGAGCGCGCTGCTGACCGGCGGGGCGACCGGCGCCGCGTCGATCGCCTTGCAGCGCCACGTGGGCCGGGCGGCGGAAACGCCGACCGAGCTCAAGCAGGTGTTCTCGTGGTTGGCGATCGGCCCGGCCATCTCGAACTTCGTCGGTCCCTTCAGCGCCGGCCTGGTGATCGACCACGGCGGCTTCAGGCTCGCTTTCCTGTTGATGGCGGTGCTTCCGCTGCTCTCCTGGTACTGGGTCCGGACGGCACGGGAGCTGCCGCCGGTCGCGCGGCCCGCGGGCGCGCACGCCGGCAAGGCGTGGGACCTGCTGCGTGAGCCGATGTTCCGGCGCCTGCTGATGGTCAACTGGCTGCTGTCGTCGTGCTGGGACGTGCACACCTTCGTCGTCCCGCTGCTGGGCCACGAGCGCGGCCTGTCCGCGTCCGTGATCGGGACCATCCTGGGCGCGTTCGCGGTGGCCGGGGCACTGGTGCGCGTCGTGCTGCCGATGATCGCCGGCTACCTCAAGGAGTGGGCCGTGATCGCCGGCGCGATGGGCGCAACGGCGCTGCTGTTCGCCGTCTATCCCTTCATGCACTCGGCCCTGGCGATGGGGCTGTGCTCGGTGCTGCTGGGGGTCGCGCTCGGATCGGTGCAGCCGATGGTGATGAGCACGCTGCACCAGATCACGCCCGAACATCGCCATGGCGAGGCGGTGGCGATGCGCATGATGGCGATCAACGCCTCCAGTGTCGCCATGCCGATGCTGTTCGGCCTGGCCGGCACCTTCATCGGCATCGCCGGCGTGTTCTGGTTCGTCGGCGCCGCCGTCGGCCTGGGCAGCCGCGGGGCCTGGGGTTTGCGCAGCCCGGGAGCGTGAAAGGCTTTCTCAGAGCCGGTAGAACTGCTTGATGATCTTCCAGGCGTCTTCGGGATCGTCGGCGTACTGGAACAGGTTCAGGTCGTCGGGCGAGATGACGCCTTCCTCGATCAGCACGTCGAAGTTGATCAGCCGCTTCCAGTAGTCCGACCCGAACAGCACGATCGGGACCTGCTTGGCCTTCTTGGTCTGGACCAGCGTGATCACCTCGAACAGCTCGTCCAGCGTTCCGAAACCGCCGGGGAAGGCGACCAGGGCCTTGGCGCGCATCATGAAGTGCATCTTGCGCAGCGCGAAGTAGTGGAACTTGAA
The DNA here is from genome assembly GCA_028291885.1 of Ramlibacter sp. GTDB lineage: Bacteria > Pseudomonadota > Gammaproteobacteria > Burkholderiales > Burkholderiaceae_C > Ramlibacter. The sequence continues at coordinate 5,020 of JAQGNJ010000171.1, read as the reverse complement.
CGACAGCGCCGGCGTCACGTAGGGGTTGGCCGCTTCTTCCATCGGCAGCGCGATCGACAGCCCGACGCTGATGCCGTCGCCCTCGTAGGCGCCCCGGTTGGCGCCCTGCATGATGCCGGGGCCGCCGCCGGTGCAGATGAACAGCATGTCGGCCGGGTCCTTGCCGGCGCTGTATCCGGCGACGATCCTGCCGAAGGCGCGCGCCTTCTCGTAGTAGTGGGCGTTGCGCGCCAGCGCCCGGGCGCGGCGGATCACGGCTTCGTCGCCGCCGGCTTCGGCCGCCACCACCAGGGCGGCGGCTTCTTCCTCGCTGCGAAAGCGCGCGCTGCCGAAGACGACGACGGTGTTTTCGATGCCCATGGCCTGCTGCTCGAGATCGGGCTTGAGCAGCTCGAGCTGGAACCGGATGCCGCGGGTTTCGCGGCGCAGCAGGAATTCGGGATCGGCGAAGGCCAGGCGGCTGGCGTCGGGGTCCAGCGGCAGTCCGGCGTCGGAGTGCGCCTTCAGCGTCGCCCAGGCGTCCGAGAGGCGCTTGTCATGGATGTTGCGGGTAGAGCTCATGCCGACATTCTGGGGCCATTCAAGCCCTCTGGCGGTGCTCGGCCGTTGCCGCTATGCTTGCGCGCAAATCGAACCGGAGGGGTGACTTGGATCTGCTGGCTTACCACGTCCTGCATGAAGGCCGCCGTATGGGCCCGTACGACCGGCGCACGATCATCGGCCTGCGCATCAAGAACACCCTCAACGGCGAGCACCTGCTCGAGGCCAGCGACGGCAGCCGCCTGACGGTGGCGCAGCTGATCGGGCGGCCCTCGCCGGCGGGCGACTTCAACGCCATGCGCAGCGGCAGCTACACATCCGCGAAACACACCTGCAGCGCAAGCCTGGTCGACAGCGAATCCGGCCCGGTCGAGATCCCCGCGTTCCGGGGCGAAGTGGAAGTCCGGGTCCATTCCGACGTGTTGCGGATCGCGGGCACGCACCGCGGCGGCCTGGGCCGGGGGCTGAAGGACGGCAGGGTCAAGCTGCCGCTCAAGGACATCGTCCATGCCCGGACCGCCGGCTCGCGCGTGGACCTGTGGCTGCGCAGCGGCGACGCGCCCGCGGCAGCGAACAAGCTGCAGCGCTTCGCGCTCGACCTGTTCAGCGACGAGTCGGCTGGTGAACTGCTGCAATGGCTGCCGGACGCGAAGCCGTGGCCGCAAGCCGCGCCCACGCCCTCGGCGGCGAAGGACAACGCGTCCGTCAGTCCGCTGCTGTGGGCTGCTGTCGTCGGCATCGCGCTGGTGGCGGCGATCGTGCTCCTGGTGGTGCTGCGCCCCAGGTTCTGACCCCGGCCCGCTACAGCGACAAAGCCGGCGCCAGCGGGATGAACAGCACGGCCAGCGCGTTGCCCACCGGGACGATGACCCGCGCGATGCGTGCGGCCGGCTCCATCAGGCCCTGCTTTCGAGCCAGCGCATCAGGGGATCGCGCGCCGGCGCCAGGCCCTTGTAGGCGAGCACGGCATCGCTCATGGAGGCGAGCGATGCATGCAGGCGTCCAGCCCGCTCAGGCGTGTTCACGGCCTGCACCAGCGGCTGGATCATCACGCGAATCGTGAACACTGCCTGCCGGGTTGCGCGGCCGACCGGAAAGAATGTCTGTCGCTCGGCGCGCAGGAAGCAAGCGCAGGCGAAAGCGTCCGCGTCGCCGGCCGGCGGCCACGGCGTGCGCGAATGCCGGCGCGGATGCTGGTCGTGGCCCGGCGAGGGCGAGACCGTCCAGACGAAGCGCTCCCAGCAAGCGCCGCCGGTCACCAGCCGCACCAGCTGCGTTCCGGCAGCCTGCAGGGCGGCGTTGTCGGCCACGGGAGCGTGAACCGCGGCAAAGGCCAGGCCCAGCTTCTCTTCCGGCGCCCAGTGCGAGGGCACGCAGACGCACAGCCAGGGCAGGGTGGTGCTGTCGCCGTCCAGGACCGCGAAGTCCTCTTGGAAAGCCAGCTCCAGCGGCTTGTCGCCGCCCAAGGCATCCGCCATCCCATCCTGGCGCGCCTTCTCGGCGATGGCCTGGAGCGCCGGCGTCGGGTCGAAGCCCGGCACGGACAGGCGCGATTGCCCGGCCTGCAGCACCTTGCGTTTTTCTTCGAACAAGGCGCTCGCCGGATCCAGGCGCGTCAGCTGCGGCGCGCCCGCCTCCAGCCGCCGCAGCCCGGGCTGCATGCGAAACGGCACGGCGATCTGGTCGAAGTCCAATTGCATGGGCCAAAGAAAAAGGCTCCTCGCGGAGCCTTCGGATGGTAGCGCCGGGCTTAGACGCGCTTCCTGTATTCGCCGGTGCGGGTGTCGATTTCCACCTTGTCGCCCTGGGCCACGAAGATCGGCACGCCGATCTCGAAACCGGTGGAGATCTTGGCCGGCTTGAGGACCTTGCCCGAGGTGTCGCCCTTGACGGCCGGCTCGGTCCAGGTGATCTCGCGCTCGACGCTGGTGGGCAGTTCGACCGAGATGGCCTTGCCGTCGTAGAACACCACTTCGACCGGCATGCCGTCCTCGAGGTAGTTCAGCGCGTCGCCCATGTTCTCGGCTTCGACTTCGTACTGGTTGTACTCGCTGTCCATGCAGACGTACATCGGGTCGGCGAAGTAGGAATAGGTGCAGTCCTTCTTGTCCAGGACGACCTGGTCCATCTTGTCGTCGGCCTTGAAGACCACTTCGGTGTTGAAGTTGGCGATCAGGCTCTTGAGCTTCATGCGCACGGTGGCGGAGTTGCGGCCGCCGCGGCTGTATTCGGTCTTCAGGACGACCATCGGGTCCTTGCCGTGCATGATGACGTTGCCGGCGCGGATTTCTTGAGCGGTTTTCATAGCGGGATTTGCGTGTAATTAGGCCGCGTGGAACGCGCTGGGCGTCGGGTGCTGCGGCGGGGAGCGCCATAAGCGCAAAGCCCTGAATTTTAGCCTTTTTTGATGACCCCGGCCCGGCCGGGCGCTTGGGCCGGGTCCGCGTCCCCATGGTTCAGGCTGGCTTGAGTCCGGCCAAGGCATACTCGGCGCCCATGAGAATTCCCGACGCGGTGCGGCCGTGGCTGGCCCGCCCCGCGGTCCACATCGAAACCCTGGTCCTGGCCTGTGCGGCCTTCGTGATGCTCGCGGGCAACGGCCCGTTCTGGCGGGCGGCTCTGGCCGGGCGCAGCTGGGGCGATCCCGGCACCTGGGGCTTTTCCGCCGCGCTGTTCGTCGCGCTGACCGCGTTCTACATCGCGGCCGCGGCGCTGCTCTCCAGCCGGTTCACGGTGCGGCCGCTGCTGGCGCTGGTGCTGCTGGTGACGGCAGGCGCGTCCTATTACATGGACCGCTACGCCGTCTACATGGACCGCCCGATGCTGGCGAACGTGCTCGCCACCAACTACAAGGAAGCCAGGGAATTGCTCGGTCCCGGCATGGCGGCCCACATCCTCGTGTTCGGCGCCTTGCCGGCCGCCTTGCTCTGGTGGCCGAGGCTGAAGTCCCGCTCGCTGGGCCGGGCGTTTGCCGTGCGCGCCGGCTGGATCGTCGGGGCGACCGCGATCGGAGTCGCCAGCCTGCTCCTGGTGTTCGCGGACTTCGCCTCGCTGATGCGCAACAACCAGGAGATGCGTTACCTCATCACGCCGGGCAACATCGTCGCGTCGGTCAGCGCCAACCTGTGGGGCCGGGCGAAGCGGCCCAACCAGCCGAAAACCGTGGTCGGCGCCGATGCCAAAGTCGCCGGGCCGGCCCGCGCGCGGCCAACGCTGTTCGTGCTCGTGGTCGGGGAGACGGCCCGCTCGCAGAACTTCTCGCTGAACGGCTATGCGCGGCCGACCAACCCCGAGCTGGCCAGGCGCAACGTCATCAGCTTCCCCGACGCGAAGGCCTGCGGCACCTCGACCGAGGTGTCGCTGCCCTGCATGTTCTCGCCCTTCGGCCGCGCCCGCTACGACGAAGAGAAGATCCTGACGCACGAGTCGGTCCTGCACGTGCTGGCGCGCGCCGGCGTGCAGGTGCTCTGGCGCGACAACCAGTCCGGCTGCAAGGGGGTCTGCGACGGCCTGCCGGCGGAGCAACTCGATCACGCCGCCGTCGCGCCGTTCTGCAGCGGCGACCAGTGCCTGGACGAGGTGCTGCTCTCGGGCATGGACAAGGTGCTGCGCGATCGCCACGGCAACCTGCTGGTCGTCATGCACCAGCTGGGCAGCCATGGGCCGGCCTATTTCAAGCGCTATCCGCCGGCCTTCCGGAAATTCCTGCCGGCCTGCGAGAGCGACGACCTGCGCGTGTGCAGCCAGGCCGAGATCGTCAGCGCCTACGACAACTCGCTGCTGTACACCGACTTCTTCCTGGGCAAGGTGATCGACTTCCTCGAGCAGGCGCAGAAGACCCACGACACGGCGATGCTGTACGTCTCCGACCACGGCGAGTCGCTGGGCGAGGGCGGGCTCTACCTGCACGGCATGCCGTACGCGATCGCGCCCGACACCCAGACCCGGGTTCCCTTCGTGCTCTGGATGTCCCAGGCCTTCCGCGGCAGCCTGGGCCTGGACGAGCAGTGCCTGCGCAACCAGGCGCGGGAGCAGCAGGCCAGCCACGACCAGCTGTTCCACTCCTTGCTGGGCGTGTTCGGCGTGGGGACCGCGGCCTACGACGGCAAGCTGGACCTGTTCGCCCCCTGCCGCCGGCCCTAGGAGCCTGCGCGGCGCAGGCTCCTAGCCGTCCTGGACGAAGCGCAGGAGCTGCGTCGCCAGGTCGTCCTGGCGCAGCAGGCGCTCGCGGGCGTGCTGGACGCAAGTCCGCCAGCCCGCAAGCTCCAGTGGCGGCAGGCCCGGCGCGATGCTGTTCCAGCCGTCGTGGAAGCGCCGCAGCGACGCCGGCGCATCCAGCCACGCCAGGAAGGCGTGCAGCTTGGCGTGGTGCGCGTCGTCGTGCTGCGGATAGATCTGCCAGGCGAACGGCCGGCCGGCCCAGAGCGCGCGCACCTGCGAGTCCTCGCCGCGCACGAAGTTGAAGTCGCAGGACCACAGC
>JAQGNJ010000167.1 GCA_028291885.1 Ramlibacter sp. | reverse complement strand
TGCTGTTCACCCGCATGACCGGCGACCTGGTCAAGGCCATGCGCGCCTGCCCGCAGCCCATCGTCGCCGCGATCGACGGCGTCTGCGCCGGCGCCGGCGCGATCATGGCCATGGCGTCGGACCTGCGCCTGGGCACGGCCCGCAGCAAGACCGCCTTCCTCTTCAACCGCGTCGGCCTGGCCGGTTGCGACATGGGCGCCTGCGCGATGCTGCCGCGCATCGTCGGCCAGGGCCGCGCCAGCGAACTGCTCTACACCGGCCGATCCCTGGGCGGCGAGGAGGGCGAACGCTGGGGCTTCTTGAACCGGCTCTGCGCACCCGAGGCCTTGCTGGCCGACGCGCGGGCGCTGGCGCGCGACCTGGCGGACGGCCCGAGCTTCGCCAACGGCATCACCAAGACCATGCTGCACCAGGAATGGGCAATGACCATCGAGCAGGCGATCGAGGCGGAGGCGCAGGCACAGGCGATCTGCATGCTGACCGAAGACTTCAACCGCGCCTACGAAGCCTTCGTCGCCAGGCAGAAACCGCGCTTCGAGGGCAACTGAGATGAGCGACACCGCCTTTCTGGACTGGCCGTTCTTCGAGGACCGGCACCGCGAACTCGCGCGCAGCCTGGACGCCTGGGCCGCGACGAACATCCCCCATGAGCACGGTCCCGATGTCGATTCCGAATGCCGTGCCCTGGTGCGCCTGCTGGGCGCGGGCGGCTGGCTGCAGCACGCCGTCGGCGGCGGCGCGGCGCAGCAGATCGACACCCGCGCCATCTGCCTGATCCGTGAGACGCTGGCGCGCCACAGTGGCTTGGCGGACTTCGCCTTCGCGATGCAGGGCCTGGGCTCCGGCGCGATCAGCCTGCAGGGAACGCCGCAACAGAAGCAGGCGTATCTGGGCCGGGTCGCGCGCGGCGAGGCGATCGCCGCCTTCGCGCTGTCCGAGCCGGACGCCGGCTCGGATGTCGCCGCCATGCAGTGCAGCGTCCACGTCGAGGGCGATCACGCCGTGATCGACGGCGAGAAGACCTGGATCTCCAACGGCGGCATCGCCGACTTCTACGTCGTGTTCGCGCGCAGCGGCGAGGCGCCCGGCGCGCGCGGCATTTCCGCCTTCATCGTCGAGGCCGGCACGCCTGGACTGGAGATCGCCGAGCGCATCGACGTGATCGCGCCGCATCCGCTGGCGAGGCTTCGCTTCAGCGATTGCCGCGTGCCGCTGTCGCAGCGGATCGGGCAGGCTGGCGAGGGCTTCAAGGTGGCGATGCGCACCCTCGACGTGTTCCGCACGTCCGTCGCGGCCGCGGCGTTGGGATTCGCGCGCCATGCGATGGACGAGGCGCTGCGGCGCGCCAGCACGCGCCGGATGTTCAACCAGCGGCTGGCGGATTTCCAGCTCACGCAGGCCAAGCTGGCGCAGATGGCGACGACGATCGACAGCTCCGCGCTGCTGGTCTACCGCGCGGCCTGGCAACGCGACCAGGGCCGCAACGTGACCAAGGAGGCTGCGATGGCCAAGCTCACCGCGACCGAAGGCGCCCAGCAGGTGATCGACGCGGCCGTGCAGATCTTCGGCGGCGCCGGGGTCGTCAGCGGCAATCCGGTCGAGCAGCTGTACCGCGAAATCCGCGCGCTGCGGATCTACGAAGGCGCGACCGAGGTGCAGCAACTCATCATCGCGCGGGAACTCCTCAAGACCACCGGAGAAAAAGCATGAGCGACATGGAAGTGATCCTCCCGCCGGGCTGGCCGCGTCCCAGGGGCTATGCCAACGGCGTCTCGGCGGCGGGGCGCATGCTCTTCATCGCCGGCATGGTCGGCTGGGACGCGCAGTGCGTCTTCCGCAGCGACGACTTCGCTGCCCAGGCCCGGCAGGCCCTGCAGAATGTCGCCGAGGTGCTGCGGGAGGCCGGCGGAAAGCCCGAGAATATCGTCAGGATGACCTGGTATGTGACCGACAAGCGCGAGTACCTCGCCGCGGGCAAGGAGATCGGCCAGGCCTTCCGAGAAATCATCGGCAGCTACAACGCGGCGATGACGGCGGTGGAAGTCAAGGCGCTGATCGAGGACCGGGCCAAGGTCGAGATCGAAGCCACCGCGGTCATTCCGGTCTGAGCCTGCCCCCTGTTGTTTGCATCTGATCCCGGAGACCGCATGGCCACCTCGAAAGCTTCCTTCCACTGGGCCGACCCCCTGCTGCTGGACCAGCAGTTGACCGACGACGAGCGCCAGGTGCGTGACGCCGCCGCCTCTTACTGCCAGGAGCGGCTGGCGCCGCGCGTTCTGGAGTCCTTCCGCAACGAGCAGACCGACGTCTCCATCTTCCGCGAGATGGGCGAGCTGGGCCTGCTGGGCGCGACCATCCCCGAGACCTATGGCGGCGCGGGCCTCAACTACGTCTGCTACGGCCTGGTGGCCCGCGAAGTGGAGCGGGTCGATTCCGGCTACCGCTCGATGATGAGCGTGCAGTCGTCGCTGGTCATGGTGCCGATCCACGCCTTCGGCAATGAGGAAACGAAGCGCAAGTACCTGCCCAGGCTGGCGACCGGCGAGTGGATCGGCTGCTTCGGCCTGACCGAGCCGAACCACGGTTCGGATCCGGGCAGCATGGTCACCCGCGCCACGAAGGTGCCTGGCGGCTACAGCCTGACGGGATCCAAGATGTGGATCACCAACTCGCCGATCGCCGACGTGTTCGTGGTCTGGGCCAAGGACGACGAAGACGCGATCCGCGGCTTCGTGCTGGACAAGGGCGCCAAGGGGCTGTCGGCGCCGGCGATCAAGGGCAAGGTCGGACTGCGCGCCTCCATCACCGGCGAGATCGTGATGGACGGCGTCTTCTGCCCCGAGGAGAACGCCTTCCCCGAGGTGCGCGGCCTGAAGGGCCCCTTCACCTGCCTGGACAGCGCCCGCTACGGCATCAGCTGGGGTGCGCTGGGCGCCGCGGAAGACTGCTGGTTCCGCGCCCGCCAGTACGTGCTCGATCGCAAGCAGTTCGGCAAGCCGCTGGCGGCCAACCAGCTGGTGCAGAAGAAGCTCGCCGACATGCAGACCGAGATCACGCTGGGCCTGCAGGGCTGCCTGCGGCTGGGGCGGATGAAGGACGAGGGCATGGCGTCCGTGGAAATCACGTCCATCATGAAGCGCAACTCCTGCGGCAAGGCGCTGGACATCGCGCGGGTCGCGCGCGACATGCTGGGCGGCAACGGCATCAGCGACGAATTCGGCGTCGCGCGCCACCTGGTGAACCTCGAGGTGGTCAACACCTACGAAGGAACGCACGACATCCATGCGCTGATCCTGGGCCGGGCGCAGACCGGCATCGCGGCTTTCTGACGCGGGTTCGATGGCCTTCCGCAGGGCGGGCCTAACACTGTCGAACAAGCCGTTACCTGGACCGTGTGGCAAGCTGGGGCCATGACCAGGAAACATCTTTTTTGCGCCGGCTTGCTGGCGCTGGCCAGTGTCTTCTTCAACGCGGGTGCCCAGGGCATCACCGCCGTGCCCGCGCAGGGACGGGGGCCCCAGCAGCCGGGGCTAGAACTCATCTTCGAGGAGATGTGGGAGCCACGCACCATGGGAAGCGGCGTCCTCGGCGTGGTCGGCAGCGACGAACTCAAAACCACGCCTGACGGCTCGGATCCGCAGCAGCCCTGGGCGAGCAAGAACATCCTGACCCGCTGGGGCACGCTGGATGCGCACGACGGCTCCGTTCCCGGCCTGCCCAACGTCACCGGCCTCGGGCCCAATCCGTACTGGATGGTGCGCGATGGCAAGCTGTTCTTCCATGCGAGCCCCGCGGTCGGGCGGGGCGGGGCGGTCACCGGCGGTTATGCGCTGATCTCCCGGGCGACGTTTCCGCGCTCGCGCCGCATCATCGTGGAAACCGACATCGCCGTGACGCAGGGCAGCGACTCCGCCTTCGCCGGCGTGGCGCTGATCGCGGGGGAGGGCGACTATCGCGAGCTGGCGCTGTACCGGCGCGGCAAGGTCGACAGCATCGACCGGGTCACGCCGCTGCGCTCGAGCCAGCTGGCGCTGCGCACCACCGAATCCGTCCGCCTGAAGATCGAGTACGACCCGGTCGCCGGTTTCAGTTACTTCATCGACGGCAAGCTGGCCGGCACCGAGCCGATCGGCCACGAGGGCGCGAGCTTTGCGGCGGACCCGCACGTCGGCCTGTACTTCACCGGCAACTCCGGCGTCAAGGACGCGTTCGTCGAAGGCTACGTCGGGCCGATCCGCGTGTGGGTGGAGCCGGAATCGCCTTCCTGATCAGCCGTAGAAGCGGTCCAGGAAGTCCAGCTGCTCGCGGCGCCAGCCGCGGCCCGGTTCGATGCGGTCGCCAAACGCCAGGTGGTTGTCGGCGGCCGCGTCGTACGCGGCCCAGTCCGCAAGGCCAGGCGCATTCGGGTTGCCGTGCCGCGCGAAGGCCACCCAGGCCATCATCATCGCCGCCGACAGGGCTTCGTCCGTCGCGTCGAAGTCCGGCGTGTCGCCCGGCGCTTCCTGCGCGAACGTGCCGAAGACGTGGGCCACTTCGTCGCCGTGGTGCGGGCCGTTGTCCTGGCGCGGCCGCCGCCGCAGGAACAGGTAGCGCCAGGTCCGCGGCTCGCTGCTGGCCATCGCCCTGGCCAGCAGCCGCGCGCCGTAGTTGAACTGCGTGTCCGAGAACATCTCGGCCACCCGCGGGCGGGCCTGGTCGTCGGAGCTTGCGGGGTAGAGCCGCCAGACCTCCTGCGCCGCGTCGCCGAAATTCGCCCGCACCAGCTCCCTGGCCTGGGCGAGCGTGTCGACCGGCCAGCCCCGGATCAGCTGGCTGCCCTCGTCCGCATTGCTGCCCACGATCATGGGCATCGCATGCTGGCGGCCCGCCTTCAGCACCGGACGTTCGTCCTGGGGCAGCAGCCAGCCGTCGCGGATCGGCCGCAGCACGCGCGGCGTCGTCAGGCCGCGGACCGCAGGCGCCAGCAGCGGTGTCAGGGCGAAGAGTTGTTCGGCCGAAAGCCTTCGCAGCGCCTCGATGTCGTTGCCAAGCCGGGTGCCGGCTTGCTCCGCCTCCGCCATCGTGGCCAGTGGCCGTCCCGCGCCGGGGCTGTGCAGGATCGCCTGCTGGAACAGGTCCTTGCCCATGGGCGAGGCGAGCAGCAGCGAGATCGACGCCGAGCCCGCGGACACGCCAAAGGCGGTGACGCGTTGCGGATCGCCGCCGAATGCTGCGATGTTGCGCTTGACCCAGGTGAGCGCCGCGATCTGGTCCAGCAAGCCGTAGTTGCCGGAGATGCCGTCGGCGGACTCCTTGCTCAGGGCCGGGTGGGCAAGAAAGCCGAACAGGCCGGCGCGGTAATTGAAGCTCACCACCACCACGCCCTGGCTCGCCATCGCGGCGCCGTCGGTGCGCAGGTCGGAGCCGCTGCCGCCGACGAAGCCGCCGCCGTGGATCCACACCATCACCGGCAGCGATCCCGGCGTCGCTCCGGCCGGCGCCCACACATTGAGGTAGAGGCAGTCCTCGCCGTGGCCGTTGCCGCGTTGCCGCGGATTGGGAGCCTGCGGGAAATCGGGGCCGAACTCCAGCGCCGGCCGCACGCCGGTCCATGCCTGCGGCGGTTGCGGCGGGCGCCAGCGCAGCGGCCCGAGCGGCGGCGCCGCGTACGGAATGCCCTTGAAGACGTTCAGCGCGAAGCCGCGCACGGAACTCGCCGTGCCCTGCAGCCGGCCTTGAGTGGTGTCGGCGAAAACGCCGGAGCCTGGTGTTGTTGTCAATGCGTGGGTCCTGGTTGCCGGGATTGTGCCGGTGCCGCCGTCGTCCAGGGCTGCTCCCGCGGTCTTACAGATCCAGGACCAGGAGGTCATCCTTGCTGCCCGAGCAGCAGACCATCATCACGTCGTTGGCCCGCCTCTCGTCCTCGGACAGCAGCGAATCGCGATGGTCCGGCGTGCCGGCGAGCACGCGGGTTTCGCAGGTGCCGCAGACGCCCTGCTCGCAGGACGCCGGCACGTCGATGCCGCGGGCCCGCAGCGTCTCCAGGATGGTCTGGCCCGGCGCGACGTAGGCGCTGCCGCCGCTGCGCGCCAGCTTGACGGTGAAGCCGCCCGCCACGGCGGCCGGCTGCACCGGGCTGAAGCGCTCGATGTGGACCAGCGCCGGCGGCCGGCCCGAGGCAGCCGCCGCGGCTTCGAAGGCGTCGAGCATCGGTCCCGGGCCACAGCAGTACAGATGCGCGCCCGCGGGTGCGGCGGCGACGATCTGCGCGACCGGCAGGGGCGCGCCGCCGTGCTCGGCGTCCACGTGCAGGTGGCAGCCGTCACCGGGCAGCACGTCCAGGAAAGCCGCCTCCTCGCGCCGGCGCACGCTGTAGTGCAGCTCGAAAGGCCGGCCCAGGACACGCAGGCGCTCCACCATGCAGGCGATCGGCGTGACGCCGATGCCGCCGGCGATCAGCACGGTGTGCGGCGCGTCCTCGTGCAGCTCGAAGTTGTTGCGCGGCCCGCCGACCTGCAGCACCGAGCCGGCGCGCAGCTCGTCATGGACGCAGCGCGAGCCGCCGCGGCTGTTGATGTCGCGCTTGACGCCGACCACGTAGTGGCGCCGCTCGTGCGGCGGGTTGCACAGCGAGTACTGGCGCACCAGGCCATTGGGCAGGTGCAGGTCGATGTGCGCGCCGGCGCTGAAGGCGGGGAGGGCGTCGCCGTCGAGCGCCGTGAATTCGTAGAGGTTGATGCCGGCCGCCGCGTAGCGGATGGCGCTGAGCCGCATCGCGATCAGCGGCGCCTGGACGGTGTTCGACATAGGGATGGAGAAAGCATGAAGCCCGGATGCCGGCAAAGCCGGTGCGGCTGGGAACCGAAATTATATTTCGCCCAAACGCCTGTCCCGAGCCGCAAGCGGTGGCTACCGGCCGCGCCTCGCCACCCGAGACCAGCGCTCAGGCGGTGGCGTAGCCCAGCGGCGTGCCGGCCTCGATCGCGTGGTCGCGCGACCAGCGGCCGTCGGGCTTCTTTTCGACCGAGATGTTCAACAGGGAGGGCTCACCCTCGACCTGGGCGGTGAAGGTGGCATAGATGGTCTCGTGGCCGCGGTCCGGAAGGACGTAGGCGTAGGCGAACCGGAACTGCCCCAGGGACAGCGCTTCGCGGTACGAGAACACCTGGTCGGCGCCCGGGTAGAGCCAGAGTTCGTCTTCGTGCTTGATCAGGTTCATGATTGGTCCCATCCCTTGCCGAGGAATCTAGCAGCGGCCCCGGCGCGATTCAGGGCAGAAAATCACAGGAATCTGCGCTCCTATTCACATTGCGCGAGCAAACCGACACGAGCTTCACATCGATGGCCAGACTTCCCTATGCCGACCTCACTGCCCCAGGGGCCAAGCCCCTGGTTGACCGCATCGTCGCCGAGCGCGGCAGCGTGCTGCACCTCTACCAGATGCTGCTGCACAGCCCGCCGGTGGCCGAGGGCTGGCTGGCCTACCTGACAGCCATCCGGCAAAAGGCGAACCTGTCGCCCGCACTGCGGGAACTGGTGATCATGCGGGTCGCGATCCTCAACGGGGCGCCCTACGAGGCGGACCAGCACCGGCCGATCGCGCTGAAGGAAGGCGTGACGCAAGCCCAGCTGGACGACCTCGCGGCCTGGGAGGACTCGCAGCACTACACGCCCGGGCAGCGGGCCGTGCTGGAGCTCACCGACGGCATGACACGCAACGTGCAGCTGCCGGCGGCGGCGGTCACGGCCGTTCGGGCGTTCCTGTCGGACCGGGAGGTGGTCGAACTGGTCGCGACCGTCGGCGCGTACAACATGGTTTCGCGCTTCCTGGAGGCGCTGGAGATCCATTCGCACGACGAGCGCGGCGCCGCGCCCTGAGCGGCATGCGCGCTGGATAAAAAACCATCGCCGGCCGGCCCACACCGGGGCGTCGAACTGTCCTACAGCCGCCGGGCGGCGCGTTGCCTAACCTGATGGGTCTAACGCACAAGTCAGGCAACATCATGGCGACCGCAAGCACCCGCACCGTCTGGAAGGGCGCAATCAGCTTCGGGCTGGTTCACATTCCCGTGGCCCTCTACACCGCCACCGCCGAGACCCGGCCGAAGTTCAACCTGATCGACAAGTCGTCGATGAGTCCGGTCGGCAACAAGCAGGTGAACAAGACCACCGGCGAGGCAGTGCAGCGCGAGGAGCTGGTCAAGGGCATCGAGGTCGACGACGGCCAGTTCGTCGTGCTGAGCAAGGAGGAGATCCGTTCCGCCCTGCCCAAGTCGACCCAGACGATCGAGATCGAAGCCTTCGTCGATGCCGACGCGATCCCGCCGACCTACTACCAGAAGCCGTACTACGTCGCGCCGGTGAACAAGGGCCAGAAGGCCTACCTGCTGCTGCGCGACACGCTGCGCAAGACCGGCAAGGCGGGGCTGGCGCGGGTCGTGATCTCGACCAAGCAGCATCTCGCGGCGCTCGTGCCTTTCAAGGACGGCCTGGCCCTGAACCTGCTGCGCTGGGCCGACGAGATCCGCGACTTCCCGGCCTCGGTGATGCCGGATGCCGGCACGGCGGCGCCCACCGACAAGGAACTGCGGATGGCCGAGCAGCTGGTCAACGACATGGCCGACGCCTGGAGTCCGGACCTGTTTCACGACGAATTCAAGGAAAAGCTCAACGAGCTGGTCCAGGCGAAGGCCAGGGCCGGCGACGTCGCCACGCTGCAGCCGTTGCCCGGGGAGGAAGTGGCGCAGACCAGCGCCGAGGTCATCGACCTCACCGAGCTCCTCAAGCGCAGCCTGAAGACGCCGGCTGCAGCCAAGTCGGCTGCGGCCGCCAGGCCGGTCCGCAGCGCGGCGGCCAACGACGAGACGCCGCCGGCCAAGCGGGCGGCCGCCAGCAAGACGCCCTCGAAGGCACGCGCGACGGTCAAGCCCAGCCCGCGCCGCAAGTCGGCGTGAGCGCCGCGCGGGGAGGCGGCCGGTGACGCGCCCAGCCGCCCGCGCCGGCGAGCCGCTCTCGCGCTACAACGAGCAGCGCGATTTCAAGGTCACGGCGGAACCCGCCGGCAAGCCTGCGGCAAAAGCACGCCGCGGCAAGGCGGCGGCGGCAAACGCGGGCGGGCAGGGCACTGCCGCGGCCGAGCCCGATCTGTCTGGCGCCGTCAGGGCGCCGCTGCCGGCAAAGCTGGAGCCGCAGCTGGCGACGCTCACTTCCACGCCGCCGGCCGGCGCCGGCTGGCTGGTCGAGCCGAAGTTCGACGGCTACCGCCTGCTGGCGCGGATCGAGCGCGGCAAGGCCCGCCTCGTCACCCGCAATGGCCACGACTGGACCGACCGCATGCCCACGCTGGCGCGCGAGGTGGAGGCGCTGGGCATCGCCTCCGCCTGGCTGGACGGCGAGATCGTGGTGATGGACGCGCAGGGCGTGCCGGATTTCAACGCGCTGCAGAACGCGGTCGACGGAGCTAACGACGAGGCGATCCGGTACTTCGTCTTCGATGCACCTTTCCTGGGCGGCAAGGACTTGCGCCAGGTGCCGCTGGCTTCGCGCCGCGCCGTGCTCAAGCAGCAATTCGACGGCAAGCCCGAGGGCCGGGTGCACTACAGCCAGGAGTTCGCGATCGCGCCGGGTCAGATGCTGGAGGCGGCGTGCCGGATGGGCCTCGAAGGCGTGATGGTGAAACGGCACGACGCACCCTATGTTTCGGCGCGCACCGAGACCTGGCTCAAGCTCAAGTGCTCGCGGCGCCAGGAATTCGTCGTCGTCGGCTTCACCGACCGGCGCAACTCCAGCGGCGAGGTCGGCGGCCTGCTGCTGGCGTACCACGAGGACGGCGAGCTGCGCTACGCCGGCAGCGTCGGCACGGGCTGGAACTCGGAAACCGCGCAGGATCTGCACCGGCGGCTGCGCAAGATCGAGGTGGACGCGCCGGCGCTCGATGCACAGCTGGTCAAGCCGGGGCGCTGGTCCAAGCGCGCCGCGGGCAGCGAGCGCTGGGTCGAGCCGCAGCTGGTGGCCGAGGTGGTTTTTTCCGAATGGACGCCCGAAGGCCATGTGCGCCATCCCGTGTTCAAGGGCCTGCGCGAGGACAAGCCGGCGCGCGCGATCACGCGCGAGACGCCGGCGTCGGTGGCGCCGCCGCCCGCTCCCGCCCCGGCGCCCGCGCTCAAGGTGAGCAATCCCGACCGCGTCGTCGACCCGGCCACCGGCCTGACCAAGCTCGACCTGGTGCGCTACTACGAGAGCGTGGCCGAGTGGATCCTGCCGCACCTGAAGGACCGGCCGGTGTCCCTGGTGCGCGCGCCCGACGGCATCGCCGGCCAGCTGTTCTTCCAGAAGCACCCGGAGTCGCGGATGCCGGGCCTGACGGTGCTGGACAGCTCGCTCTGGCCCAACCACAACCAACTGCTGGCGGTCAACGACGTCGAAGCCCTGTTGGCGGCAGCACAGATGAACACGATCGAATTCCACACCTGGAACGCGACGACCAGCAAGATCGACAATCCCGACCGGGTGATCTTCGACCTCGACCCCGGCGAGGGCGTCACCTGGCCGCAGCTGCAGGAAGCCGCCGTGCTGACCCGCACCATGCTCACGGCGCTCGGCCTGCAAAGCTGGCTCAAGACCAGCGGCGGCAAGGGCCTGCACGTCGTCGTGCCGCTGGCGTCCAGGCAGCACTACGACGTCGTCAAGGGGTTCTCGCAAGCCGTGGTGAAGCACATGGCGAGGACCATTCCCCAGCGCTTCGTCGCCAAGGCCGGCGGCGGCAACCGGATCGGCCGGATCTTCATCGACTGGCTGCGCAACGGCCACGCCCAGACCACGGCCGCGGCGTTTTCGGCACGGGCCCGGCCCGGCCTCGGCGTCTCGATGCCGGTCAGCTGGGACGAGCTTGCATCGCTCAAGGCCGGCGACCAGTGGACCATCGTTACAGCGCGCGAATTCCTGTCCCTGCGCCAGTCCGATCCCTGGGCCGACTACTGGACAACCAGGCAGACGCTGACCGCGCCGATGAAGGTGCTCGGCTACACACCCTAGCGGCGCCGCCTTGCACCCGGCAGCCCATCCTTCTCCTCCGCCATGCACATCTGTTCAAATGCGGCTGCTCCGCAGCTGCGATTCCGTGTCCATTTCCTGCGCTTTTCAGAAAAACAGCCATGCCGTCCCTCAAGATCCTCTGCACCCGCAAGACATCCAGGCCCGAACCCCATCTCGCCATCAGCCATGTAGGCGGCGCCAACAACGGCAACCTGCCCTGGACGCTGGCGGTCGAGGATGCGATCCGCACCATCGAGCTCAAGCAATACACCTTTCACGTCATCCTCGACGGCAAGCGCACCGAAGTGTTCGTCGCCCAGACCCGGGCCGGCGAAAAATACCTCAAGTGCACGGCCGATATCCTCGAGGGCGACACCCTGTCCCGGTTGCCCGATTGCCCCTGATTCCAGGGAAGTTTTACCGCAAGAATTGCCGCGCCGGGAAGGCTTACCGATGAGCTGTAGGACGGCTTCGCCTCTGCATTGCGAACTCTTCAAAAAAAAGTTTCTGGTCTGCAAACTACGGGTTCCAGCGATCGGCTGGGATGTTGAAGGAGTAGCGAAATGACAGAGAAATACGAGGGTTCCCCGCCCCGGGCAAAGCGCGGTTTCGCGGCGATGTCGCCGGAGCGCCAGCGCCAGATCGCAAGCCTCGGCGGCCGTGCCGCGCACCAGAGCGGCCACGCCCACGAGTTCACGTCGGCCGAAGCGCGCATCGCCGGCAAGAAACGCCACGAGCGCCGGGCCGATCCCGGCAACTGACCGGCCGCCGCCGTGGCTGTTGAGCCCTGCCTTGGCAGGGCTTTTTTGTTTTTCGACAGAGAAAGCCCTTGGCGCAAGCTATCCCAACGTTCAATTGTTCAACTTTCGACTGACCGGCAACATCGGGCTCACACAACAGGGGGTTCAGATGCAAGACCACGGACAGATCGCCCGCGCCTTTGCCGCATGGCAACGCGCGCACAAGAAGCTTTGCGACGCCGAAGACCGGCTCGCCGAAGCGACCGTCGCCTACCAGGAGGGCCGGCGCACCCGGCCCGACGAGTTGCGCGAGGAAGTGCTCAGCCTGAGGGCCGAGCAGGACTGGCGCTACACGGTTGCCGCGGACGCCTTGCGCCGCCGCAACACCGGCGCGCCGGGCGCGGCGGCGTCTGCTGCGGCGGGGCCGG
>JAQGNJ010000163.1 GCA_028291885.1 Ramlibacter sp. | reverse complement strand
AGAAGCTGCTGTTCGACACCTCGTATCCGCAATGGATGTGGAACACCGTGCTGGTCTCGGTGGTGTCCACCTTCTTCTCGCTCGCCGCTTCGGTGTTCGCCGCCTACGCGATCGAGCGTTTGCGCTTCTCGGGCGCCAAGCACGTGGGGCTGGCGATCTTCCTGGCCTACCTGGTGCCGCCGTCCATCCTGTTCATCCCGCTGGCTTCGGTGGTGTTCCAGCTCGGGCTGTTCGACACGCGGCTGGCGCTCATCCTCACCTATCCGACCTTCCTGATCCCGTTCTGCACCTGGCTGCTGATGGGCTACTTCCGCTCGATCCCGTACGAGCTGGAGGAATGCGCGCTGATCGACGGCGCCAGCCGCTGGCAGATCCTGGTCAAGATCGTGCTGCCGCTGGCCGTGCCGGGGCTGATCTCCGCCGGCATCTTCGCCTTCACGCTGTCGTGGAACGAGTTCATCTACGCGCTCACCTTCGTCTCGTCGAGCGAGCTCAAGACGCTGCCCGTCGGCGTCGTGACGGAGCTGGTGGAAGGCGACGTCTACCACTGGGGCTCGCTGATGGCGGGCGCGCTGTTCGGCTCGCTGCCGGTCGCCTTCATCTACTCGTTCTTCGTCGAGTACTACGTCTCCGGCATGACCGGCTCCGTGAAGGAATGACCGGCCGCGGGCGTATGCTTGCCGCGTCTTTCCTGCAGGAGAAGCGATGGAATCCCAGTACGACAAGGGCCTTGCGCTGCGGCGGCAGGCCCTGGGCCAGGAGTATGTCGACAAGGCGCTGGCCGGCGCGACCGAATTCACCCAGCCGATCCAGGAGGCGATCACGCGCCGCGCCTGGGGCGAAACCTGGCAGCGCGACGGCCTGGACCTGCGTACCCGCAGCCTCGTGACGATCGCGATGCTGATCGGCCAGGGCAGTCCCAACGAGCTCAAGGCCCATGTGCGGGGCGCGCTGAGCAACGGCGCCACCGTCCGCGAGATCCAGGAAGTGCTGCTGCACGGCACGGTCTATCGCGGCTTTCCCGCCGCGGTCGATGCGTTCCGCGTGGCGGCCGAAGTGATCGACGCGAAGTAGCCGGCTTCGCGGCGCCGGTGCCTCAGGCGGCCTGGCGGGCCAGCAGCAGCGAGGCTGCGCGGGACGGGCCGGCAGGCGCGTCTTGCGTCCTGGCGGCCGCTTCCACCTTGAACACGGTCATCGCTTCGACCAGTTCCTGCGCCTGCGACTTCAGGGCCCGGGCGGCGGAGGAGAGCTCCCCCACCAGCTGCGCGTTCTGCTGCGTCGTGCGGTCCATCTGGGCGACGGCCTCGCCGACCTGGCTGACGCCGGCGCTCTGCTCGCCGCTGGCGGCGCTGATCTCGGCAACCAGTCCGGACACCCGCTCGATCGCCGCGACGACTTCGCTCATGGTCGTGCCGGCCTGGTCGGCCAGCGCGGTGCCGCGTTCCACCCGCCTCACGCTGGCGTCGATCAGCAGCTTGATCTCCTTGGCCGCCTGCGCCGAGCGACCGGCCAGGCTGCGCACCTCGCCGGCCACGACGGCGAAGCCACGGCCCTGCTCGCCGGCCCGCGCCGCCTCGACGGCCGCGTTGAGCGCCAGGATGTTGGTCTGGAAGGCGATGCCGTCGATCAGTCCGATGATCTCGGAGATGTTGCGCGAAGCATCGTGGATGCCCTTCATCGTCTCGACCACCTGCGCCACCACCTGCCCGCCCTGGTGGGCCACCGTCGACGCGCTGGCGGCCAGCTCACGCGCCTGCACGGCGCTGGCGGCGTTCTGGCGGATCGCGGAACCCAGTTCCTCCATGGAGGCGGCGGTTTCCTCCAGCGCGCTGGCCTGGTTCTCGGTGCGCTCGCCCAGGTCGTGGTTGCCGCGGGCGATCTCGGCGCTGGCGCTTTCCAGCCGCTCCGAACCCTTGCGCATATGGCCCACCATGCGCGCCAGGCTGGCCTGCATGCCGCCCAGGGCCACCATCAGGCGTCCGACTTCGTCCGACTCTTGCGTCTCCACGCGCCGCGTCAGGTCGCCCTGGGCGATGTGGCCGGCCAGGTCGAGTGCCCGCTCGAGAGGTTGCAGCACCGCCTTGCGGATGGCCCAGAACGTCGCGAGCAGCACCCCGGCGCCCAGCAGATTGATCGCGAAGACCGTCAGCTTGATGAATTCCGCCGCCTCGGCCATCAGCGGCGCGAACCGGTCCGAGTTCCCCAGCACGATCGCCAGATCGGGCTTGAGGCTCTGGCGCAATTCGGCACCGACCGTAGCGCTCCGGTCGCTGGTAATGATCTCGCGCATGCGGGTGAGGTCGGCGATGTCGTCGACCGGCAGGTCGACCAGCGGACTGAACCCGAGCAGCCGGAACATGAGCTCCTCGACGGCGAACAATTCGGCTCCAGGTCGGGCGGCCAGCCAGCGTGCGCGGTCGATGGGGCGCAGCAGCACCTCCTTTTGCAGCGGGGCGGCGTTTGGAACCGCCGACTCCGCCAGCGCCAGCTTGATGTCCATGATGCTGGCCATGTGCTCGCGTTCCAGGTAGTGGAAGCGGGCGGCCTTGGCCAGCAGCCGGCCGCCGAGCAACACGAGCAGCGACACGGCGACGACCGCGATCATGCCGATCCTGAATTTCTGGCGCAGTGAGAAGTGGTGCATGGGGCGGGTCCGCAAGAGCTGCACGGCGTGTGCGCCCCCAATGTAACCAGATATTTCTAAGCTGCAATCTTTAGTTACACCTGATCCGTGAAATCGGCCACGGTTCCCCTCAGAGGCTCAGGTGCCCGCCATGAGCTTGTGAACCAGATCGGCCGTGGTGCTGGCCTTGTACTTGCGCATCAGCCGGGCCCGGTAGATCTCCACCGTCCGGTGGCTGATTGCGAGCGTCTTGCCGATCTCCTTGGAGGTCATGCCGTCCAGCAGCCGCGCCGCAACTTCGCGCTCGCGCGCCGTCAGTTCGGCCTTTACCGGGCGGCGCGAGCTCAGGTCCTCGAACGACCAGATGCCCGATTCGTGCGGAGCGTCGCGGTTCAGCGCCCGGCCGGTGACGTGGCACCAGAACACCTCGCCGCCGGCCCGCTTCATGATGCGGTCGTCCGCGTAGTGGCCCCTGACGTTCAGGATCGGCGCCATGCGCGCGCCGAGCCGCTCGTACTCGCCGGCGCTGGGATAGAGCACCTGGAACGACTGGCCGATCAGCGCCTCGCGCGGCGCCCCGAACATCTCGCACAGCTGCTGGTTGCAGTCCACAATCGACCGGTTGCGCGACAGCACCAGCCCCACCGGGGCCAGGTCGAAAGCCACTCTGTAGTCGACGTCCATCGGGCTAACCTTTACGCGGAACTACGTAACGAATTAGGTAGTATCGTAGCGGCTTTGGCGACCCGTGCGAACCGGGTTTCTCATCTGATCAGGAGACAGTGGTGAACAAGATCTATCCCTCCGCGCAAGCGGCGCTGCAGGGCGTCGTGAAAGACGGGCAGCTGATGGCCGTCGGCGGATTCGGCCTGTGCGGCATTCCGGAGGCGCTGATCGAGGCGCTCAAGGCCAGCGCCGTCAGGAACCTGACCGTGATCTCCAACAACGCGGGCGTCGACGGCTTCGGCCTGGGCAAGCTGCTGGAGACGCGCCAGATCAAGCGGATGATCTCCAGCTACGTCGGCGAGAACAAGGAGTTCGAGCGCCAGTACCTGGCCGGCGAACTCGAGCTCGAATTCACGCCCCAGGGCACGCTGGCCGAGAAGCTGCGCGCCGGCGGCGCCGGCATCCCGGCGTTCTTCACCAAGACCGGCGTCGGCACCATGGTGGCCGAGGGCAAGGAGATCCGCGAGTTCGACGGCGAGCAGTACGTGATGGAGCGCTCGCTGGTGCCGGACGTCTCGCTGGTCAAGGCGCACGTCGCCGACAAGTCGGGCAACCTGCAGTTCCGCCTCACCGCGCGCAACTTCAATCCCGCCGCGGCGATGGCCGGCAAGGTCTGCATCGTCGAAGTCGAGAAGATCGTCGAAGTCGGCGAGCTCGACCCCGACCACGTCCACCTGCCCGACATCTACGTGCACCGCATCGTCCTGAACGCCAATCCGGAAAAGCGGATCGAGAAGAGAACAGTCACCCAGAAAGCTGGAGCGTAACCATGCCTTGGACCCAAGACCAGATGGCCGCACGCGCGGCGCAGGAGCTCGAGGATGGCTTCTATGTGAACCTCGGCATCGGCATCCCGACCCTGGTTGCCAACTTCACCGGCGACAAGGAAGTGTGGCTGCAGAGCGAGAACGGCATGCTGGGGATCGGCCCGTTCCCGACCGAGGACCAGGTCGACGCCGACCTGATCAACGCCGGCAAGCAGACCGTCACCACGATCAAGGGCTCGTCGATCTTCGGCAGCCACGACAGCTTCGCGATGATCCGCGGCGGCAAGATCAACCTGTCGATCCTGGGCGCCATGCAGGTCAGCGAGAAGGGCGACCTGGCCAACTGGATGATCCCGGGCAAGATGGTCAAGGGCATGGGCGGCGCGATGGACCTGGTCGCCGGCGTGCCGCGCGTCATCGTGCTGATGGAGCATGTCGCCCGCAAGAAGGACGGCAGCGAGGACATGAAGATCCTGCCCCAATGCACGCTGCCGCTGACCGGTGTCGGCGTGGTCGACCGCATCATCACCGACCTGGGCGTGATGGACGTGACGCCGCAGGGCCTGAAGGTGGTCGAACTCGCGCCCGGCGTGACCATGGAAACCATCCAGTCCAAGACTGGCGTCAAGCTCCTCTGAGTTTGCGCGAGCGCCGGCCGACCTGAGCTGTTGGCGTTCGTTCCAGCCGGATACTCGCCGCCACAGGGTTAACGTCCGGCTACACGGTGCCGACTCCGGCTGACAGGCCGACAGTGCGTTTGCCTGCCCGCATCGGGCGCATCGGCCTGCCCGCCGCATGAGCAGCGGGTTCCATGATCACCTCATTGCAACTCCCGGCATTCCGGGGAGGCTGATCATGAAATCCAAACTCGCTCTTGTTTGCGCTCTGGGCCTGGCCTCGGTGAATGCCATGGCCTGCTACACGGTCTACGACCGGTCCAACAACATCGTCTACAACTCGCAGACGGCGCCGGTGGACATGAGCCGCCCGATCCACGAAACCGTGCCTGCGAAGTTTCCGGGCGGCACCATGGTCTTCGACCTGAGCACCGATTGCCCGCGCGAAGCTCCGGTGCGCACCGTGGCCGCGCCGCCCCCGTCCAGGAACACGCCGCTGCTTACGGACCGCCGCACCGCCGCCGCGATGGGCGTGCCGCACACCATCCTGCCGTCGGGCGTTGCGATGATCAAGGAAACGCCGGCCGTGCTTGCCGCGGGCGTCTCCGTGATCCCGACCGCGTCGCGCGCCCCGGCTGTTGCTCCGGCCATCGCTCCCGCGGTGACGGCGCAGCGCAGCCAGCGTCAGGACACGGTCATCACCGAACTGCACAACCCGCCGCTCACCGTGGTCCAGCAGGGCGGCATGGTGATCAGCGAGCGCTGAGTCCCCAGTCCGGGGGCCGCCTTTGTCAGTTGCCCGCGGGAGGCTGCAAGCCAAGCGCCGCGGCGAGCATCGCCGTCGACATCGAGCCCTCCTTGACCACCAGGTCGCCGGTGACGGCGTGCTTGGCGACGACGGTGGGCACGCCGTTGAACTGCAAGCTGTTCATCAGTTTGGTGTTGGCCTCGACCGCCGCCTTTTGCGCTTGCAGCTCGCCGCTGGCGGTGATGCCGCCCTTGCGCTCCTTCATCGACGCCTCGTGCGCATCCATGGCGGCGGCCGGATCCGGCGCCGCCAGCAGGGCCGCGCCCTGCGGCGTGCTCGAGGCATTGAGCAGGCCCACCGGAATCCAGACGAATTTCGCCTGCGACTTCAGCGGCTTGGCCTCGTTCCACAGCACGGCGCAATGCGGGCATTGCGGGTCGAAGAACACATAGACCGTGCGTACGCTCATCGTCGAGCCGACGGTGAAGCCTTTCGCTTGCGTGGCGATCGCCGGGATCGAGACCGGCGTCGCAGACGCGGCGGCAGCGGCAGGCGCAGCAGTTTCCCGCGCGTCCTTGCAGCCGGCGAGGGCGAGCAGGCTGGCGAGCAGGGCGCAGGTGAGCAGATGGGTGGTTTTCATGGGGTCAAACATTAACTGTTATCGGAAACGCGTGCTGAGGAAGCGGGAGCCCGCCAGGCCGAAACGCCATGGCAGGTCCATGGCCTTGGAGATGCCGATGCGCGGGCCGCTGACAACTTGCACCTCGTGGTCCGGCGCCAGCACCTTGAACGGCGTCCGGTCGAGCCTGCAGCCGTTGAGGTCATGCGTGATGGCCAGCGCCTGGCCCAGCTTGCCGGGACCCGAGCAGAGCAGTCGCAAGTCCTCGAGCCCGCGCCGGGCCTGCATGATGGCGATGCCGGCGCCCGGCTCGAGCGCGCGGATCAGCACTCCAGCGCCATGCCCTTCCTCGCGGCAGACGAAGTTCAGGCACCAGTGGATGCCGTAGGAGCGGTAGACGTAGGCCCGGCCGGGCGGGCCGAACATCGCCTGGTTGCGCGGCGTCGGCCCGGAAAAACTGTGCGACGCCGGGTCCTCGCGGTCATAGGCCTCGGTCTCGACGATGCGGCCGCCGACGCCGTCCACCAGCAAGGTGGCGCCGATCAGCGCCCGCGCCACGGCCTGCGAGTCGCCGAGGAAATCGGCAGGACCAAGTGCCCTGGACGAACTCGCCATCAGCCGTCGACCTGCTCGCCGAGGAAGCCGCCGCTCTGGTGCGACCACAGGCGCGCATAGAGGCCGCCCCTGGCCAGCAGCGTGCGGTGGTCGCCTTCCTCGACGATACGGCCCTCGTCCATCACGATCAACCGGTCCATCGCCGCGATGGTGGAGAGCCGGTGGGCGATCGCGATCACCGTCTTGCCCTGCATCAGCGTGTTCAGGCTGGCCTGGATCGCCGCCTCGACCTCGGAGTCGAGCGCGCTCGTCGCTTCGTCCAGCAGCAGAATGGGCGCGTCCTTGAGCATCACACGCGCAATGGCGATGCGCTGGCGCTGGCCGCCCGACAGCTTGACGCCGCGTTCGCCAACATGGGCGTCGTAGCCGCGTCGGCCGTGCAGGTCGCTCAGGTTGGCGATGAAGCCGTCGGCTTCGGCCCTGCGCGCCGCCTGCACCATCTCTTGCTCGGTCGCGCCGGGCCGGCCGTAGCTGATGTTGTCGCGCACCGAGCGGTGCAGCAGGGAGGTGTCCTGCGTCACCATGCCGATGTGGCGGCGCAGGCTGTCCTGGGTGACCGAGGAGATGTCCTGGCCGTCGATCAGGATCCTGCCGCCGTCCAGGTCGTAGAAGCGCAGCAGCAGGTTGACCAGGGTCGACTTGCCGGCGCCGGAGCGGCCGATCAGGCCGATCTTCTCGCCCGGCTTGACCGTCAGCGTGAAGCCGTCGATCACCTTGCGGTCCTCGCCATAGCCGAAGTCCGCATCCTCGAAGCGGACCTCGCCGCGCGTCACCTGCAACTGGCCGGCGCCGGGCGCGTCCACCACCTGGCGCGGCCTGGACAGCGTGTTGATGCCGTCCTGGATGGTGCCGATGTTCTCGAACAGCGAGGTCATCTCCCACATGATCCAGTGCGACATGCCGCTGATGCGCAGCGACATCGCGGTGACGGCGGCGACCGCGCCGATGCCGACCTGGCCGCGTGTCCACAGCAGCAGCGCCAGGCCGCAGGCCGACAGGATCAGCGCCATCACCATCGCGTGGTTGACGATCTCGAAGCTGCTGACCAGCCGCATCTGGCGGTAGCCGGTGGTCTTGAATTCCTGCATCGCGTCGCGGGCAAAACCCGCTTCCCGCTGGGTGTGCGAGAACAGCTTGACGGTGGAGATGTTGGTGTACGCATCGGTGATGCGCCCCGTCATCAGCGAGCGGGCGTCGGCCTGGGCCTTGCCGATGCGCCCCAGGCGCGGCACGAAGTACCAGATCGCCAGCAGGTAGAGGACCAACCAGCCCAGGAAGGGCAGCATCAGCCGCGAATCGAAGGCGGCGGCCAGGGCGACGATGCTGATGAAGTAGACGCCGATGCCGATGATCACTTCGGTGGACGTGAAGATCATCTCGCGCACCGCCAGGGCGGTCTGCATCACCTTGGTCGTGATCCGGCCGGCGAACTCGTCCGAATAGAAGGCCAGGCTCTGGCCCAGCATCAGCCGGTGGAAGTTCCAGCGCAGCCGCAGGGGGAAGTTGATCGCCAGCGTCTGGTGCTTGAGCGTCGTGTGCAGCGCGACCAGCAAGGTGCTGGCGACCAGCACGCCGGCTAGCACCAGCAGCACCGTCCCCTGTTGTTCCCAGAGGCGCTGCGGCGCGATGCTGCCGAGCCAGTCGACGATGCGTCCCAGCAGCAGGAAGAGGAAAGCCTCGAAGGCCGCGATGGAAGCGCTCAGCAGCGCCAGGACGGCGATGTATCTCCTGAGGCCGCGGGTGCAGGCCGAGACGAAGGCGATGAACCCTTTGGGCGGCAGGGCGGGTTCGGCTTCTGGATAGGGTTGGAGCAGGCGTTCGAAAGCACGGAACAAAAAAGAGACTCCGACAGGAAGGGACTCGGGAAAGGGCTGGGGATCATAAGCAGCCGCGCCGGGGTTCGCGGTTACATCCGGTCCATGGGTTTGTGGAATACTGTATGAAACAACAGTTCGTCTTCCCTCCATTTTCCTCCGGTCCTTGATTCCCGCTCTCCATGTCCGCCTTCCGCCTGCGCTCCGCTGCCTCCTTGCCGGCCGACCTGCCCCATGTCTGGCAGGGGCTGGAGATGGCCGGCGCCGAGCCGGGCGTGATTGCCACCGGCCATCCCCAGCTCGATGCGGAACTGCCCGGCGGCGGCTGGCCGCTGGGGCTGGTGGAAGTGATGCAGGACAGGCCCGAGCAGCATGTCTGGCAACTCACCGCGCCGGCGCTTGCACAGTCGCTGCGGGCGAGGGTCGGGCCGGTGGTTCTGGTCGCCGCGCCCTTCGATCCCTTCGTTCCCGGCCTCCAGGCCCAGGGCATTCCGGGCGACCGCCTGCTCTGGATCCGCGCCTCCAGGCCGGCTGAACGGCTGTGGGCGACCGAGCAGGCCCTGCGCTGCGCCGAAGTGAGCGCCGTCCTGGCCTGGCTGCCGCAGGCCAGGAGCGCGGAACTGAGGCGGCTGCAGATCGCCGCCCAGCAGCACCAGCAGCTGCTGTTCGCTTTCCGCGGCCTGCGCAGCCTGCAGGACGCTTCGCCGGCCCGCGTTCGGCTGCAGGTGGCGGGCACGCAGGCGCTGGAAGTGAAGATCGTGAAGCGCCGCGGTCCGCCGCTGGAGAAACCGCTGCTGCTGCCGGCGGTTCCGGCGCGGCTGGCCGCACTGCTGGAGGCGCGCAAACGCCGTCCTTCGTCCAATCCCGCGCTGCTGGCCGCAAGGCCCGCCGTCGTCCAGGCCAGGAGATCCGATGTTCTGGATCGCATTGCTGCCCCCGGATGAGGACCAGCGCACGGCCTGGGGCTGGTGGGCCTTGCAGTTCACGCCGCGGGTCGCGCAGGTCGACGAGGCGCTGCTGCTGGAGCTGTCCGGCTCGCTGCGGCTGTGGGGCGGAAAAAAGGCGCTGCTCGCCCAGCTGCTGCAGGGCCATCCGGAACTGGGGCCGGTGGACTGGGCTCAGGGCGCGACCTCGCTGATCGCCCTGGGCCTGTTGCGGCAGAAGCTGGCCGGCCGTGCAGCGCCCGCTCGCGCCGGGCTGCTGCCGCTGGAGACGCTCACCGCCGCCCGCGAGCATGTGGAAACGCTGGCGCGCACCGGCTGCCGCACCTGGGGCGAGCTGGAGCGCCTGCCCCGGGCCGGCGTGTCGCGTCGCTTCGGCGCGGATTTGCTCGCGGCCCTGGACTGCGCGATGGGCCTGCGGCCGCAGCGCTATCCCTGGCTGACCCTGCCCGAGGTGTTCGACCAGAAACTGGAGCTGCCGGCGCTGGCGACCAGCGCGCCGGAACTGATGTGGAGCGCCAGCCGCCTGCTGTCGCAGCTGCAGGTCTGGCTGCAGGCCCGGCAGCGCGGCATCCTGGCGCTGGAGCTGGAATGGACGCTGGACCTGAAGCGGCTGGACGGCGTGAAGCTGCCGTCGCACGAGCAGCTCGTGATCCGCACGGCGCAGCCGGCGCAGGACATGGCGCACCTGCGCAAGCTGGTTGGCGAACAGCTAGCTCGCGCCAGCATCGGCGCACCGGCCAACCACCTGCGGCTGCGGTCGCTGGAGACCACGCCCTGGGCCGGCGCCAGCCAGAGCCTGCTGGTGGAGGACCGCATCCAGGGCGACAAGCTGCACCAGCTGGTCGAGCGTCTCAGCGCGCGGCTGGGCCCCGAGCAGGTGCTGGTGCCGCAAGCCCGGGCCGATCACCGGCCCGAATACCGGCAGCACTGGATCCCCGCGCAGCAGCAGGCCGCTGCCAGCACGCCAGGCAAGGGTAGAACGAAAGCGCTGCCCGCGGACGCGATCCATCCGCCCTGGCTGCTGCCGAAACCGCTGCAACTCGAGGTCCGGCGCGACACGCCGCACTACCACGGCCCGCTGCGCCTGCTGACGCGGCCGCAGCGCATCGAAGCCGGCTGGTGGGACCAGGCAGGCCGGGGGCTGGCGCTGCGCGATTACTTCATCGCCCGCAGCGAGGCCGTGGGCCTGGTCTGGATCTACCGCGAACGCCCCGCGTCACTGGCCGAGAGCGAATCGCAAGCGGCGCAGGCGCGCTGGTTCCTGCAAGGCCTGTATGCCTGAATATCCCGACAAGGAGCTGCAATCCGGCCCCGCCGCCGGACCGCAGCTGCCGCCGACGCAATCGCAATGGGCTGCGCAATTGCTGCCCGGTTATGCGGAGCTGCATTGCATCAGCAACTTCAGCTTCCAGCGCGGCGCCTCGCATCCGCAGGAGCTGGTGGAGCGGGCCTACCAGCTCGGCTACGCAGCGCTGGCGATCACCGACGAATGCTCGGTGGCCGGCGTGGTCCGCGCCCATGTGGGGCTGAAGGACTACCTGGAGGAACTGGAGCGGCGCGAGCAGGAACATCCCGAGGAAGGGCCGCTGCGCCATCCGTTCAAGCTGCTGCTGGGAAGCGAATTCGCTTTCCCCGAAGGCCGGCTGGTCGCCATCGCGCGCGACCTGGCCGGCTGGGGCGGCCTGTGCCGGTTCATCAGCGCCGCCCGGATGGGGCAGGGCACGGCCAAGGGCGACTACAAGGTCGGCTGGCAGGAGAGCGAGCTGGGCCTGCTGCGCGGATGCGAGATCGTCTGGCTGCCGCTGCGCGTCACCGGCGAAGCTATGGACACGCAGGCGGCCGGCGCAGTGATCGCCCGCCTGCGGCAAGTCTTTTCCCCGCATCTCTGGCTCGGCGCCGAACTGCTGCACGAACTGGACGACGAGCTCTGGCTGGCGGGATTGCAGGAGCTGTCGGATCGCAGCGGCGTGCCGCTGGTCGCTGCCGGCGACGTCCACATGCATGTGCGTTCGCGCAAGCGCCTGCAGGACGTGATCACGGCGGTGCAGCAGGGCAAGGCGGTGAACGATTGCGGCTTCGCGCTGCAGGGCAATGCCGAAAGGCATCTGCGCTCCAGGCTGCGGCTGGGGCGCATCTATCCACCCGAGCTGCTCGCCAGCACGCTGGAAGTGGCCAGGCGCTGCAGCTTCCGGCTGGAGGAGATCCGCTACAACTATCCGCTGGAAACCGTTCCGAAGGGACAAAGCCCGCTGGGCGCATTGACGCGCCTGACGCTGCGCGGTGCCTACAGGCGCTACGGCCGCCGGATCCCGAAGAAGCACCGCACGCAGATCCTGCACGAGCTGCGCATCATCAAGGCCAAGCACTACGAGATGTACTTCCTGACGGTGGAGGACATCGTGCGCTTCGCCCGCAGCAAACACATCCTGTGCCAGGGCCGGGGCTCCGCGGCGAATTCGACGGTCTGCTACTGCCTGCACATCACCGAAGTGCCGCCGGAGATGACCAGCCTGCTGTTCGAGCGCTTCATCAGCATCGAGCGCAACGAGCCGCCGGACATCGACGTCGACTTCGAGCACCAGAGGCGCGAAGAGGTGATCCAGTACATCTACGAGAAGTACGGGCGCGAGCGTTCGGCCATCGCCGCCGTCGTGGTGCGATACAGGTCCCGCATGGCGATCCGCGACGTCGGCAAGGCGCTGGGCGTGAACGAGCAGCTGGTCGACGCCTTCGCCAAGGACCACTTCTGGTTCGACCGCGAGATCCTGACCGGGCGCCTGATGGAAGTCGCGAAGGACATCGGCGTCGAAGAAGAGCCATGGAAGATCGCCCAGTGGCTGGAGCTGGCGTTCCAGCTGCGCGGATTTCCGCGCCACCTGAGCCAGCACGTCGGCGGCTTCGTGCTCACGCAGACCCGGCTCACGCAGCTGGTGCCGGTGGAGAACGCGTCGATGAAGGACCGCTCCATCATCCAGTGGGAGAAGGACGACCTCGAAGCGGTCGGCCTGATGAAGGTGGACGTGCTGGCGCTGGGCATGCTGTCGGCCCTGCGCCGCAGCCTGGAGCTGCGCGAGGCCTGGCGCGGCGAGAAGTGGTCGCTGGCGGAGATCCCCAGGGAAGACCCGGCCACCTACGACATGATCTGCGCCGCCGACACGGTGGGCGTGTTCCAGATCGAGAGCCGGGCCCAGATGTCGATGCTGCCGCGGCTGCGGCCTCGCGTGTTCTACGACCTGGTCGTCGAGGTTGCGATCGTGCGGCCCGGGCCGATCCAGGGCGGCATGGTCCATCCCTACCTGAAGCGGCGGCTGAATCCGGCGCTGGTGGAGTACCCGAGCGAGGCGCTGCGCGAAGCGCTGGGCCGCACGCTGGGCGTGCCGATCTTCCAGGAGCAGGTGATGCAGGTGGCGATCCTCGCCGCCGGCTTCACGCCCGGCGAGGCGGACCGCCTGCGCCGCTCGATGGCGGCGTGGAAGCACCACGGCGACGTCGGCATCTTCCACCACCGGCTGGTGGACGGCATGGTGGAGCGCGGCTACGACAGGGAGTTCGCCGAGAACATCTTCAAGCAGATCCAGGGCTTCGGCGAATACGGCTTTCCGGAAAGCCACGCGGCCAGCTTCGCGCTGCTGGCGTACAGCAGCAGCTGGATGAAGAAGCACGAGCCGGGTTGCTTCCTGGCCGCGATGCTCAACTCGCAGCCCATGGGCTTCTACTCGCCGTCCCAGCTGGTCCAGGACGCGCAGCGCCATGGCGTCGAGGTGCGGCCGATCGACGTGACGCTGAGCGACGTCGACTGCACGCTCGAACCGCCGGACTTTGTCCCTTCGCTCCCGGTCTCGCTCCCTCTCCCCCCGGGAGAGGGCAGGGGTGGGGGTCCCCCTCCCGGCCAAGGCAATCTCCTCCAGCCCTGCGTCCGCCTCGGCCTGCGCACGGTCGGCAGCCTGAGCGAGAAGGGCGCGAAACGCATCGTCCGGGCGCGATCGGAGCGTCAGTTCACCAGCGTCGAAGACCTCGCATTGCGTTCCGAGCTGGACCTGAAGGACATGAATGCGCTGGCCGCTGCGGATGCCTTGTCCAGCCTTGCCGGCCACCGGCGCCAGCAAGCCTGGGCGGCTTCGGCGCAGCGGCGCGCGCCGGCCTTGTTGAAGGAGGCGCCGATCGACGAAGAGATGCTGCATCTCCAGGCCGCCGGCGAAGGCGAGGACATCGTCTTCGACTACGCCGCCACCGGGCTGACGCTGCGTCGCCATCCCCTGGCCCTGCTGCGGCCGCGGCTGGAGCGGATGAAGCTGCTCACTTCGAGCCAGCTGCGGCCGTTGCCGAACGGGACCAGGACACGGGCCTGCGGCATCGTCACCATGCGGCAGAAGCCGCCGACCGCGAGCAACGCGGTGTTCGTGACGCTGGAAGACGAGACCGGGACCGTCAACGTGATCGTGTGGGGCCGGATCGGCGATGCCTATCGCGATGCCCTGCTCAAGTCGCGGCTGCTGGCGGTGGACGGCGTGTGGCAGCGCGATGTGGACAGCGGCGGCCAGGTGCGCCACCTGGTGGCCGACAAACTCGAGGACCTGACACCCTTGCTGGGCCGCCTGGCGCAGCAGGGCATGGCCAGCCGCGACTTCCATTGACTTGGCTTTCTCGCCCCGCCGGGAGAGGCTGCGATGAGGGCACGCAGCATGCGCCCTTGTCCGACAGCCGGCGCAGCGTCCTTTGGCTATACCGTTCCCATGCTCGAAAAACTTCCCGACGCCGTCGGCCATGCGCTGCGCAACGTCCGTGCCGGCCTGGACCAGATCGTGTTCAACAGCAGCGGCCTGCGCGCCGGCATGGGAGCGCTGCAGGTGAGCAGCCTTGCTTTCGCCGACCATGCACCGATCCCGGCGCGCTACACCGCCGACGGCGAAGGCATCTCGCCGCCGCTGCAATGGACCGGCGTTCCCGCCAATGCCGCATCGCTGGTGCTGATCGTCGAGGATGCCGATGCGCCGACGCCGCATCCGCTGGTGCATGCCATCGCAGTGGACCTGCCGCCGTCCGACGGCTCGCTGTCCGAAGGCGCGATCACCGGTTCGGGCGAGAAGGCCGACGAGGTGCGCGAGGGCCGCAATTCCTACCTGATGGCCGGCCGGCTGGCTGCCGCCCGATCCGCCGCCTGGCCACGGGTCGCACCGCTATGCGTTCCAGCTGTTCGCGCTGGGCCCGGGCGAGGCTTTCGACGGCAAGCCGGGCCGCGACGAAGTGATGGCCGCGGTGCGCGAGCGCTCTCTGGCCAGCGGCTGCCTGATCGGCACCTACGAGCGGCCCGACGGCTCGATCAAGGCGCCGGACACCGCGCCGGTCGTGGCCGCCTGAGCAGCGGCTTCAGGCGTGCGAGGCTTTCAGCCGCGCGCCCTGCCACTGGCTGCTGGCGACCAGTCCCTTCATGATCTCCACCAGCAGGCTGCGCACAGCGATCAGCGAGGGCGACTGCGGCAGGTCGATCGCGGTGGCGACCGCGATGGTGCGGGTCAGCACCGGATTGACGATCCGCGCCACCGTCAGTTCGGGCGGGGCCGACGAGCCCAGCATCGACCACGGCAGCACGGTGACGCCGACGCCGGCGCGCGCCAGCTGCACCATCGTGTAGGGCGAGGACACGTCGGCCACCACGTCGAGCGCGATGCCCTGCTCGGCGCAGGCCCGATCCAGCAGCGAGCGGACGCTGTTGGGCCGCGCCGGCATCACCAGCCGCACGCCCTGCAGGCGCTTCAGGTCGACTTCGCGGCTGCGCGTCTTCAGCCCCAGCACGAACAGGTCTTCCTCGATCACCGGCACGCTGTGCATGCCGGGTGCCAGGCCTTCCTCGAACAGCACGGCGATGTCCAGGCGGCCGCGCAACAGCAGCTCGCCCAGGTAGACGCTGGGACTTTCCTGCAGCCCCAGGCTCACCTGCGGATAGCGTTCCCGCGCGGCCTGCAGCAGGGGCACGGCGATCATGTTGCCGGTGCTGGCCGGCGCCCCGATCACCACGTGGCCGGTCGGCGAGGTGCCCGCCTCCCGGCCCACGGCCTGCAGCGCCTCCAGCTGGGCCAGCACCTCGCGGGCGCGGCGGCAGAATTCGACGCCAGCCTCGGTCGGTGTCACGCCGCGCGAGCTGCGACTGAGCAGCTGGCATCCCACCAGCTCCTCCATGCGCTTCATCTGCGCGCTGAGGGCCGGCTGGGCGATGTGCAGCACCTGCGCCGCGCGGGCGATGCTGCCGGTCTCCACCACGCTGACGAAATTCCTGATGCGGCGCACGTCCATGCGGGCTATCGTAATCGGCGATAGCTCTAGCCGAAAACGGTATTTCCCCGGGCGGCGCCCGGTCCCTATCATCGGCCGGCGCCAATCCCATTCAAAAATCAGGAGACAAGATGACCAACCCGCTGCGCCGAGCGCTGCTCTGTTCCGTCCTGTCGCTGTGCGCCGCCGTCGCGGCCCAGGCCGACACCTTCCCTTCGAAGCCGGTGCGCATCGTCGTCATCGTCGCTCCCGGCGGCAGCGCCGACGCGCTGGGCCGGATCGTGGCCGAAGGATTGACGACCCGCCTCGGCCAGCCGGTGGTGGTGGAGAACAAGCCTGGCGCCGGCGGCAACCTCGCCAGCCAGGCCGTGGCCCGCTCGCCCGCCGACGGCTACACGCTGCTGCTGTCGGCCAACAACCACACGATCAATCCCTCGCTGTTCGCCAACGCCGGCTACGGCATCGACGACCTGGTGCCGGTGGCGCAGCTGATGGAAGGACCGTCCGTGATCGCCGTGCCCGCCAACTCGCGCTTCAACACGCTGCCCGAACTGCTCGAGGAAGCACGCCAGAAGCCCGGCACCATCGCCTTCGGCAGTGCCGGCATCGGCGTGCCCAGCCACATAGCCGGCGAGATGCTGCAGCGCGCGGCCGACGTCAAGCTGGTCCACATCGCCTACCGCGGCTCGGGCCCGTCGATCACCGACGCCGTCGGCGGCCAGGTGCCGGTGGTGATCGCCTCGCTGGTCGCGGCCATGCCGCAGATCGAAGGCGGCAAGCTCAAGGCGCTGGCCGTCACCTCGCCAAAGCGCTGGCCGACCTCGCCCAATGTCCCGGCGGCTGCCGAGTTCGGCATGCCCTCGTACGAGCACATGACCTGGCTGGGGCTGTTTGCGCCCAAGGGCACGCCGGCGGCCGTGGTTGCGCGGCTGAACGCCGAGATCCGCGCCGTGCTGGCCGATGACGGCGTCAAGGCGCGCGTTGCCAAGCTCGGCGGCTCCGTGAGCCAGAAAAACGTGCCGGCCTTCGAGGAGATGATCCGCAAGGACCACGCGCTGTCGACCCGGCTGGTCACCGACGCCAAGCTGAAGGCGGAATGATGGAGACCGCCGCGACGATGGACGGCTGGCTGCCGCTGAAGGGCCTGAGGGTGCTGGAACTGGCGCAGGTGATGGCCGGTCCCGTCACGGGCCTGATGCTCGCCGACCTCGGCGCGGACGTCATCAAGGTGGAGAAGTTTCCCGGCGGCGACGACGCGCGGGCCTTCAACAGCAAGTCCAAGGGCGACATGCCGGCCTCGTTCGAGGTGCTCAACCGCGGCAAGCGCTCGGTGGCGATCGACCTCAAAAGCGAACCGGGACGCGCGGCGCTGCGCCGGCTGGTGGCGCAGGCCGACGTCCTCACCGAGAACTTCCGCCCCGGCACCATGAGCGGCCTCGGCCTGTCGCCGGCCGAGCTGCTGGCGATCAATCCGCGCCTGATCTATTGCAGCATCACCGGCTACGGCGCCCGCGGGGCACTGGCCGGCCGCGGCGGCTTCGACCTGATCCTGCAGGCATTCAGCGGCCTGATCAGCGTCACCGGCGAAGCGGACCGGCCGGGCGTCAAGCCGGGCGTCTCGGTAGCCGACGTCAACGCCGGCATCATCGGTGCGCTGGGCGTGCTGGCCGCCTACATCCACGTGCTCAAGACCGGCCGCGGCCAGCATGTGGAGACGTCACTGTTGCAGGCTTCATACCAGCAGCTGTACTGGTACGCCGCGCTGTTCTTTTCCGGCGGCACGCTGCCCGGCCGGCTGGGCACGGCCCATCCCATCATCGCGCCTTACCAGACCTTCCAGTGCGCCGACGGCGAGCTGGCGATCGGCGGCGCCAACGAATCGAACTGGCAGCGCGTCTGCGAGGTGCTGTGCCAGCCGCAATGGCGCGAGGACCCGCGCTTCGGTTCCGCATCGGCGCGCATCCAGCACCGCGCGGAGCTGACCGCGTGCATGAACGCCGCGCTTGCCGGCCGCACCCGCGCCGAATGGGAAGCGCTGCTGGTCGCCGCCGGCGTGCCGGCCGGTCCGGTGCAATCGGTGGGCGAGGCGCTGTCCCATCCGCAGGCCCGCTCCATGGACATCGTGGTCGACGCCGAGACCGCCGACGGGGGAAGACGGCCGATGATCGGCCTGCCGCTGCACTTCGGCGGGCAGAACCAGCCCGCGATCACGGCCGCGCCGCGGCTCGGCCAGCACACGAAGGAGGTGCTGGCCGAGTTCGGCTTCAGCGCCGACGAGGTCGGCGAGCTGCTCGAAGCCGGCTGCATCCAGCAACTCCATGGCCAGGCTGCGGCCGCGCCGGTTCACTGAATTCGAGGAGACAACGATGAGCGGAACCATCCGGGTCGAACGCGCGGGCCATGTGGCGACGGTGTGGATCGACAACGTCGCCAAGCGCAATGCATTGAACCAGGCGATGTGGATTGCGGTCGGCGACGCGTTCACGGCGCTGGGCGAGGACACCGACCTGCGCTGCATCGTGATTCGCGGCGCCGGCACCGAGGCCTTCGGCAGCGGCGCCGACATCGAGGAGTTCTCCACCGTGCGCGCGGATCTGCAGCAGGCGAGGGCGTTCGCGCGCCACACGCATCGCGCGTTCCATGCGGTGCGCGACTGCCCGGTACCGGTGCTGGCTGCGATCCGCGGCGCCTGCGTCGGCGGCGGGCTGGAGCTGGCGTCTTTCTGCGACATGCGGATCTGCACGCCGGACAGCCGCTTCGGCGTGCCGGTCGGCCGCCTCGGTGCCGTGCTCGCGTATCCGGAACTGGAAGGCCTGGTGCGACTGGTCGGCGCCAACGGCGCCCTGGAAGTGCTGCTGGAAGGGCGCGTGGTCGGCGCGGCCGAAGCACTGGCCAAGGGCATGGTCAATCGCGTGGTGGACGCCGCCGCGTTCGACACCGAGATCGAGGCCGCGGTACAGCGCATCTGCGCCGGCGCGCCGCTGTCGGCCCGCTGGCACAAGAAGTTCATCGCGAAGCTGCGCAGCGGCCAGCCGCTCACCGAAGCGGAACTGGAAGAGGGTTACGCCTGCTTCGAGACCGAGGATTACGTGATCGGCTACCGGACCTTCCTGAGCAAGGAGAAGCCGTCCTTCGTCGGCCGCTGAAGTCTCACGCGAGCAATCTCGGAAGCACCGCAATCGCCAATCCCTGCAGAGTGACGTAGTGCCAGAACAGGGCGCTGTTATCCATCGTGGCGCGCGTCTTCGGCAGCAGCTTGCCGCCCCATGAGCGGGCGACCACATAGCCGCCCATCAGCAGCAGGATGGCGGCGTGCAGGCCTTGCCGGCCGCGCGCTGATCGCCGGCAAGCTGGCGAACACGCCGGACAACATGGTGCTGTGGCTGCGCAGGACGCAGGAGGTGAAGCCGCTCACCGCGATGCCGCAACTGGGCGTGACCGAGCAGGACGCGCGCGACATCGCCGCGTATCTGTCCACCCTGGATTAGGTCGGCAATTCGATCCCCGGGAAGATCTTGATCACTGCGCTGTCGTCCTCCCTACCGTAACCGGCGGTGGAGGCCTGCATGAACATCTGGTGGGCGGTGGACGCCAGCGGCAGCGGAAATTTCGTGGCGCGGGCCATGTCCAGCACCAGGCCCAGGTCCTTAACGAAGATGTCGACCGCCGACAAGGGCGTGTAGTCGGCTGCCAGCACGTGGGGCATGCGGTTCTCGAACATCCAGCTGTTGCCCGGCGCTGTGGGTGATGACCTCGTACAGCGCCTCGGGCGCAACGCCTTCGCGCAAGCCCAGGGCCATCGCTTCGGCCGCCGCCGCGATGTGCACGCCGGCCAGCAGCTGGTTGACGATCTTCACCTTGCTGCCGGCGCCGGCCCGGTCGCCGAGCCGGTAGACCTTGCCGGCCATCGCGTCGAGGACTTCGTTCGCCCGCTCGTAGGCGGCGGGACGCGCCGAGGTCATCATCGTCATCTGGCCGCTCGCCGCCTTGGCGGCGCCGCCCGAGATCGGCGCGTCCACTTAGTGCATGCCCAGGGCCTCGAGCCGCTCCTCCATCGCGATCGACCAGTTGGGGTCCACGGTCGAACACATCACGAACACGCTTCCCGGCTGCATCGCCGCCGCCGCGGCGCCGGCCGGCCCGAACAGCACGCCCTCGGTCTGCTGCGCGTTGACGACGACGCTGATCACGACGCGGCAGGCGGCCGCCACGTCGGCCGGTGTGGCGCAGGCGACGCCGCCCTGGGCCGCGAAAGCCGACGCGACGCCCGGTCGCGCATCGCACACATGCATCTCGTAGCCTCTGGCGCGCAAGGTCGCGGCGATGCCCGCGCCCATGGCGCCCAGTCCGATGAGTCCCGCTTGTTTCATGCAGTCGCTCCCTGTCCGGTGAGGCCTGCATCCTCGGCGACGGCT
>JAQGNJ010000158.1 GCA_028291885.1 Ramlibacter sp. | reverse complement strand
TACGTCGCCTCCATCACCCAGCCGATCCCGGAGATGGACAAGCTGATGGAGTGGCTGCCGGCGCACATGCCGGCGAGCGCGCGCGACGAGAGCAAGGTGTCCATCGTCCACGGCGATTTCCGCCTCGACAACCTCATGTTCCACCCGAGCGAGCCGCGCGTCGTCGCGGTGCTGGACTGGGAGCTGTCGACGCTCGGCCATCCCCTGGGCGACTTCGCCTACCACTGCATGGCCTGGCACATCCCGCACGAATTGTCGCGCGGCATCGGCGGGCTGGACCTTGCCGCGCTCGGCATCCCGCCGGAGGCCGAGTACGTCCGCCGCTACTGCGAGCGCACCGGCCTGACGACGCCCGAAGCGCTCAGGGCCGACTGGGACTTCTACCTGGCGTACAACATGTTTCGCATCGCCGCCATCCTGCAGGGCATCGCCAAGCGGGTCGAGGCCGGCACCGCATCGAGCGCGCAGGCCGTCGCATCCGGCGCCGGCGCCCGGCCGATGGCCGAACTGGCGTGGAAATTCGCCCAGCGGGCCGGCTAGCCGCCGAAGCCGCGATCACGCGCGGCGGCTCAAACGCAGGCAACGGTCAGGCCAGCGCCGTCGCTTCCACCTCGATCTTGAAGCCGTAGTGCAGCTGCGGCACGGGCACGACGGCGCGCGCGGGCCGCGCGTCGCCGGCCCACTGTGCATAGATGGTGTTGAAAGCCGGCCAGAGCTCGATGTCGGTGATGTAGACCCGCACCTGGACCAGCTTGTCGACGCAGCTGCCGGCGCCGCGCAGTGCCGCGGCGACATTGGCCAGCACCTGGCGCGCCTGCGCCTCGAACGGCGCTTCATTGAGCTGGCGGCCATCCGCCTCCACCGGCAGCTGGCCGGCCACGAACACGAATCCGCCGGCGCAGACCGCATGGCTGTAATGGCCGCGCGGTTTGGCCAGATCGGCGGGGACGGGTGCGATGGAAATTTCGTCGGGCTTCAAGATCACTCCTTGGGTGTCGCGCGGCAGGACCGCCGCAAGTTCAGTACGATGCTAACTGCAGCATCGCAGTGACAACACAAAAGAACAAAGCCGTGACAGACCTCCCGACGGACGACATCGAAACCCAGTACAACCCGCGCAAGGCGGTGGCGAACGTGGAGCAGTTCGCCGAGCGCGCCGCCCGCATCAGCGCGCAGACGCGCAGCAGCCGGCCCGTGCGCACCGACATTCGCTACGGCGCCGGCAAGCTCGCGACGCTCGACGTCTTTCCCGCGGCGCGCCCGGATGCGCCGCTTCACGTTTTCCTGCACGGCGGCTACTGGCGGGGGCGCGACAAGAGCGACTACAGCTACGTCGCCGACGCGCTGGTGCCGCTCGGGATCACCACCGTCGTCATGAACTACGACCTGTGCCCCGATGCCGAACTGCCCGCCATCGTGCAGCAGGTGCGCGAGGGCTTTCGCTGGATCCACGCCCATGCCGCCGAACTGGGCGGCGACCCGGATTCGTTCACCGCATCGGGCCACTCGGCCGGCGCGCACCTGATCGCAGCGGCCCTGCCGGCGGCTGCGGGCCCGGACCTGCTTGCGGGAATGCCCCGCGCCGCGGTTCTGGTCAGCGGCATCTACGAGCTGGAGCCGGTGCTGTCGATCACGGTGAACAAGGAGATCCGGCTGCGTCCCGAACAGGTCGACGCGATGAGCCCGATGCGGCATCCGCCGGCCTGCGCCGTGCCGCTCACGGTGGTGGTCGGCGGCAACGAGACGGCGGCTTTCGTCGGCCAGTCGCACCGGTTTGCGCAAACCTGCGCCAGCGCCGGCTGCGCCAGCGCCTATGTGGAAATCCCCGGCCGCGACCACTACTCGATCATGAACCTGCTGGAAACGCCGGACGCGCCGCTGGCGCGCCTGATCGACGGCATCGCACGCCATGGCAACGCCAGGCGTGCGCAGTAATTTTTTTTCCCAACGACGGAGCAACCGACGATGACAAGCAGCTTCACACCCCGCCGCCGTGAATTCCTGGCCGCGACCTCGGCGCTGGGCGTTTCGGGCCTGGGCTTGCCCGGCACGGCGCAGGCCCAGGCGGCTTATCCGAACAAGCCGATCCGCCTGATCATCCCGTTCGCGCCCGGCGGCGTGACGGACACGAGTGGGCGGCTGGTCGCCGACTACATGAGCCGCAAGCTGGGCCAGCAGGTGGTCCCCGACAACCGGCCAGGCGCTTCCGGCAACATCGGCAGCCAGGCCGTGTCGACCGCCGAACCGGATGGCTATACGCTGCTTCTTGTCCTTGACGGCACCTTCGTCATCAACCCGCACGTCTACGAGAAAGTGCCGTTCAGCCCGGTGCGCGACTTCGCCCCGGTCGGCAAGATCGGCGATTCCACCGTCATCCTGGTCGCGCATCCCAGCGTGAAGGCGAAAACGCTCGCCGAGGTCATCGCCCTGTCCAAGACGCAACCGGGCGGCCTTTCCTACGGCACCTCCGGCACGGGCAGCATCGCCCACATCGCGGGCGAACTGCTCAAGCAGCGCAGCGGCGCCAACCTGACGCACGTCCCCTACAAGGGCGGCGGTCCGGCGGTCGCCGACGTGCTGGGCGGCCATATCCCGCTGGCGTTCGCGTCGGCGGCGTCGATCCAGGCGCACCTGAAGTCCGGCAAGCTCAACGCGATCGCCGTGCCCAGCGGAAAGCGCTCGCGCCAGTATCCGGAGCTGGCCACCTTCGCCGAGAACGGCGTCGCCAACTTCGACATCAATTCGTGGGTCGGGATCGTGGCGCCGGCAAGGACGCCCAAGCCCATCCTCGATCGCCTGAACGCCGAGCTGAATGCGGCCCTGAACGACACCGAG
Source organism: Ramlibacter sp. (assembly GCA_028291885.1). Taxonomy (GTDB): domain Bacteria; phylum Pseudomonadota; class Gammaproteobacteria; order Burkholderiales; family Burkholderiaceae_C; genus Ramlibacter. The sequence goes on along the minus strand of JAQGNJ010000158.1, from coordinate 8,721 downwards.
GTGCGTGACAAGCTGGCGACCTCGGGCATCAACGCCACGCCGGGAACGGCCGCAAGCTTCGGCGACGTGATCCGCAACGAGCTGGCGCTTTACGGGCCCGTGGTGAAGGCCGCAGGCATCAAGCCCGACTGACCGGCTTGGCCAGGCCGCCGAGCGCCGATTCGCAGGCGCCGGTGAAGATCAGGGACGCGTGCTGCAGCGTCTCGATGCTGGCCGGCCGGTACTCGAGCCGCAGATAGGCCTTGCCGCGCAGCAGCATCAGCATGAACGGCGTTTCGGCCGTCGGCCCGGGCTCCTGCCAGTCGAGCATCTTCGCGGCGAGCCCGGGGTCGATCCAGGCGACGGCGTTCTCGCGCCGGTCGGCGAGGACGGCGTAGCGGGTCCAGAACGCCGCGGGCAGGCCGTCCCAGCCGACCTCGTCGTACATCGCCAGCCAGCGCATCTCCTCGGGCAGGTTGCGGTCGGCGATGGTCTGCACCGGGTCGGTGTACATCTCGAAGGCCTTCTTCTCGAGCGCCTCCTTGAGCGTGCGGTTCAGGACCAGCACCGCCGCGTCCTCCTCGATGCCCAGTTCGGCGCGCCCGCGCAGTTCCTCGCCGAGGATGAAGCTGCGCGTCGGCCGCCCCAGCTCCATGCGCCACCGCTTGCCGCGGATCTTGCCTTCCAGGCCCAGTGCGCCCGCGCTGCCGGTGGCGGAGAAGCCGAAGCCGCGGGTCGACGCCCATTCCGAAATGGCGCCGGCCGCCATCTGCGACGGCGGCCCGACCGTTTCCCTGGCTTCCTGCGCGGCCGGCCTGGAGAAAGCCTTCTTGATGCGCTCGAACATGCGGCGGAGCTTTGACCTAAAGTCCCATTATTGTTCAAACCTGAAAGCTCGAGGTTCGCGATGATCGAAGTGTTTACCTGGCCCACACCGAACGGCCACAAGGTCCATGTGATGCTGGAGGAATGCGGCCTTCCATACCGGGCCATCCCCGTCAACATCGGGGCCGGCGACCAGTTCAAGCCGCAATTCCTCGCCATCAGCCCGAACAACAAGATCCCCGCCATCACGGACCCCGACGGGCCCGGCGGCAAGCCGATCTCGCTGTTCGAGTCCGGCGCGATCCTGGTCTATCTCGCCGCCAGGACCGGCAAGTTCATGCCCGCCGGCGACAGGGAGCGGTTCGAGGTGCTGCAATGGGTGATGTTCCAGATGGGCGGTGTCGGGCCGATGCTGGGACAGGCCCACCACTTCCGGATGTACGCGCCGGAAAAGATCCCGTACGCGATCGATCGCTACACCAACGAGGCCAGGCGCCTGTACGGCGTGATCGACGAGCGGCTGTCGCAGAGCCCGTTCCTGGGCGGCCGCGAGTATTCGATCGAGGACATCGCCACCTTCCCCTGGCTGCGCAGCTGGGAGAACCAGGGCATCACGCTGTCCGACTACCCGCACCTGGAGAAGTGGTTTCAGGCCATCGACGCGCGTCCCGCCGTGCAGCGGGGCGTGAAGGTTCTGGCCGAACTGCGCAAGCCGATCCGCGACGACAAGGAGCGCGAAGTGCTTTTCGGCAAGACGCAGTACGAGCGGCGCTGAAGCGGCGCCGCCCGGCGCGCTCTTACTGGCGCGGTTCGCCCTTGCCGTTGACGAAGATGGTCGGGCCGGGAGGCGCGCTCATCTGCACATGGTGGTCGAGGCCGCGGTAGTTGTAGGTCACGTCCCAATAGGCGGGCGTGGCGTTCTGCGTGGTCTCGCACCGCTGCACGTCCTGGCCGACCGGACCGACGCCGTTGTTGCGGCCGGCGATGTTGTTGCCGACCACCGCGCCACCCACGGCGCCTGCCACCGTCGCCAGGTCCTTGCCCGAACCGCCACCCACCTGGTGCCCCAGGACGCCGCCGATGAGGCCGCCCAGCAGCAGTCCGCCGACGTTGCTCTGGCTGCCCTGCTGCTGCTGGACCACCTGCTGGCGCTCCATCCAGCAACGCTGGTTGGGCGGGCCGACCACGGCGCGCGCCGAGGTCACCGGCACTTCGAACACCCGCTCGTTGGAGCGGCGGCGGTAGTCGTAATTCGGCGCGGCCAGCGGCTGCGGCGCGTCGCCGGCGACGCGGCGATTGCCTTCCAGGGGGCGCACGGAAGAAATGCGGCTCGACAGGCCCAGCCGCTGCAGCGAGTCGTAGCTGCCGGGGCGCAGCACCACGCAGCGGCCCTCGAAGCGGACGTCCTCGCAGACTTCCCAGCGGCCGCGATCGACCACCACCGAGCCGGCGCGGTCGTTGAAGCCGAAGCGCTCGAAGTCGCCGACGCGCCGGTCCGTGGTGAAGGCGCGGCCACGGAAGCCCTCGCCTTCGTAGAACGTGACCTGGGCCATGGCTTGCGCGCCCAGGACGACTGCGGCGATGCCGAGTGCGGATTTGAGTTTCAGGTTCATGTGATCGTCTCCGGTGGATTGCAGGGGTCGCTGCGCCGAAGCGCCGCGATTCGACCTCCCAATGATGAGCGTGGCGCCATCCGGCGGCTGTAGGCAAAAACCGCTTCCCGGCGGTAGCGGATGGCGCGAACGGGTCAGGCGCAGGTCAAGGATCAAGCCGATCCGGCGCGCTCTCGCAGGTAAGTCACGACCTGGTCCACCTGGTCGCCGACCACCATCACGGCTTCGCGGATGGACGCAGCGGGCATGTCCAGGCAGATCGCCCAATCCCTGAGCTCGTATTTCTCGAGAATATTGATGCGGTCGCGTTTCGCGCGTGCCGCCGTGATCTGACCCTCGCCCATCGTCGCCTCCATGACTTCAGGCTGATCTTAGGAAACGGCGGGGCAAAAGCCTGTAGGACCAGCACGGCAGAGCCGGTACGACCAGTCCGGTGGCGTGTGGGAGAGATTTTCGTCGCCGTTGTCGATCCGGCCGCGCGCCGTTCGTCGTTGTCTGGTCAGAGACAGCTGACGCCAACCCTCCGAAGGAGATTGTCATGAACTACATCGATGGATTCATCGTGGCGGTGCCCACGGCCAGCCGCGACACCTATCTCGCGCATGCGCGCGCGGCGGCGCAAGTGTTCAAGGAGCATGGCGCCCTGAACGTGGTGGAGTGCTGGGGCGACGATGTTCCCGAGGGCAAGCTGACCTCGTTTGCGCTGGCCGTGCAGCGCAAGCCCGACGAAACTGTGGTGTTCTCGTGGATCACGTGGCCGTCCCGCGGCGCGCGCGATGACGGCATGAAGGCTGCGATGGATGACCCGCGCCTGAAGGCCATGTCCATGCCCTTCGACGGCAAGCGCCTGATCTACGGCGGCTTCGAGGTGATCCTGGACGCCTAGCCGCGGCATCCGCCCACGACGATCGGCTCCGGCTGTAGACGCGACTTTCTCCCGGATTGGGCGCCCTCCTACAGGGCGGTTGGCTGGCTCATCCGATGATCCGGCGCATGACAAATTCCACGTTCGAAGCAGGATCGGGAGAGCGATTCTCATGAAGGTGCTGCTGGTCGAAGACAACCTTGCAATCACGAAGGAGCTGACTGAGTTGCTGCAGGCCATCCCCGGCACCGACGTGGTGCTGACCACGCCGACGGCCCGCCAGGCCAGCGACTGGCTGGCGACTCACCCGCGGGACTGGGACCTCGCCGTCGTCGACCTGTTCCTCAAGGAAGGCCACGGCTTCGAGGTCTTGCGCAACTGCATCCCGCAACGGCCCGGCCAGATGGTGGTGGTGCTGAGCAACTACACCAGGGATCCGGTGCGGCAGTACGCGCGGGCCGCGGGCGCCGACGCCTTCTTCGACAAGTCCTGCGAGATGGACGAGTTCAGGGAGTTCGTCGCGCAGCACGCGACCGGCTGCCTGCGATGGGACGACGCCAGCGCCGGCACGCCTGGCCGCTGGCCTGCTTGTGCGTGACAGCGATTGTTCGGCATAGGACTGTGAATTCATCGCACTGGCGATCAAGCTCGACACAAGCCTCGTGACGGTGGACAAGAAGCTGCTGCGAGCATTCCCGGAACGCGCCGTGGCCCTGTCCGAGGGCGCGCGCAATTCACTGTAGTCCGGGAGGTCCTGCCGGTTGTCACGCCACCCTGGCGCAATCGCGGCAACACCCTCCACCGGCGATCTGCGATTGTTGGCCTGCCCGACTGGATTCGAACCAGTGACCACACGCTTAGAAGGCGAGTGCTCTATCCAACTGAGCTACGGGCAGATGTCCTGGGCAGCATGGGTCGCTGCCGCGACGAAGGCCGCAATTCTCGCATCTTCTCGCGCGCCTGCCGCGCCGCGGTGCTCGCGTACGATAAGACGGCCGCGGGGGATGCGGCAAGTGTCCGATTCGAGAACAAAGAGGAGCGACAGATGGCCAGGTCCTTTTACGCGCCGGGGTTCGCGGTCTTCAAGCGAATGAGTTTTCTCGCCGGCTTCATGCTGGCGGGCACGATGTTCCTGCTGCCGGCGATCGCCGCCGGCACGCTGTTCGGCTCCGCCGGGCATAACAACTACGAGGCGGCCGCGATCGTCGGCGGGCTGACGCTGCTGGCCTTCTATGCCCAGGCCTCGCTCTACGCCTACATGCAGGTCGGCATCTCGAGGCTGATCGGCATGTCCGAGCAGATCGCCGACGGGCAGTTGCTCGACGGCGAGGTGCTGAAGGCGACGGTGAACACCAACGACGGCGCCTCGCGCCTGTGGTCCTCGATGCTGCGGATGAACCAGGCGCTCACCGACATCGTCAGCCAGGTGCGCTCCAGCGCGAACACGATCGCCGATGGCGCAAGGGACATCGCCGGTGGCCACACCCATCTCTCCCGCCGGACCCAGGAGCAGGCCGCGTCGCTCGAGCAGACCGCGGCAGGCATCGAACAACTGGCCGCGACCGCCAGGCAGAACGCCGAGAACTGCGCAAGCGCCAACACCCTGGCCGGAGCCGCCAGCGGCGTCGCCGGCAAGGCGGCCACGCAGATGCAGGACCTGGCGGTCACCATGAAGCAGATCGACGACGGCGCGCGCCGCGTGGCCGACATCCTGGCGACCGTGGAGGGCCTCGCGTTCCAGAGCAACATCCTGGCACTCAATGCGGCAGTGGAGGCGGCGCGGGCCGGCGAGCAGGGCCGCGGGTTCGCGACCGTCGCGGCGGAAGTCCGCAGCCTCGCCCAGCGCAGCGCGCAGGCGGCCCAGGAGATCAAGGGCCTGATCGCCGTGTCGGTGGACAGCGTCGGTCGCGGCAAGCAGCTGGTCGAAACGGCCGGCGCGACCATGTCCGAGGTGGTGACCGGCGTGCAGCGGGTGAGCGAACTGATCGGCGCGGTCGCCCTGGCCTCGCGCGAACAGAGCACCGGCGTGGCTGAGATCAACAAGGGAATCGCCCTGATGGACGCCGTGACGCAGCAGAACGCCCACCTGGTGCAGGAAGTGACCTCTGCGGCCATCGCCTTCGAGCAGGAGGCGGCTCGCCTGGTCGACCTGGTCGGCCGTTTCAAGCTGGCCCGGTCCCGGGGCGCGGCCGGATCCTCCGGTCACGGTCTGCGGACCGCGTCGTGACGAGCTGGCCACCCGTTGCGATGGGCAAAACAAAACGGGGTTAGCAGGCGCTGATCATCCACTTTGGGAGCGTCAATGGAGAAAGACCTCAGATCGCTTGCCGATCCAGTCGTCTTCACAAGGAATGACCCGCGCCAGAGCACGTCCACGCGCATCCCCCTGATCAGCAGCGTCTCAAGGGTGAACCACGATCCGTGCGATCAACATCACTGCGGCGTTCAACCGCTGGTGCGGAATCGAGGTCTTGAAAGCCAGCGAGGGGCAGGTCGAGATCGCCATGCTCCCTCAAGCCGGACAGTACGCCGGGCTCCTGCATGCCGGCCTGGTCGCCGCGCTGATCGACACCGCGTGCGGTTTCGCAGCCGCCACCATCGCAGGCCGGGTGCTGGCATCGCACTTCTCGGCCAACTGCCTGCGGCCGGCCGTTGGCAATCGGTTCTTGGCGCGCGCTCGCGTCATCAAGCCTGGGAGAACCGAGATTTTCACTGCCTGCGAGCTGGACGCCCAAGCGGATGGCGCCCAAAAGCTCGTCGCAACCGGCGAAACGTTGCTCGTGCCGGTGGCGTCCAGGTCCGCCTGAGAAGACTCCAGACCTGCCGCGGCTCAGAGCGGAAGCCACGCCGGGCAGGCGGTCCGCTCAGCTTCGCTGCAGGCTGAATGAACGTTCGCATTTCTCTGCTTTTTCCGCAGCGACGAGCGGCTTAAGGTGCAGCCTTGTCCATTTGCACGAAGTGACTCGCATGATTGTCCTGACCTGGTCTCTGTTCGGCCTGCTAGCCCTGTTCTGGACGGGCGCGGCCTGGATCACCGCGGCCGGCACGCAGTGGGTGACACAGGCGCTCGCCTCCGGCACCGCAGCGGAAGCGGCGCGTGACCTGGCCGCCCTGCCCGTGCCCGAGTGGTTGAAGTTCTGGATCGAACCGAGCTGGATGCAGGCACTCCAGTCCGCCTTGCAATGGCTGGTCGACGGCGCCGGCGCAGGCCTGCCGCTCGCCGGATCAGCGGCCGGCTGGCTCGTCCCGGCCATCTGGGTCGCCTGGGCATTGGGGCTAATCCTGCTCCTGGCCGGCGGCGCGGGCGCGCACATGATGCTGCGGCGCTTCGGTCGACGCCCTACGGCGCGCATCAGTGGAGAGCGTCAACTCCGTTGATCGAGCGTCATCGATCCGTGAACGTTCCGTCGCATTCGCCAGGGTCGCTCACCAAAAAGCCGCCGGCAGTGCCGACCACCTCGCCTGGCGCGGCGGCACTACCTGCTCTGCGCGGGAGATTTCGATCGCGATGGGCGCCCGCCGTGCGCACCGCGAGCGTGGCGCACGGCCGCGTGCGCGCTGTCGGGACCTTCCACGGCGCCGCCATTGTCACCCCCGCGCCCGACAGCCCGCGCCGCCCGGTCGCGCTGACGAAGGGGCACTACCTCATCGCCGTGGCCGGGAACGACGATCAGGAGGATCCCAGGCAAAGGTCGCCCTGCGCGCGGCGCCGGAAGCCGCGAAGCTGCCGGCCGAGGTGGACGTGTATTCGGCCGCCTATGGCTGGTGTCCGCGGGATACGCAGGTCTACGACGCGGCCCAATCGGAGCGCGCCTGGGCGCGGCTGCTGGCGACGTTCCAGCAGGCACTGGCCTGATCACGGCCATTGCGAGGTGATGGCCTCGGCCAGGGATCACCTGCGCTGTACAGCGTCCGGCAAAATCCCCGCATGCCGGACGCCCCCTCTCCTCCCACCCAGCCGCGCAACCGCCTGCACGGCGTGACCCTCGAGGCAATGGTCCGCGCTCTGGAAGCGCAGTACGGATGGGCCAGGCTGGCGGAACGGATCCCGGTGCGCTGCTTCACGCATGACCCCAGCGTCAATTCCAGCCTGAAGTTCCTGCGCAAGACGCCCTGGGCGCGTGAGAAGGTGGAGGGGCTTTACCTGTTCATGCTGCGCGAGGAAGCGCGGCTGCAGCGGCCAGCGCACTGCCCGAACTGAATCGCCCCGAGATTCTTGGAGGCCAGTTGGTTTAAGTCAGACCTCCACCGAGGTGGCCTGACTGGCGAGTTGCCGGTAGTAGTTTGCCTCAGCCTCCGCCGGCGGGATGTAGCCGATGGGTTCGAGCAAGCGATGGTGGTTAAACCAGGACACCCATTCGAGCGTGGCCAGTTCCACCGATTCCTTCGTTTTCCAAGGCGCCCGGCGGTGAATCAGTTCGGCCTTGTACAGGCCGTTGATGGTCTCGGCCAAGGCGTTGTCGTAGGAGTCGCCCTTGCTGCCCACGGACGGCTCGATGCCGGCCTCGGCCAGACGCTCGGTGTAGCGGATGCTGACGTATTGCGATCCGCGATCGGAGTGGCACACGAGGCTGCCGTCTCGCTCCGGTTGCCTGGCGTACAGGGCCTGTTCCAAGGCGTCCAGCACGAAGTCGGTTCGCATCGAACTGCTCACCCGCCAGCCGACGATGCGGCGGGCGAACACGTCGACGACGAACGCAACGTACAGCCAGCCCCGCCAGGTCGACACGTAGGTGAAGTCGCTGACCCATAGCTGATTCGGACGCTCGGCCCGGAACTGGCGGTTGACCCGATCCAGCGGGCACGGCGCCTTGCTGTCGCTGACGGTGGTCCTCACGACCTTGCCGCGCATCACGCCGCGCAGTCCCAGACGCCGCATCAGCCGCTCCACCGTGCAGCGGGCCACGGCAGTGCCCTCACGTGCCAGTTGCTTCCAGACCTTGTCGGCACCGTAGATCTGCATGTTGGCCTGCCAGACACGTTGAATCTGCGGCGCCAGGGCCTCGTCGCGGCGGGCGCGGATACAGCGCTTGTCCGGCTCCCGCAGCAGCGCTGCATGGCGCCAGTATCCCGACGGGGCGATCTGCAGTGCCTTGCAGATCGGCTCGACCCCGTGGATGTCGCGGTGCTTGTCGACGAAACCGTTCAGGACTTCAGTCGGCGGTCGAGCTCCGCCTGGGCGAAAAACGCGCTGGCCAGCTTCAGGATCTCGTTGGCCCGGCGCAGCTCCTTGACCTCGCGTTCAAGATCCTTGACCCGTTGCGCCTCGGACGTCGTGACGCCTTCGCGCACCCCGGCATCGACCTCCACCCGCTTGACCCATTCCAGCAGCGTTTGCGGCACGCAGCCGATCTTGGGTGCGATCGATTCGACTGCCGCCCACAACGACGGGTACTCCCCTCGGTGCTCCTGCACCATTCTCACCGCGCGCTCACGGAC
>JAQGNJ010000140.1 GCA_028291885.1 Ramlibacter sp. | reverse complement strand
AATGCGATATCAGCAGGAGCAGAAGAAGCGGTCAGGGGACGCTCTCAAGAAATTGAGCAAGCTTTCCCAAGAGCTGGGTGAAGAGCTCTAAATGGCGGGCAGTTCACGTTACACGGCAGTCCTGGATGCGAACGTTCTCTATCCAGCGCTGCTGCGCGACGTGCTGCTCAGCCTCGCCCATGCTGATCTCTATAGCGCCAAGTGGACGGTCCACATTCGCGAAGAATGGATGCGCTCCCTACTGAAGGACAAGCCGGCAATGCGTGCCCAAATCGCAGCCGCCGCAGCAACCATGGAGGACGCGATCCCGGACTGTCTGGTGACGGGGTACGAACACCTCATCGAGGGATTGGCGCTGCCGGATCCGGATGATCGCCACGTACTCGCCGCCGCGATAGCCGGGCATGCCGATGCCATCGTGACGTGGAACGAAAAGGATTTTCCGGATGAGATGCTCGATCCATTCGGTATCGAGTTGCAGACTCCTGATGAGTTCGTCGTTAACCAGTTGATGCTCAAAGGCCACGTGGCGCTAGCTGCGATCAAAGCAATGCGGGAGAGGTGGGAGCGACCGCAGTACACAGCAGTTGCACTGGTCGACCTTCTCGAGAAACGTGGCTTACCGCAGACGGCAGCCCACCTGCGCGACGTGGCAGATTTGATTTGAGGCCAGCCTTCTACAAAACCTGGACTCTTGCAGCGGCGCCCAATGAAGCGCGGGGTTCATCCCGCCAGCCATTGTAGAAGGCGGCTCGCGCAACTTGCTGACAGGGTTGGCCTTATTGGAAGATTGAAAATCCGCGTGTCGGTGGTTCGATTCCGCCCCAGGCCACCACCTTCAAAACCCGCGCGGAATCCAGGTTCCTGCGGGTTTTTTCTTTTGGCGCAGCCCAGCCATCGTTCCCAATCCGTGCAATTTGCACGAGCCCAGCACAAGAGCCGTCCTACCGGCGCGCCCCTATCGCTCCGACATCCGTGGACCCGGTCGGCTCCATATGTTGTGGAACCGCAAGGAGCGGGCCATGAAGAAATCCGGTATCGCCAAGTCGCCGGCGTCGAGCCGCAGCAAGGGCCTGCCAGCGAAGCCACCGACAAGCGGCGCGGCGCCAACAGCCCGAGCAGCAACACGCAGCGCACCCGCGGCAGTGCGCCCAAGACCGCCGACTTCGACCCGACCTCCAAGCCGCAGCGGGCAGCCGCCAACAAGGGCGTAGGCACCAAGAGCGGCGCTGCCGGCAAGAAGTGAAGGTCGGCGATGGACCGGCAGGCGGCCCGCGACGAGGCCCAGGACAAACTGGACCGCGCCTATCAGGCGCTCGAGGAGCATGCGCCGGATTCCCTGGCGCGGGCGCTGCGCTGGCTGCGCAATCCCCAGGGCCGATGGATCCGGTTGCCGCTGGGCATCGTGCTCGTCATCGCCGGCTTGCTGGGCCCGCTCGTCCCGGTGCTTGGCATCGAGCTCATCCCCATCAGCCTGCTGCTCATCGCGCAGGACTTCCCGCCGCTGCGCGAGCCGGTGGCGCAGATGACCCTGAGGCTGGAGCGGCAGTGGGTCCAGTTGCGCGCGCGCGGGCAGCATAGGCACACCTGATCTGCCGCCCGCGCCCCGATCACACACGCAGCAGTCTTCGCGCATTTCCCCCGGCGATCATGTGCTGCGCTTCGGTCGAGAAGCCGCATTCGCCGAACAGCCGGCCCAATCGCTCCGGCAGATCTGTCTCCGTGACGACCGGCCAATCCGTTCCCGTGACCACGTGATCCGCACCGACGAGGTCCACGGCAGCGCGGAGCATGGTGGCATGCATGCCGGTGGTGTCGATGTCGACGTTGCGCCGGGGTGAAGCCCGGGGGCCGATCCGGGCGCCGTTGGCCAGGCACTCGCCCACCATCAAGCCGCAGCGCAAGCGCCGTGACGACGACGTGGAGATCCCGCAGATCCTCGAACATGCCGGCCTCGACCATCGCGAGCAGCGCGGCACTGTTGACTTGAATGCGCAGACGAATACGTGGTCGCGCTCCCTTGGCCCATTGGCCCGCGGGCCGCGGCCAGCACTTTGCTGATTGCCCCGCTTGCGGTCACCGTACAATTGCCTCGTTGGTGCTCGCGGCCTGGTTCACAGGCCGCAGTTCAACGGGAAGCAGGACGGAATGCCGGCAACGGCGGCCCCAAGCTGCGCTGCCCCCGCAACGGTAAGCGGATGAGTCTCACTTCCGGGTGAGCCTCCGTTCCATCGACATAGCCACTGGGTGCGCCGAAGGGCATCCCTGGGAAGGCGATGGAAGCGACCCGCCAGCTGTCCATCCAGAATCAGCGAACTCGCAGACACGGTGACGGAGATGACGCAGATCAAGCACGCGTTCAACGCCGCAATTCCAGCGCAGCGCGGCATCGAGGACTAACACCCATGTCTGACGACCAGCCGTTGCCCCCGGATCATGCGTTCGAGCCGCAGGAGGTGCAGGCGGTGTACCGCGCGATCTTCGAGCGACGCGACATGCGGCATTTCGCCGGCGGACAGGTGCCGCCCGAACAGCTGAAGCGGCTGCTGAAGGCGGCCCATCACGCCCCCAGCGTCGGCTTCATGCAGCCATCGCGTTTCGTGCGTGTGACCGACGCGACGCTGCGCCAGCGGCTGCATGACGTCGTCGAACAAGAGCGGATCGCTACGGCCCGCGCGCTCGGCGAGCGCGAAGACGATTTCATGCGGCTGAAGGTTGAAGGGTTGCTCGAGGCGGCGGAGGTGCTGGCGGTCGTGCTGGCCGCCGGGCGCGACAAGCATGTCTTCGGCCGACGCACGCTGCCCCAGATGGATTTGGCCTCCGCCGCCTGCGCGATCCAGAACCTGTGGCTGGCCGCCCGGGCCGAAGGGCTGGGAATGGGGTGGGTGTCGCTGTTCGAACCCGCGTCGGTATCAGACTTGCTGGCGTTGCCTGCAGACGCCGAACCGATAGCCCTGCTCTGTCTTGGCCCAGTCGAGACGTTCTACGAAGAGCCGATGCTGCAGCAGCAGCGCTGGGCGCAACGCGAATCGCTGGCCGACCTGGTCTACGACAACCGCTGGGGACAGGGCAGCACAATTTTTGGGTCGGCGAACGATGGGGCTCCCGCCGCAGAGGAGCCCTGGTGAGTGCCTCAGCCCACTTGGAGATTGCAACTCATGCTCAAGTCGCCGCAATCCTGAGAGGGGCTTGGTTTTCGGTAGTACGGCACCCCTACCGTTGCAAGCCCTTGATTCCAAACGGACCAAGGGCTTTTCGCACCGGGGCCCGTCGCCGTTCGCGCTCCCCGCAACTGTGGGCTTCGCAGCCGCCTCCCGATTGACTTGACCGCCGGCCGGTTCATACTGGCCATGCCGTCGGGGCAATCATGGACGAGATAAGAGCCGAGTTCTGGGAAGCGATTCGCCACCTGTTTCCGGACAACGCGGTGGCGATCGCGCTCGAGCAGGGTGACCTGCTGATCTCCTGGAAGACCAACGACGATCCCTTTCGTCCGAACAAGCGCTCGGCGCCGATCTATCTGCGCTTCGAGCCGGCCCTGATCGAAAGCATGAAGACGGCAAGCCCCCGCCAGCGCGAGAACATCGTGGCGCGGGAGGTCGACACGGTGAAGGCAGGCATGTGGGGCTACCAGCCCGACGACCCGCTCCACAACGCGCGCTTCATCGTCCTCGGCTGACGGCAGAAAGCCCGAGGGCTTTCACCCACGGGCTTGCCCAAGCGCCGGGCTGTCAGCCCGAGCGGACCTCAGTTGCGGTCGTGGCGGGCGATCCGCACCGGAGCAGGTGCTTCCGCTTGCGGGGCTGCGCCCATGGTCTGCGCGGGCGGCGTGCTTTCGGCCTGGGCCGAGATCACGGGCGCGGGTGCCGGTTGCGCGGCCACGGGAGCTGCCGGAGCGACGGCCACTTGCTGCTGGCGCACGATGGTGGCGGTGCGGACCGGGTCGGTCAGGCCCGGAACACCAGTCTCGCCCATCGAGGTCATGTGCGTGCTTTGCTGGCCCGCGCCAAGCGCCGGGTTGGCGATGTACGGGTTGGGCGGAACGCCCTGGGCAACGGCGACACCGATGGCGGCGACTGCGGACACACCGGCGACGAGGCCGACGAGTTTGGTGATTGCGGACATGAAAGACTCCTTTAAAGATCGTGTTGAGAAGACAGCGCGCCAGGTTCGTGGCAGCAACTGCAGGTTAGGCAGCGCACCTGCTGCACTGCGTCGGGCTTTGACCACGGCGAATGTGGGACAGCACCTAGCGAACGTTTTGTCAAAATCAGCAACACTTTCGACATGCATCGAACAACCTCTGCAACAACGACTGCAGGCATGCGCCGACAAATTGATGGCGCATCGACCGAGCATTGCGATCGCGTGCGCAGCGCACGATGGATGCTCAGGAGGTCAGCCATGTGCCCCATCGATCCTTCTCCGCACGGCGGAGAAATCCTTCACGAGCGTCCCGAGCGCAAATTCCCGCAGCCCGCAGCAGACGGGGAGCATGGCGATTCGGAGCGTGAGCTGCGCCATCGCGCCGAAGCCGCCGGCGAGGCCGACATCGCACATCGCCCTTCGTTGCCGGAGCAGCCCCAGCAGATGGCGGTGGACATCGAGGATGAAGAAGCCGACCCGGTGATCGATAGCGGTCCCGGCATCGCCGATGGTGTCGATGACGCAGGCCGCGCGAGGCTGAGCCGATGAAGTCCGACGAAGTGACTCCGCCCGAGCCGGTCCCACCGCACTCGCCGGTGCCTCAGCCCGGCGCTCCGGCGTCCGTTCCGCCGACGGAGGACGACCGGCCGGCGCCGCCGCCGGTGCAGTTGCCCGGGCAGCCGCACGCGCCCGAAAGCGTGGCCGTCACTCGCGGGTGACGCGCACCAGCTCTTCGCGTGAGGTGATCCCCTCGCGCACCAGCCGCTCGCCGTCCTCGCGCATCTGCGTCATGCCAGCGCCCAGTGCTGCCTGCCGGATGTCGGCCTCGGACGCGCGGTTGTGGATCTGGGCGCGGGTCGCATCGTTTGCGGTCATCAGTTCGAAAATGCCGGTGCGGCCTTGGTAGCCCGTCTGGCCGCACTGCGGGCAACCGGGCCCCTTGCAATGGACGCAGAGCTTGCGCACCAGTCGCTGCGCCAGCACGCCGAGCAGCGACGAGCTCAGGAGGAAGGGTTCGACGCCCATGTCGGTCAGCCGCGTGACGGCGCTCGGGGCGTCGTTGGTGTGCAGCGTCGCCAGCACCAGGTGGCCCGTCAGCGACGCCTGGATCGCGATCTGCGCGGTCTCGTAGTCGCGGATCTCGCCGATCATGATCACGTCCGGGTCCTGCCGCAGGATTGCGCGCAGCGCCTTGGCGAAGTCGAGGTCGATCTTGGCGTTGACCTGCGTCTGGCCGATCCCCGGCAGCTCGTATTCGATCGGGTCTTCCACGGTCATGATGTTGCTGCTGCCCGCGTCGAGCCGGCTGAGCCCCGCGTACAGCGTCGTCGTCTTGCCCGAGCCGGTCGGCCCGGTCACGAGGATGATGCCGTGCGGCTGGGCGATCAGCTCGAGGAAACGGCGCAGCGTCTCGCCGGTCATGCCGACCGATTCCAGGCTCAGCTTGCTCTCGCTTTTGTCCAGCAATCGCAGCACGGCCCGCTCGCCATGCGCGCTGGGCAGCGTCGATACGCGGACGTCGACCGCGCGGGTGCCGATGCGCAGCGAGATGCGGCCGTCCTGCGGCAGGCGCTTCTCGGCGATGTCGAGTTAGGCCATGATCATCAGCCGCGAGATCAGCGCCGCATGCAGTGCGCGGTTGGGTTGCACGACCTCGCGCAGCGAACCGTCGACGCGGAAGCGAACGCTCGAATGGCGCTCGTACGGCTCGATGTGGATGTCGCTGGCGCCGTCGCGGGCGGCCTGCGTCAGCAGCGCATTGAGCATGCGGATGATGGGCGCGTCGTCGCTGGTCTCGAGCAGGTCTTCGACGGCGGGAAGCTCCTGCATCATGCGCGACAGGTCGGCGTCGTTCTGCACCTCGCTGACGACCGTGGCGGCGCTCGATTCGCCCTGGGCATATGCGGCGCTGATGCGCTGGGCCAGCGCCGCCGGATCGAGTTGCTGCACCGTCGAGACGGCGTGCTTGCGCAGCACTTCGCTCCAGGCGCCGCGCGCCGGCGTGCCCGAATGCCACAGCACCAGCTGATCGCCGTCGTCTTCCAGCAGCAGCTGGTTGCCGCGCGCGAAAGCGTAGGGCAGCGGATAGCGCATGGCCTACTGCCCTAGCGGCGCAGGCACGGGCGCCGATGGCTGCGGCAGGCGGCGCTCGCTGCGCAGCACCGGCAGCGCCGGACCGGCGTTGACCGGGACGACCGTGCTGGGCTCCGGCTGCGCGGCGTCCTGCTTCAGGCGCATCAGGTCGTAGCGGTCGATCGAGAGCTCGTCGCTCTGCACGGAGTCGCGCACCACCACCGGCCGCAGGAACACCATCAGGTTGGTCTTCTTGCGGCTGCGGGTCTCGCTCTTGAACAGGTTGCCGAAGATCGGAACGTCGCCGACCACCGGCACCTTCTCCTGGTTGCCCGCGTACTCGTCCTGCAGCAATCCGCCGAGCACGACGATCGAGCCGTCGTCCACCAGCACGTTCGATTCGATCGATCGCTTGTTGGTGGTCGGGCCGTTCGGCGAGTTGATCGTCGACGGCTGCACGCTGGAGACCTCCTGGAAGATCTGCAGCTTCACCGTGCCGTTCTCGCTGATCTGCGGCTTCACCCGCAGCGTCAGGCCGACGTCCTTGCGCTCGATGGTCTGGAACGGGTTGACGCTGCCGCCGCTCGCGCCGGTGTTGGTGAACTGACCGGTGACGAAGGGCACGTTCTGGCCGATCACGATCTTGGCTTCCTCGTTGTCCAGCGTCAGCAGGTTGGGCGTGGACAGGACGTTGCCGTCGCCGTGCGATTCCAGGAAGCGGGCCAGGAATCCCAGCACGTAGACGCCGCCGAAGTTGCGGGCCACGCCGAAGTTCAGGCCCGTCGACGGGGTCGGGATCCCCGTCGCGCTGCCCGAACCCGCCGCGGCCGCCTGCGTCGCCAGCGTGAAGATGTTGGCGCCGCCGACGCTGAAGTTGGTGACCAGCAAGCCGATGTACTTGTCGCCCTAGCTGCCGATCGGGCCCTTCCACTGGATGCCGAACACGGCCGCCTTGTCGGCGTTGACCTCGGCGATCAGGCTTTCGACGAACACCTGGGCGCGGCGGGCATCGAGCCTGTCGATGACGGCGCGCAGCTGCCGGTACTGCGGTTCGGCGGCGGTGATGATCAGCGAGTTGGTCGACGGGTCGGCCTGGATCTGGCCTCCCGTGGACGGCTGGGCGGAAGGCTGGACGGGCGCCGTCGCGCCGCCGGCCCCGCCCGGCGTGGTCGACAGGCCGGTGGTCGATGGCGTCGTCGGGATCGCCCCGCCGGCCGACGTGCCCGCGCCCGGCGCATTCGCGGCCAATGCCGCCCGCAGGGTGACCGCCAGCTTGGTCGCCTCGGCGTTCTTCAGATACACGACGTAGATGTTGCCCGTGGGGCTCTGCGCGGTGGGCTGGTCCAGCTTCTCGACCAGCGAGCGAACCAGGTTCAGGCGGGCCGCGTTGGCTGCCCGCACGATGATGGTGTTGCTGCGCGGCTCCGCGACGACCGTCGTGCGCAAGGCGCTGTCGGTCTGGGCCTGGCCGGGCGCGCCGGCCGTGCTGGCGCCCGATTCGATCAGGCGCGCGACCAGGGGCGCGACGTCCGACGCCAGCGCGTTGCGCAGCGCAATGATCTCGACGTCGGTCGCGTTGGAGATGTCGAGCGCGGCGATGATGCGTCCCAGCCGCTGCAGGTTGTCGGCGTAGTCGGTGATGACCAGCGAGTTGTTGCCCGGGCTGATGTTGATCGTGTTGTTCGGGCTGATCAGCGGCCGCAGGATCGGCACCAGGTTGGCGGCCGACTCGTGGTTCAGGCGGAAGATCTGCGTCACGATCTGGCTGCCGCCGGCGCCTTGCGGACCGACGGTGACCGTGCCGCCCTGCAGCTTGCCTTCCGCCTCGGGCACGATCTTGAGCAGGCCGCCGGCGTCGACGACGGTGAAGCCGGAGAGCCGCAGCGTCGCGGCGAACTGCTCGAAGGCGGCAGACGGCGACAGCGGCCGCTCGGTGGACAGGTTGATCGTGCCCTTCACCCGCGGGTCGACGACGATGTTGCGGCCGGTGATGGCCGCCATGGTGCGCGCGACCGCCTCGATGTCGGCGTTGACGAAGTTCAGGGTCACCGGTTCGGTGGCCCGTTGCGCGAAGAGCATCCCCGGCGTGCCCGCGAGCAACGCGCCGATCGCGACGGTGATGACAGCAAGACGGAAGTTCATGTCAGCCTATGGTGATGATCGAGCGGGCGCCGCTGCGGCGTCCGATGATGTTCAGCAGGTTGGACAACGCCGCTTCCCGCTCGGGTGCGGCGCTGGCCGTGCCGGAAAAGCGCAGCCTGGATCCGACCCACTGGCCGCTGCCCGCCAGCTGCAGGGCGCCTTCCAGCGTATCGACTTGCAGTGTCGATGGGGAACCCCCGGCTAGGGTGATGCGGTAACTGCCCATGGGCCTCAGTGTGGACAGGCGCGACGACAGGCGCGACGCCGTCAGTTCGGCGCGGCCGGCCAACGCCAGGCGCCCTTCGGTCCATTCTACTGAAAGCCCCTGGGTCGCCAGCAGCAGATCGCCGTCGATCTGCAGGGTGTTCCACGGCGTGCCCAGGCCGGCCAGCACCGCTGCCGGCCACTGCGAGCGCTGGTCGCCGACCTGCAGGCTGGCGCCGCCCCATCGCGCCCGGCCCCGCAGCACCAGCGGCTGCGTCGTGCAGCAACCGGCATTGAATTCGGCGTCGACGCCGCCCCAGGCAGGGCGGATGCGCCAGTCGATGCGCCCGGGCAGCGCGGCGAGGTCGTTGCTCCCCGTGCCGCCGGCGAGCAGCAGGCGGGCGGAGCCGTTCCAGACCGTGCCGCGCGGGTCGTCCAGCAGCACGCGCCCCGCGCTGGCGCGCTCGAGACCGCCAGCCAGCCAGCGGGCCGGCGCGAACAGCGCCAGCGCCAGCGCCAGGCCGAGGACCAGGCCGCCCCAGGCCCAGGACCAGGGAGCTGCGGGCCAGGGATCGCGCTTGGGACGGGCCACGGGCTGCGAGGTCGGTCAGCGCGGTGGCAGCGCCAGCACCAGCGAGCCGTTCCACAGGCCGGCGGCGTCGCGCGTGAGGCGGGCCTCGGCGGGCAGGACCCGCGCGTTGGTGCGCGCCTGGGTGAGCCACTGGCCGAGGGCGTCCGGCGCCGTGCCGTTCAGGGTGATCGTCACCCGGTCGCCCGCGATCGACATCCGCGCCGTCGTGCCCAGCTGCTGGCGCACGGTCGCCTCCAGCAGGCGCGACGCTTCGTCCTGGGTCTGTCGCGGCTGCGATTGCAGCGCCTGGGCCTGCGCCTGCAGGGCCAGCATCCGCTGCAGCTGGGCGTCGAGCACGCGGTGCTGGGCCTCGGCCCCGCGCATCACCGCCAGCGGCGGCGCGAGCAGCAGCCACCAGAGCAGCGCAACGGCCACCAGGCCCACGGCGGCCGCGACCATGCGCTGCTCGCGCGGCGCCAGCCTCGCCCAATGGGCCGTCAGTTCGGATCTGTTCATGGCGCCTCCTGCGCGGTCACGACCAGCGTGTCGCCGCGCAGGTCCGCCGCGTAACCACGGCCACGCAGCGTCTCGGCCAGGCCGCGCGCGTCTTCGGGCGTGGCGGCGAGCCCCTTGAGCCGAAGCTCGCCGCCGACATATTCGATCGCGCCCGGCGGCTGCAGCAGCGGCGTGACGGACGCCAGGGCGCCCAGCATCGCCTCGAGGTCCCGGCCCGAAGTCGCGCCGGCGGACTGGCGCAGCAGGGCCACTTCCTTTTCCATCTGCAGCGGTGCATCGACCACGACCTTGACCTGCGGGAAGGTGGTGGTGAGGACGCGCCTCACGGCATCGCGCTTGGCTTGCAGGGCGGAGCGTTCCTTCCACGCCCAGGCGTTCAGGCCCAGCAGGTTCGCGACCACCAGCAGCAGTGCGCCCCATCGCGCCGGCCGCCATTGCGGCGAGCGCAGCACGTCGGCCCACAGGCCGGTGAGGCGCTTGAGCGCGCGGGCCCGGTTGGAGCTGGCGAACTCGGATTGCGCCAGGTCCCAGCCCGATTGCGCGGCCTGCAGCCAGCGTTCGGCCGGCTGCTGCAATTCCACGGGATGCTGCAGCAGCTGCTCGGCCAGGGCTGCCACGCCGGGTTCGGCGACCCGGCGCGTGCCGTCAGGCAAGGCCGGCAACAGCGCCAGCGCCTGCGGCGCCAGCGGCAGGGCAAGCACGCCGTCCTTGCCGGTTTGGACCAGGGTCGCGCTTTCGGGTTCTCCGATGGCGCAGAGGGTCGGCGGATCGTCCGGCGTGAACTCCGGGACGATCCGCGAGATCGGCCGCTCGACCGCCTCCAGCGCATGCACGGCGTCACGCAGCCATTGGCGCTCGCACACGGCCACCCACACCGGCGCGCCGGCCTTGGCGTGCGGCTGGACGGCGAAGTGCAGCGCCTCCGGTTCGTCGAGCAGGCGATCTTCCAGCAGGCCCTCGAGCACCGCGCGAAGGCGCGGGGAAGAAGCCGAGACCCCCTTGGGGAGGTCGACCAGGTGCCAGGACAGGGCCGACAGCGGAACGACGGCGACGACCTCGGCGCCCGCGCCGGACGGGCGGGGCAGCAGGGCGGCGGGCGCGCTGGCGCGATCGCCGACGGAGCGTCCATCGGAGGTGACGACGTAGTCGAACTCCGTCGACGGGCCGACGGCGGCGTTGGGGAGCAGGAGGATCAGCGAGCTCATTGGCTGCGGCGATTGTAGGCAGACGACATCGCGTTTCCTCAGCGCGCTGCAAGAGGGCTGCCGGGCGGGCGGCCGGCGATCACGCCGCGCTCGCGCTGGAGTGCGCGCACGTCGGCTCCCGCCCGTTGCAGCAGCGAGCGCTCCTCGACCACCATCTGGCCCAGGCGCAAGCGGCCGCGGCTTTCGAAAAAACTCGACGCGATACCGACCTGGTCGGCGCCGAAGGAAGCGACGTCGCGACCGACCACCTTGGCCGCGGACGCCACGTCGCGAAAGTGCGAGCGGTCGCGCTCGGCGACCATGCGTTGCGCGTCCGCCAGGCTCAGCCCCTCGACGGCGGCATAGATCACCTCGGCCCGGGCGGTGTTCAGGTTCACCGGGACCGTGGTGGAGGGCAGCACGGTGACGTAGGGCTGGAGCACCGCGACGGTTTCGGGGGCGAGACCCAGCCAGACCAGCTGCTCCAGCCGTTGCGGCATCAGCGGTGCCATCGCCGAGGACCGGTTGGCGGCGCTGCTGTCGCTGGCGAAGCGCAGGTTTTCCGCCAGCGTGGCGAGCTGCGCCGGTGGCAGCCCCAGCAATTCGAACAGCCGGGCGAAGCAGCGCAGCCACGCATCCTGGACCTGCCCGTTCTTGACCAGGTTGCCGACGTTCAGCATCGATTGCTGGTCGATGATCTGGCCGGAGAGGAATGCGTCCATCGTGTCGTCGCCCGAAGCCACCGTGGCGACGCCGTTTTCCGCGGCCAGGAAGGTCGACAACCTTGCCTCCTCCAGCGGCACAGCCCAGGGTTCCGACAGGTAGTCGGCGCCCCCCGCCTTGCCGTCTTCCCGCAGGATCAGCCGGGCCCAGTCCAGCGCCCCGGTGAGGATCCATGCCGACTGCACGCGGGTGCGCTCGGCCTGTTCCACTTCGACGCTGCGCCACTGCTGCCACATCGCGGCGGCCGCGAAGGTGGCGACCAGGGTGACGGTGAGCATTGCCATCAGCAGCGCCGCGCCACTCTGTCCGCTCCGCCTCGTCATGATTTGCCGCCTCCCACCGTGGGACGCACCCAGTCGCGGGTGATCTGTCCCGAGATGGCCTGTCCGGCCGGCAACAACAGCACCAGGCGCACACCTTCGGGAATCGCCGGTGTGGTTTGCGCTGCCAGCGCTCTCTGGGCTTCCGGCGTCAGCCCGGGCTGGGCCAGGGCGCCGGCCGACGTCGCGTCGCTCGATTGCGGATTGGTCCAGGCATCGCTGCGGAAATAGAAGATCTGCCATTCCTGCAGCGGCGTGACGGCGACCTCCAGCCGGCGGTCGTCGTCGCCGGGCGACTGCGACCAGCGGTCGGCTGTCTGCCAGGCCTGGTCCAGTTGCGCTCGGGTGGTCAGCGGCGGCGACTGCCAGCGCAGCCACTGGCCGGCGCGCAGCGTCCAGCCGACCACCTGCACACCGTTGCCGGGATTGGTGGTGTCGCGCCGCGTCAGGCGCAGGACGCGGCCGTTCCAGTCGAGGGCGGAGGCCTGCGGCAGCTGGATGACGGCATCGAGGTCGGCGCTCCACTGCGCCAGGCCGATCTGCAAGCTGAGCACCTCGTCGGCCCGCGCCGCCGTGATGGCCTGCGCCCGTGTCATGCCGTCCAGGCCGCGCCAGCTCATGACCGCGAGCAGCGCCATCGCGAACAGCGCCACCAGCAGTTCGACCAGCGTGAACCCCCGAGCGCTGCGGCGCGTTGCCATCAGTACCTGCCGACGACGGTGGACAGCCGCAGCACCGGCAATTCGCCGTCCAGCACCTGCGCATCGACCCGCCGGAAACTCGGGTTGGGCGTGGGCAGCACGGCCAGCTTGACGCTGAAGGCGCGGCCTGCCTGCTCGCAAGGGACGCTGTTCTCGCCGACGCCGGGCATCTGCCGCGACAGGCGGACCTTGACCAGTTCGTTTTCGGCGCAGATGTGCGCGAGCAGCACGTCCGACTGGCGCAGCGCGTTGTTGGTCAGCGCGGTGGTCGCCTGCAGGCCGGCCAGCAGTGCGATGGCGACGATCCCGAGCGCCACCAGGACCTCGATCAGCGTGAAGCCGCGCTCTTTCATGGCTGTTGCTTCATGGCTGTTGCGCCGTGACGGCGAACGGCCGCAGTCCGTCGGTGGCGATGCGCAGGCTGCGGCCCGGAAGCGCCGAGGAGCCGAGCACCACCTGCTGCCTTCCGATGATGGGTTCCGGGCCGAGCTGCAATGCGCCGGTGCCCAGGACTTCGGTGCTCGGCTCCAGCCATTGTTCGGGAAGCGCCTCCGGCGGCAGGCCCTCGAAACGGAAGCCGCCGGGGATGGCGCGCCACTGCACGGGACGACCGCTGGTGCGCGACTGCGCCCGGGCCGATTCCAGCAGGGCGGCAAGCCGCTGCGCTTCGCGTTCGAGCTGGGTGTCGGCGCTGTCGCGCAGGGCGAAACTCACTCCGGCGCTGGCGATGGCGATGATCGCCACCACGACCAGCAGTTCCAGCAGCGTGAAGCCGGAAACCCGGGTTGCGGCCGGCGCAGTGCGGCGCCTATTGCCAGGAACCGATGTCCGCATTCTTGCCCTCGCCGCCGGGCTGGCCATCGGCGCCGAAGGACATCACGTCGATCTCTCCCTTCACGCCGGGATTGAGGTACTGGTAGGGCCGGCCCCAGGGGTCGTTAGGCAGCTTTTCCAGGTAGGGCTTCCAGTTCGGCGGGATCGCGCCGACGGTGGGTTTGGCGACAAGCGCCTGCAGGCCCTGGTCGCCGCTGGGATAACGCTGGTTGTCCAGCCGGTACAGCTTCAGGGCCTGCATCAGGTTGTTGACGTCGGTTTTGGCGGCGGTCGCACGCGCGTCGTCGGCGCGATCCAGCACGTTCGGAACGATCAGGGCGGCGAGCACGCCGATGATGACAAGCACCACCATCAGCTCGATCAGGGTGAAGCCGGCCTGGACGCGACGTTTCAGGGTGGAGCAAAGGGCATTCATGTCGTTTTTCGAGTGGATCGCTTCCATGATAATCGCCGCATATGGCAACGAGTGTGCAAAGCAGGTGGGCGCTGCGCGCGTCCACCCTGGTCCTGTGGCTGCTGGCCGGCGCCAGCTGCGTCTATTGGGGCTTGCGGATCGCGCCCCGTGCCGCGCCGGCGGCAGTGGCCGCTCCCCTGCGCACCGCCATTCCGGCCGATCCCCAGGCCGTGGCCCGCCTGCTGGGAGCCACCCCGATGGCCGCTTTGCCGGCAGCGGCGACGCCGGCCGTCAACCTGGCCAGCCGCTTCAACCTGCTTGGCGTGGTTGCGGAGCGCTCGCATCGGGGCGCGGCGCTGATCGCCGTGGACGGCAAGCCGGCGCGGCCGTTCCGCGTCGGATCGGCAGTCGACGAGGGCCTGGTGCTGCAATCGGTGGACCGGCGTCGCGCCGTTCTCGCCGCCAGCGCCAGCGGCCCCGCACTCGTCACGCTCGAACTCCCCGAGCCGAAGAACTGACGCCGTTCAACTCTGCAGGAACAGCCGGTAGACCGGGTTGTCGGTCTCTTCGACCGACGGATAACCCAGGTCGGCCAGGAAGGACTTGAAGGCCTTGTTGTCCGCCGTCGGAACCTGCAATCCGACCAGGATCCGCCCGTAGTCCGCCCCCTGGTTGCGGTAGTGGAACAAGGTGATGTTCCAGCCCGGGCGCATGTGCGACAGGAATTTCAGCAGCGCGCCCGGCCGCTCGGGAAAGACGAACCGCAGCAGCCGCTCGTCCTGCGCCAGGCCGGAGCGTCCGCCGACCATGTGGCGGATGTGTTCCTTGGCCAGTTCGTCGTGGGTGAGATCGACCGCGTCGAAGCCGTGGCGGCTGAAATTCGCCGCGATCCTGCCTGACTCGCCCTTGCCATGGGTGGTCAGGCCGACGAACACATGGGCCTTGGCCGCATCGCTGATCCGGTAGTTGAACTCCGTCACGTTGCGCGCGCCGCCCGGCAGCTCGCCGATCAACTCGCAGAAGCGCCTGAAGCTGCCGCGCTCCTCCGGGATCGTCACCGCGAAGAGAGCCTCGCGCTCCTCGCCGACCTCGGCCCGTTCGGCCACGAAACGCAGCCGGTCGAAGTTCATGTTGGCGCCGCACAGGATCGCCGCGTAGGTTTCGCCGCGGGTCTTGTTCTTGGCGACGTACTGCTTGATCGCGGCGACGGCCAGCGCCCCCGCCGGCTCGACGATGCTGCGCGTGTCGACGAAGACGTCCTTGATCGCGGCGCACACCGCGTCGGTGTCGACGGTCATGAATTCGTCCACCAGTTCGCGCGCGATCCGGAACGTTTCCTGGCCGACCAGCTTCACCGCCGTGCCGTCGGAAAACAGGCCGACGTCGGCCAGGGTCACGCGCTTGCTGGCCGCGACCGACTGCGCCATCGCGTCGGAGTCGTTCATCTGCACGCCGATGACCCGGATCTCCGGCCGCACCGCCTTGATGTAGTTGGCGACGCCCGAGATCAGCCCGCCGCCGCCGATCGCGACGAAGACCGCGTCGAGCGGCCCCTGGTTCTGGCGCAGGATCTCCATGGCGATCGTGCCCTGGCCGGCGATGACGTCGGGATCGTCGAACGGGTGGACGAAGGTCAGCTGCTGCTCCTTTTCGAGCTGCGCGGCCTTTTCGTAGGCATCGGAGTAGCTGTCGCCGTGCAGCACGACCTCGCCGCCCAGCGCCTTGACCGCATCGATCTTGAGCTGTGGCGTCGTCACCGGCATGACGATCACCGCCCGCGAGCCGAGCTTGTGGGCCGAGAGCGCCACGCCCTGGGCATGGTTTCCGGCCGAGGCGCAGATCACGCCGCGCTTGAGCTCGTCGGGGCTCAGATGGGCCATTTTGTTGTAAGCGCCGCGCAGCTTGAAGCTGAAGACCGGCTGCTGGTCTTCCCGCTTGAGCAGCACCTTGTTGTGCAGCCGCCGGCTCAGGTTCTTTGCCGGCTCGAGCGCCGATTCCACCGCCACGTCATAGACCTTCGCGGTCAGGATCTTCTTGAGGTAGTCGGCGGGTTTGAGGGGCTTCGTCATGTCCGGTCGATGATAAGCGCCGTCGAAAACCATGAAAAAAGCCCCCGAACCTTGCGGGCCGGGGGCTAAATCCACCAAAGGAGAGGTGGAGGAGACAATCGGTGCAGAACCGGTCTGGTTATGCTCGGAATCAGTATAGCCCTGGTTTTGCTGCAATGCAGCACTGCCGTCAGCATCGGGCAAGGGTTGTTGTTTTCAGATCAGAAAGGGAGTCGGCGATGGAATGCACAGTGAGCTGGACGGGGGCGACGGGCGCCCGCTCCGGCATGGGGTTCGTGGCGGAAACGGGCAGTGGCCACGTCCTCATGATGGATGGAGCGGCGGACGAGGCGCAACCCGCAAATGGAGGACAAAACCTGGCGCCGCGGCCGATGGAAACCGTGCTGGCTGGCGCCGGCGGATGCACCGCTTACGACGTCGTCCTGATCCTCAAGCGGGGCCGGCACGACGTGCGAGGCTGCACGGTCAAGCTGACGTCGGAGCGGGCGGCAACCGATCCGAAAGTCTTCACCAAGATCCACCTGCACTTCAGCGTGAGCGGCAAGGCGATCCCGGCGACCGCGGTGGAACGCGCCATCGCGATGAGCCACGACAAGTACTGCTCCGCGACGATCATGCTGGCCAAGACGGCCGAGATCACGACCAGCTTCGAGCTGCGCGAAGCCTGAGCTAGACGTAATAGGCCGTGGTCGTCATGACCTTGGCCGCGGCCTTCATGAGCCCGCGCACCGGCGCGGGCAATTCCACGCCGCCGGCCTGCAGCGCCTGGGCCGCGTGCGCCGCTTCGTCCTCTTTCATCTGGGCCACGATGGCCCTGGAGGCGTGATCGCCCGCCGGCAGCGCTTCCAGATGGCTTTCCAGGTGGGCCTCCACCTGGCGCTCGGTTTCGGCCAGGAAGCCAAGGCTGGCGCGGTCTCCCAGCCGTCCCGCCACCAGGCCCAGGCCAAAGGCGCCGGCGTACCAGAGCGGATTGAGCAGGGAGGGCCTGGCGCCCAACTCGTCGAGCCTGCCCTGGGTCCATGCCAGATGGTCGGTTTCCTCGCGGGCGGCTTGCTCGAAGCGGGCCTTGAGAACCGGGTCCGTGGTGGCCAGGGATTGGGCGCTGTACAGCGCCTGGGCGCAGACCTCTCCCACGTGGTTGACCCGCATCAGGGCGGCCGCCTTGCGTTTTTCGGGCGCCGTTAGCGACGTGTCGTCCGCCGGGACGGTCGGACAAGCCCGCAACGCCCGTGGTGCAGCAAACAAGGTTCGCAAGGCGCCGTCGGCGGCGCTCAGGAAAGCGTCGATCGGTCTCTTCATGCGACCAGTTTATTCGCTGCGACGGACAGGCCCGGACGCCCAAAACTGCGCGAACGTCTGATTACAAATCCGAATGTAACAATAAGGTGTTGTGTGACTTCCACTGGACAGTTTCCTCGTGTTGTCGTGGTGCAACGAAAAGGCATGAAGGCGCCTAAATCCTTTGCGAAAGAAAGTGCGCTCTGGTGCAATAAGGACAACCTTCCAAAAGGAGGTTGGCCCGGGGAACCGGCGGGAGCACAAAAGTGCCTGCATCAAGTGACCCCCTCGCACCGGAGCCCTATGTTTAACCTTGGAGAAACTTGCAATGAAAAAGTCCCTGATTGCTCTGGCTGTTCTGGCTGCCGCCGGCGCAGCTTCTGCCCAATCTTCCGTCACGCTGTTCGGTATCGTTGACGCGACCCTGCAATATGGTCGCGGTTCGGTTTCCAACAAGACCCAGCTGGGCAGTTCCGGCTACAACAGCTCGCGCCTCGGTTTCCGTGGCACGGAAGACCTCGGCGGCGGTATGTCTGCTTCGTTCTGGCTGGAAGCCGGCCTGAACAACGACAACGGTTCCGGCGCTGCAACCAACACGAACAACCAATCCACCGGCACGAGCACGGCCTCCGCAGGCACGCAAGGCCTGACGTTCAACCGTCGCTCGACGGTGAGCCTGGGTGGCGGCTGGGGCGAAGTGCGCCTGGGTCGTGACTACAGCCCGCAATTCTGGAACGTCACCGTCTTCGATCCGTTCGGCACCAACGGCGTCGGCACCACGATGACCATGGTCGCTGGCGCTGGCGGTTCCGGCATCGGTGGCGTGACCGCCGTCCGTGCTTCCAACTCCATCGGCTACTTCCTGCCGGGCAACCTGGGCGGCTTCTACGGCCAGCTGCAGGTCTACCTGGGCGAGAACAACAGGGACAGCCTTGCCACCAGGAAAGACGGCGACGGCACCGGCCTGCGCGTTGGCTATGCCAACGGCCCGGTCAACGTTGCTGTTGCGTATGCACGCACCCGCTACGCCGCTGGCGACATCACGCAAGCCAACGTCGGTGGCCAGTGGGACTTCGGCGTCGCCAAGCTGATGGGTCAATTTGCACGTGACCGCGTTCAAGCGGCCTCGAACGTGACCGGCAAGGGCTGGCTGATCGGCGGCCTGGTGCCTGTCGGCCCGGGCGAAATCCGCCTGTCCTACTCGCAGTACAAGACGACCGCTGCCGGCACCCCGAAGAGCAACAAGCTGGCTCTGGGTTATGTGCACAACCTGTCCAAGCGCACGGCCGTGTACACGACGTACGCCCACGTTCGCAACCGCGGTGGCGCCAACCTCGCCCTGAACGGTTCTGTCACCGGCGCGAACTCGAATTCGAGCGGCTTCGACTTCGGTGTCCGCCACAGCTTCTAAATTGCCTTGGCTGGCCTCGTGCCAGTCTTGTCGATTCAAGAGAGTTTGAAGCCGCCTTCGGGCGGCTTTTTTGTTTTTGGCGAGTCCGGCCCCTCATGTGCGGCCGGGCTCCTGGACAGGGCGAAATGTTGGGAACGATGAAGTTCAAGACGATGTGCGCTGCGGCGTGCGCAACGACCCTGGCGTTCCTGGCGGGTTGCGCCTCGGTCCTGCAGGTGGAAGCGCCGGACACTGTGCGTGCGCCCGAGCGCAGCGCCTGGGCGAGCAGGTCGGCGGGCGCGGCCGG
The DNA here is from genome assembly GCA_028291885.1 of Ramlibacter sp. Classification (GTDB taxonomy): domain Bacteria; phylum Pseudomonadota; class Gammaproteobacteria; order Burkholderiales; family Burkholderiaceae_C; genus Ramlibacter. Next base: position 17,976 of record JAQGNJ010000140.1, on the reverse strand, counting down.
AGCCCGATCGGGATGGCAGCACTACAAGCTCCCCGGCAAGACCGCAACCCAGTTCGAGTACTTGCGCAAGGACGGGCGCGACGCGCTGGCCGTCAAGGCCGTGTCGTCGGCCAGCATGCTGCGCCGCGAGCTGCGGATCGCCCCTGCTGATCTCGGCAACGTCCGCTTTTCCTGGAAGGTTCCCGAACTGATCGCCCGGGCGGACATGGCGACGCGCGATGCCGACGACTCGCCGGTGCGCGTCATCCTCGCCTTCGAAGGCGACCGGAGCCGCTTTTCCGCGAAGAACGCGATGCTTTCCGAGCTGGCCCGTGCGGTCACCGGAGAAGAGATGCCGTACGCGACCCTCATGTACGTCTGGTGCAACAAGCGAGAGCCGGGCACCGTGATCACCAGCGCGAGAACCGACCGGGTCCGCAAGATCGTGGTCGAGTCGGGCGCGACGAAGCTGAACCAGTGGCTCGATTACGAACGCAACATCCGCGCTGACTACGAGCGCGCCTTCGGCGAAGCTCCGGGGGCGCTGGTCGGCGTGGCGATCATGACCGACAGCGACAACACGCGGTCGACGACGCAGGCCTGGTACGGCCCTGTGCTCATCGGCCCTGCACCGGCCTCGCGCCACTAGCCGAACACCCGCGGCTGAAGAAAACCCTGAGGTCGGCACGGCGCTTGCTCTGCTAGCATCGGCCTGTCCGCTTCCACCGAAATGCTCGTCTTCGTCCTGCGCCGTCTGCTCCAGGCTGTGATCGTCATGACCGCGGTTGCGTTCATCGCCTTCATGCTGTTCCAGTACGTCGGAGACCCGGTCGTCTTCCTGCTGGGACAGGACGCCAAACCGGACCAGATCCGCCAGCTGCGCGCCGACCTGGGGCTGGACCAACCCTTCTTCGTGCAGTTCTGGCATTTCCTGGTCAACGCCGCGCAAGGCGAGTTCGGCCTCAGCCTGCGCCAGGGCGCAAAGGTCTCCCGGCTGATCGGGGAGCGCTTTCCCGCAACACTCGAACTGGCGCTGGTCGCCGGCGTCTTGGCCGTGGCGATCGGCATCCCGATGGGCGTCTATGCGGCGCTGCGCCGGGGCAGCTTCATGAGCCAGGTGTTCATGACGCTTTCGCTGCTCGGCGTCTCGCTGCCCACCTTCCTCATCGGGATCCTGCTGATCCTGTTGTTCGCCGTGGTCCTGGGCTGGTTCCCCAGCTTCGGCCGCGGCGAGGTCGTGCAAGCCGGGTGGTGGACCAGCGGCCTGTTCACGCGGGACGGCTGGCACCACATCGTGCTGCCCGCGGTCACGCTGGCGATCTTCCAGCTCACGCTGATCATGCGGCTGGTGCGCGCCGAGATGCTGGAGGTGCTGCGCAGCGACTACATCAAGTTCGCACGGGCCCGGGGACTGACCAACCGCGCCATCCATTTCGGCCACGCGCTGAAGAACACCCTGGTTCCGGTGATCACGATCATCGGCCTGCAGCTGGGCACGCTGATCGCGTTCTCGATCATCACCGAGACCGTGTTCCAGTGGCCGGGCATGGGCTTGCTGTTCATCCAGGCCGTGACCTTCGCCGACATCCCCGTGATGGCGGCCTACCTTTGCCTCATCGCGCTGATCTTCGTGGTGATCAACCTCGCGGTGGATCTGCTGTATTTCGCCGTCGATCCGCGCCTGCGCATGGGCGGCGCTGGAGGACATTGATGCTTTCGCCAAGACTCAAGGCCAACGGCCGCGCTTTCGCGCACATCGCCGCCTTCCATCCCGAGCTGGTCGCCTTGCGCCGCGACCTGCACGCGCACCCGGAGCTGGGCTTCGAGGAGGTGTACACCTCGGGCCGCGTCAGGGAAGCGCTCAAGCTGTGCGGCGTCGACGAGATCCACGACGGGATCGGCAAGACCGGCGTCGTCGCAGTGATCAGGGGCCAGAAGTGCGCCAGCGGCAAGATGATCGGGCTGCGCGCGGACATGGATGCGCTGACGATGGCCGAGAGCAACGACTTCCCCTGGCGCTCGACGCGGCAGGGAATGATGCACGGCTGCGGCCACGACGGCCACACCGCGATGCTGGTGGGCGCAGCGCGCTACCTGGCGGAAACGCGCAATTTCGACGGCACGGCGGTGCTGATCTTCCAGCCCGGAGAAGAGGGCTTCGCCGGCGCCAAGGCGATGATCGACGACGGCCTGTTCGAGCGCTTTCCGGTGCAGGCCGTCTATGCGATGCACAACTGGCCGGCGATGAAGCCCGGCACGGTCGGCATCAACTCCGGCCCGATGATGGCCGCCGCCGACCGCGTCACGATCGAGATCACCGGCAAGGGCGGCCACGGTGCCCACGCCTATCTCACGATCGATCCGGTCCTGGTCGCGGCCCACATCATCACGGCGGTGCAAAGCATCGTCTCGCGCAACGTCAAGCCGATCGACAACGCGGTGGTGAGCCTGTGCGCGATGAACGCCGGAGACCTCGGCGCGATGAGCGTCGTCCCGGGCAAGGCGACGCTGGTCGGGACCGTCCGCACCTTCAACCCCGACGTGCAGGAGCTGGTCGAGCGGCGCCTGCAGGAGCTGTGCAGCGCGATCGCGCTGGGCTTCGGCGCATCGGCAGCCGTGACCTTCGACCGCATCTATCCGGCGACCATCAACACGCCCGACGAGGCAATCTTTGCCGGCGACGTCGCCGAATCCATCGTCGGCGCCGGCAACCTGGTGCGCAACATGGAGCCGAGCATGGGCGCGGAAGATTTCTCCTTCATGCTGCAGGCCAAGCCCGGCGCCTACCTGCGGCTCGGCCAGGGCGGCGAGGGCAGCTGCTTCCTGCACAACAGCCGGTACGACTTCAACGACGACGTCCTGCCCCTGGGCTCGGCGCTGCACGCCAGCCTGGCCGAACAGGCCATGCCGCTGCAACCATGACGATTTTCGTGATCCCGATTTCAAAAGAGGAGCCAGTGATGAACTTCAAGACGTGCCTTGCTTCAGCCGCGGTGTTCGCGGCTCTGGCCGCTGCCGGTACGACGGCGGGCGCGGTGACGCTGAGAATCGGCAACCAGGGCGACGCCATGTCGATGGATCCGCACTCGCTCAACGAGTCGCTGCAGATCGCCGTCAACGAGAACGTCTACGAGCCGCTGGTCTTCCGCGGGCGCGACTTCAAGATCACTCCCGCGCTGGCAACCGACTGGAAGCAGACTGCGCCCACCGTGTGGCGCTTCAACCTGCGCAAGGGCGTGCAGTTCCATGACGGGACGCCGTTCACCGCCGACGACGTGATCTTCAGCTACGAGCGCGCCAAGGCCGACGGCTCCGACATGAAGAGCTACGTCGGCAACATCAAGGAGATCAGGAAGCTCAACGACCACCAGATCGATATCGTCACCAACGCGCCGTTCCCCATCCTGCCCGAGCTGTTCACCCACTTCGACATCATGAGCAGGAAGTGGTGCGAAGCCAACAACGCGACCAGGCCGGTGGACCGGCGCAAGGGCATCGAGAACGCCGCCTCCTTCCGCTCCAACGGCACGGGCCCGTACCGCCTGCGCGAGCGCCAGCCGAACGTGCGCACGACCTTCGTGCGCAACGGCAACTACTGGGGCAAGATCGAAGGCAACGTCGACGAAGTGATCTTCAACGTCATCGGCAACGACGCGACCCGGGTCGCCGCCCTGATCTCCGGGGAGATCGACGTCATGGAGCCGGTGCCGGTGCAGGACATCGAGCGGATCAAGACGGCGTCCAATCTCAAGGTGCTGCAGGGGCCGGAGCTGCGGATCATCTTCCTGGGCATGGACCAGAAGCGCGACGAACTGCAGTTCTCCAGCGTCAAAGGCAAGAACCCGTTCAAGGACAGGCGCGTGCGCCAGGTCTTCTACCAGGCGATCGACGTCGAGGGCATCAAGCGCACCGTCATGCGCGGCGCGGCGACCCCGATCGCGCAGATGATCCCGCCGCAGGTCAACGGCTACGCGCCCGACCTGGCCAAGCGGCTGCCGTATGACCCCGAAGCGTCCAGGAAGCTGCTCGCCGAGGCGGGCTACCCCAACGGGTTCGAGGTGACGCTGAACTGCCCGAACGACCGCTACGTCAACGACGGCCCGACCTGCCAGGCCATTGCCGCCAACCTGGCCCGGGTTGGAGTGAAGATCAAGCTGGAGGTCGAGACCAAGGGCACGTACTTCCCCAAGATCCTGCGCCGCGACACCAGCTTCTACATGCTGGGCTGGACGGCCAGCACGGTGGATGCGCACCAACTTCTCTATCCGATCCTGTCCACGCCGGGCGAGGGCGGCCGCGGCCAGTTCAACCTCGGCGCGTACAGCAATGCCAAGGTCGACGAGCTCACCGACAAGGTGGGCGCCGAGACGGACATGAAGAAGCGCAACGAGATGATCCGGGAAGCCATGAAGATCCACCAGGACGACGTCGGCCACATCCCGCTGCACCAGCAGGCGCTGAACTGGGCGGCCAAGAAGAACATCGACCTGGTGCAATGGCCGGACAACGGGATGATGTGGAGATACGTCACGGTCAAGTGATGGAGGCCGCAACAACCGCAAGCTGGTTCCGTCGGGCCTGGCAAAGCGACGTCGGCTACAGCTTCCGAACCTCGCCGATGGCGGTGGCCGCCGCGGCCGTCGCCTTGGTCTGCGTGTTCTGCGCGGTGTTCGCCAACGTGGTCGCGCCGCACAATCCGTTCGACCTCGCGACGCTGGAACTCTCCGACGCCTTGCTGCCGCCGGCGTGGATCGAAGGCGGCAACGCCAGGTACCCGCTGGGGACCGACGACCAGGGACGGGACATCCTGTCTGCGCTGATGTTCGGCGCCCGCATCTCGCTGCTGGTCGGGCTGGCATCGGTGCTGCTGTCCGTGATCGTCGGCGTCACGCTGGGGCTGCTGGCGGGCTTTGTCGGCGGAACGGCCGATGCCTTCATCATGCGGGTGTGCGACGTGATGCTGTCGTTCCCCGCCATCCTGGTTGCACTGCTGATCGCCGGCGTCAGCCGCGCCCTGTTCCCGAACGGCAGCGAATACCTCGCCTTCGGCGTGCTGATTATCGCGATCTCGCTGACCGGCTGGGTCCAGTACGCCAGGACGGTGCGCGGCTCGACCCTGGTCGAACGCGGCAAGGAATATGTGCTGGCTGCGCAGGTCACCGGTGTGTCGCCCTTGCGGATCATGAGGCGCCACGTGCTGCCCAACATCCTGGGCCCGGTGATGGTGCTGGCCACCATCCAGGTGGCCACCGCCATCGTCACCGAGGCGACGCTGTCCTTCCTGGGCGTCGGCGCGCCGCCCAATTCGCCCTCGCTGGGAACGCTGATCCAGGTCGGCAACAAGTTCCTCTTTTCCGGCAACTGGTGGATCACGGTGTTCCCCGGCGCCATGCTGGTGCTGATCGCGCTGTCGGTGAACCTGCTGGGCGACTGGCTGCGCGACGCGCTGAACCCGAGGCTGCGCTGAAGCCCTTGCCATGAGCCTGCTCCAAGTCCAGAACCTGGTCGTCGAGTTCCCCGGCCGCCGCGGCACGCTGCGCGCCCTCGACGACATCTCCTTTTCCATCGCGCCGGGCGAGATCCTCGGCGTGGTCGGCGAATCCGGCGCGGGGAAGTCGCTCACCGGCGCCGCCATCATCGGCCTGCTGGAGCCGCCCGGGCGCGTCGCTTCCGGCCAGATCCTGCTCGATGGCAGCCGCATCGACAACCTGCCGTACGAACAGATGCGCCGCATCCGCGGCCGCAAGATCGGCGCCATCTTCCAGGACCCGCTGACCTCGCTGAACCCGCTCTACACCGTGGGGCGGCAGCTGACGGAAACCATCCTGACGCACCTGCCGGTGAGCGCGCAGGAGGCGCGGCGACGCGCGATCGGCTTGCTGGAAGACACCGGCATCCCGGCCGCGGCCGAGCGCATCGACCACTTCCCGCATCAGTTTTCGGGCGGGATGCGCCAGCGCGTGGTGATCGCACTGGCGCTGGCCGCCGAGCCCAAGCTGATCGTCGCCGACGAGCCGACCACCGCGCTCGACGTTTCGATCCAGGCCCAGGTCATCCAGCTGCTGAAAAGGGTCTGCAGGGAGCGCGGGGCGGCCGTGATGCTGATCACGCACGACATGGGCGTCATCGCCGAGACCTGCGACCGCGTGGCCGTGATGTACGCCGGCCGCATCGCCGAGAGCGGCCCGGTCCATGAAGTGATCAACCAGCCCGCCCATCCCTATTCGATGGGGCTGATGGCGGCCATTCCCGACATCACGCTGGACCGCGAGCGCCTGCACCAGATCGACGGTGCGATGCCGCGGCTGAACGCCATCCCGCCCGGCTGCGCCTACAACCCGCGCTGCCCGCGTGTCTTCGCCCGCTGCCTGGTCGAGCGGCCGGAGCTGCTGGACGCCGGCGCGACGCGCGCAGCCTGCTGGTTGCACGACGCGCATGCAGGAGCAAGCGCATGAGCGCGATCGCAAAGCCGGCACCGCTGGTCCAGGCCCGCGACCTGGCCAAGACTTTCGACGTCTCGGCGCCCTGGCTGAACCGGGTCATCGAGCGCAAGCCGCGCCAGCTGCTCAACGCCGTCGACGGCGTGAGCTTCGACATCGAGAAGGGGCAGACGCTGGCGCTGGTGGGCGAATCCGGTTGCGGCAAGAGCACCGTGGCCAAGCTGCTGGTCGGGCTGTACCGGCCGACCCGCGGCGGCCTGACCTTCGATGGCCAGGATGCGCATGCCGCCTTCAGGACTGCCGCCGGCCGCAAGCTGCGGCGCCGGATCCAGATGATCTTCCAGGACCCCTACGCGAGCCTCAACCCGCGCTGGATCGTCCAGGACATCGTCGGCGAACCCTTGGTGGAGCACGGCATCGTGACCGACGCCGCCGAGCTCGAGGCGCGTGTAGCCACGCTGCTCGAGTCCGTCGGGCTGTCGCCGCTGGACATGGCGAAGTACCCGCACCAGTTTTCCGGCGGCCAGCGCCAGCGCATCTCGATCGCCCGCGCCATCGCCACCCAGCCGGAATTCCTGGTCTGCGACGAGCCGACGTCGGCGCTCGACGTCAGCGTGCAGGCGCAGGTCCTCAACATCATGAAGGACCTGCAGCGCCAGCATGGCCTGACCTACCTGTTCATCTCGCACAACCTCGCGGTCGTGCGGCACGTGAGCGACCAGGTCGGCGTGATGTACCTCGGCCGGGTGGTGGAGCTTTCCGGCAAGCACCACCTGTTCGACAACCCGCGCCATCCCTACACCCGGATGCTGCTGGACGCGATCCCGAAGATGCACGACACCGGCCGCTCGCGCACGCCGGTGCAGGGCGAGGTGCCCAATCCGCTGAATCCGCCGACCGGCTGCACCTTCCATCCGCGCTGCCCGCATGCCAATGCGCGCTGCAAGGCGGAGCGCCCGGCGCTACTGAGCTTCCAGGGGGTGAGGGTGGCTTGCCACGCGGTGGAAGAAGGCCGGATCTAGCTCCTGGGCCCGCTGGCCGAAGCTAGCATTCTTCCGTCCAGCAATGGCCCTCGCGGGCGATCATCGCGCTGGCGGCGCTCGGGCCCCAGGTGCCCGCCGTGTAGGGCCGGGGGCCGCCGGTGTCGCCGCTCCAGTGCTCCAGGATCGGCTCCACCCAGCGCCAGGCTTCTTCCTGTTCGTCGCTGCGCACGAACAGGTTCAGGCGGCCGTGGATCACGTCCAGCAGCAGGCGCTCGTAGGCGCCGACGCGCTCGGAGCCGAAGCGCTTGTCGAAGTCCAGGTCCAGCTGCACCGGGCTGAGCCCGGCTTGCTGGCGGCGGTTGTCCGCGCCTTGCGCCAGCAGGTGCAGCTCGAGGCCGTCGCGTGGCTGCAGGTTGATCACGAGGCGGTTGGCGGCGCCCGGGGGCGACTTGAAGATCGCGTGCGGCGCCGGCCGGAAATTGATGACGATGTGGGCGTCGCGCCCGGACAGCCGCTTGCCCGTGCGCAGGTAGAACGGAACGCCGGCCCAGCGCCAGTTCGCGATCTCGGTGCGCAGGGCGACAAATGTCTCGGTCGTGCTGTCGCGATCCACGCCGTGCTCCTGGCGATAGCCCGGCACCGGCTCGCCATTCACCGTGCCTTCGGCGTACTGTCCGCGCACGACGTGCTGCGACAGCGTTTCGGCCGTCCAGGGCTTGAGCGAGCGCAGCACCTTGAGCTTCTCGTCGCGGATCGCGTCCGCGTGGGCATTGATTGGCGGCTCCATGCCGACGGCGCACAGCAGCTGCAGCGCGTGGTTCTGCACCATGTCGCGCAAGGCGCCGGTGCTGTCGTAGAAGGCGCCGCGCCTTTCCACGCCGATGTCCTCGGCGATGGTGATCTGGACGTTGGCGACCGTCTCGCGCCGCCACAGCGGCTCGAACAGCGAGTTGCCGAAGCGCAGGGCGAACAGGTTCTGCACCGACGGCTTGCCCAGGTAATGGTCGATGCGGAAGATCTGCCATTCGCTGAAGGCCCGGCGGACCGTCTCGTTGATCGCGCGGTTCGACGCCACGTCGTGGCCCAGCGGCTTCTCCAGGACGATGCGGGTTTCGGGCGTGTTGAGCCCCGCCGCCGCCAGCTGCTCGCAGGCGACCGTGAACAGCGAAGGCGCCGTCGCCATGTACATCACCACCGTGTCGGCCTTGCGCTCGCGCAGCGTCGCGGCCAGCCGCGCGTAATCCGCGGGCTGCGACAGGTCCATGCGGATGAAGTGCAGCAGGGCGGCGAAGCGGTCGAACTCCTCCGCCGTCGGCCGCTTCGCCAGGTCCACCTCGTCGAAACGCGCGCGGATCAAGGAGCGGTATTGCTCGTGCGACAGTGAATCGCGCGCAACGCCGAAGATGCGGCCCCCGGCCGGCAGCGTGCCGTGGCGAAAGGCCTGGAACAGCGCCGGCAGCAGCTTTCGCCAGGCCAGGTCGCCCGTGCCGCCGAAAAGAACCAGGTCAAAACTCATGGGTTGGGCTTGGACATTTCGAAGCGATCCACTTTAACTTGCTTTCATCGCCGCACTGTCGCGCCAGGCGAGCGCGGGCCGCGACTGGTGTTTCCCCCCGCGGTGCGAAACAGCGGCGCCGCTATGCTCGGCCGATCAACAACGACTGCGAGACCAGCATGAAGAGCATCGTGGCGGCTGTGGCGATCGCCGGTGCCGCCGGCGGGGCATGGGCCCAGGGACAGGTCAACGTGATCTGCTCGGTCCAGGCCGACTGGTGCAACAACATCGCGACCATCTACTCGCGCACCACCGGCACCAGGGTCAACATGGCGCTCAAGGGCTCCGGCGAGGCGCTCGCGCAGCTGATCGCCGAAAAGGACAATCCCAAGACCGACGTCTGGTTCGGCGGCACGGGCGATCCCCACCTGCAGGCGGCGGAGCAGGGCCTCACGCTCGAATACAAGTCGCCGACGCTGGCCCAGTTGCATCCCTGGGCCCAGCAGCAGGCGCAGCAATCGAAGTACAGGACCGTGGGCATCTATTCCGGCCCGCTCGGCTTCGGCTACAACCCGGAGCTGCTGGCCAGGAAAAAGCTGCCCATTCCTAGGACGTGGGCCGACCTGACCAAGCCCGCCTACAAGGGAGAGGTGCAGGTCGCCAACCCCGCTTCGAGCGGAACGGCGTACACCATGATCGCGACGCTGGTGCAGCTGATGGGCGAGGAGAAGGCGTTCGAATACCTCAAGGCGCTGCACAGGAACGTGAGCCAGTACACGCGCTCGGGCACGGCGCCGATCAAGGCCGTGGCGCGCGGCGAGACCGCGCTCTCGATCAGTTTCGTGCACGACGGCCCCGGCGAGAAGATGCAGGGCTTCCCGGTCGAGACGATCACGCCAGTCGACGGCACGGGCGCCGAGATCGGCTCGATGAGCCTGATCAAGGGCGCCCGCAACCTCGATGCCGCGAAAAGGTTCTACGAATGGGCGCTGACTCCGGGCGCACAGGAGATCGCCTTCGCCGCCAAGTCGTTCCAGGTCCCGTCGAACAAGGCGGCGAAGATCGACCCGAACGTGCCCGACTTCCGCAAGATCAGGTTCATCGACTACGACTACGCGAAATACGGCGCCAGCGCCGAGCGCAGGCGCCTGATCTCGCGCTGGGAAAAAGAAGTCAACTCCCTGCCGCGCTGAGTGGCGGCACGGAGTTCGACCTTGCAGCGCTCGTCGCCCAACGCCGCCCTGCTGGGGTGGACGGTGCTGGGCCTGCTCGCCTACCTGCTCCTGCCCTGGTACGCGCTGCAGGATGGCAACGGCCTGGCCGCTGTCGGCCAGGGGTTCGCCGGCGGGGACACCGCGAACGGCCTGATGCAGGCTGCAACCCAGGGCCGGCCGTGGCTGGGATTGGGCCTGGCGGGACTCGCCATCACGCTGGCTGCGACGGCGCTCGAGCCGGGCCGGGCCCAGGGCCGCTTGCTGCTGCTCGGAGGACTGGTCGGCGCCGTGGGCCTGGCCGCCAGCGGCTTCCTGGTGGGCGCCAAAGGCTGGAGCTTCGCGTGGCTGAACACCGCTTTCGGCGAACTCTCGAGCAACCAGTTCGGCATCGGCTGGGGCGGCTTCGTCGCACTGGCCTCGCTGGTCGTGCTCACGGCGTTCGGGCTGGCGCGCTGCGGCCGCTTCAAGGGCGATTTGTTCATCGCCGCGGCCGTGCTCGCGTGCGGCACGCTGATGGCGGTCTTCATTCTGTTCCCGGTGCTGAAGGCGCTGAGCAGCGCCTTCCTCGCCGAAGACGGAAGCTTTTCGCTGGCGGCGATGTGGGAGCGCGTCGCGAGCGACCGCAACTTCGGCCTGCAGTGCCTGGCCGGCGGCGTGCGCTGCGGCGTCGCCTGGAACACGCTGTTCCTGGGCCTGCTCACCGCCACCAGCACCACCGTGCTCGGAACCATGATGGCCCTGATGGCGGAGCGCACCGGCAAGAAGTTCGGCAAGTCGCTCAACATCCTGGCCATGCTGCCGATCATCACGCCGCCCTTCGTCGTCGGACTGGGATTGATCCTGCTGTTCGGGCGCGCCGGCGTCGTCAACCAGCTGCTGGAGCAGGTGTTCGGCCTCGCGCCATCGCGCTGGTTCTACGGCTGGTTCGGCGTCTGGATCGCGCAGACCTTCGCCTTCACGCCGATCGCGTTCATGATCATGCGCGGCGTCGTCCAGGCCGTTGCGCCCAGCCTGGAGGAAGCGTCGCAGACCTTGTGCGCCAGTGCGCGCCAGACCTTCCTGACCGTGACCCTGCCCCTGCTCAAACCCGGCCTGGCGAATGCCTTCCTGGTCGGCTTCATCGAGAGCATGGCGGATTTCGGCAACCCGATCGTGGTCGGCGGCCAGTTCTCGGTCCTGTCCACGGAGATCTTCTTCGCCATCGTCGGCGCGCAGTTCGACCAGGGCCGCGCGGCCTCGCTGGCCTGGATCCTCACGCTGTTCGCGCTTGCGGTGTTCGCGGCGCAGCGGCTGCTGCTCGGGCGCCAGAGCTTCACCACCGTGGGCGGCAAGGGCGACGGCGGCATCCCGATGGCGTTGCCGGCCAGCGTGCGCAGGCTGGTCTACGGCGTGGCGCTGCCCTGGATCGCTTTCACGCTCGTGGTCTACCTGTTCGCGTTCGCCGGCGGTTTCGTGCAGACCTGGGGCCGCGACTACACGCCGACGCTCAACCACTTCCGCACGGCGTTCTCGCTGGAGTGGGGACCGTTCGGCGTGGTGTGGGCCGGGACCGCATGGAACTCGTTCTTCACCACGATCAAGCTGGCGGCGATCTCGGCGCCGATGACGGCGGCCCTGGGCCTGATGATTGCGTACCTGCTGGCGCGAACCGAGTTCAAGGGCCAGGGCCTGTTCGAGTTTTCCGCCCTGCTGGCGTTTGCCATTCCCGGCACGGTGCTCGGCGTCAGCTACATCCTGGCCTTCAACGTGCCGCCGTTCGAGCTCACCGGAACCGGCCTGATCATCGTGCTGTGCTTCATGTTCAGGAACCTGCCGGTCGGGGTGCGCGCCGCAACGGCGGCCTTCAGGCAGCTGGATCGCTCGCTCGACGAAGCCTCGGCCATGTTGCGTGCATCGAGCCTGCAGACCCTGCGCCACGTCGTGCTGCCGCTGCTCAAGCCGGCGCTCGTCGCGGCGCTGGTCTACAGCTTCGTGCGCGCGATCACCACCGTCTCGGCCGTGATCTTCCTCGTCACCGCCGAAAACGAGCTGGCGACGACCTACATCATCGGCCGCGTCGGCAACGGCGACTATGGCGTGGCGCTCGCGTATTGCACCGTGCTCATCGTCCTCATGAGCCTGGTGACGGCGATGATCCAGTTCCTGGTCGGCGAGCGCAGGCTGGGGCGCCGCAAGCCGGTCGTCCGGCCCGGCCTCACCGCAACCGCAGGCATCCCATGAGCAGCAACGGCATCGAATTTCGCAGCGTCAGCAAGCGCTATGGCCAGGACCCGTCCGGGCCGCTGGCGGTGAACGACATCAGCTTCGAGGTTCCCGGCGGCACGCTCACTACCATCCTGGGCCCATCGGGCTGCGGCAAGACCACGACCCTGCGCATGATCGCCGGACTGGAAGCGCCGACCTCGGGCCGCATCCTGATCCAGGGCAGGGATGTGACGACGCTGGGGCCGGCCGACCGCAACGTCAGCATGATGTTCCAGAGCTATGCGCTGTTCCCGCACATGAACGTGCTGGAGAACGTGGGTTACGGCTTGAAGATGTCCGGCGTGGCCAGGGAATCCACGCGCCAGCGCGCGCAGGAGGCGCTGCGCAACGTCGGCCTGGTCGGCTACGACCTGCGCCAGCCCGGCGAGTTGTCGGGAGGGCAGCAGCAGCGCGTGGCTCTCGCGCGCGCGCTGGTGCTGGAGCCGGCGGTGCTGCTGTTCGACGAGCCGCTGTCCAACCTCGACGCCCGCCTGCGGCGGGAGATGCGCGAGGAGATCCGCTCGGTGCAGCAGCGGCTCAAGCTCACGGTGGCCTACGTCACGCACGACCAGAGCGAGGCGCTTGCGGTGAGCGACCACATCATCGTGATGGACCATGGCGTGATCGCGCAACGCGGCACGCCGCAGGAGCTGTACGAGTCGCCGAAAAGCGAGTTCGTCGCCGGCTTCATGGGCGAGGCGATGCTGTTCCCGGCGCGCGCCGATGCAGCCGGGACGGTGAGCCTCGGTCCCCTGCGGATCGCCCCGCGCCGGGGAGTGACGGAGGGAGCGGTGAAGGTGGCGGTGCGGCCGGAGGCTTGGCATATCGGTCCACCAGGCGCCGGCCTCGCCGCGAGGCTGGCCAAGGCCGCCTACCAGGGAAGCAACTACGAATACAGTTTCGAGACCGAGCTGGGCCCGATCTTCGTCGTCTCGGCGGACCTGGGCAACGTGCTGGGCGTCGGCGCAGACGTCGGGTTGCGGCTGGCGGACCATGGCGTTTGCGTCGTCCAGGTTTCGTAAAACCGACCTGCTCGTCAATATGCGGCGCGGGATAATGAGGCCATGAACCAACTCGACGCGCTCAAGCAGTTCACCACCGTCGTCGCCGACACCGGCGACTTCCGCCAGCTGGCGCAGTTCAAGCCGCAGGATGCGACCACCAATCCATCGCTGATCCTCAAGGCCGTGCAAAAGCCCGACTACGCGCCCCTGCTCAAGGAGACGATGTCGCGCTTCGGCAACCGTCCGCTGGACGAGACCATGGACCGGCTGCTGGTCCGCTTCGGGCTGGAGATCCTGTCCATCATCCCGGGCCGGGTTTCCACCGAAGTCGATGCGCGCCTGAGCTTCGACGCCGACGCCAGCTACAGCCGGGCCGAGCGGATCATCGAGCTCTACCAGGCCGAGGGCATCCCCGTCGACCGGGTGCTGATCAAGGTTGCGGCGACCTGGGAAGGCATCCAGACGGCGGCCCGGCTGGAGCGGCGCGGCATCCACACCAACCTCACGCTGCTGTTCTCTTTCTGCCAGGCGGTGGCCTGCGGCCAGGCAAAGGTGCAGCTGATCTCGCCCTTCGTCGGCCGCATCTACGACTGGTACAAGAAGAGCGCCGGCAGCGGCTGGGACGAGGCGGCGCAGGCCGGCGCCAACGACCCGGGCGTGCGCTCGGTGCGGCAGATCTACAACTACTACAAGCACTTCGGCATCGCCACCGAAGTGATGGGCGCGAGCTTCCGCAACACCGGCCAGGTGCTGGCGCTTGCCGGCTGCGACCTGCTGACCATCAGCCCCGAACTGCTGGCGCAGCTCGCGGCGTCACAGGCGCCCGTGACGCGCTCTCTCGACCCTTCGCAAGCCAAGGACCTGAAGATGGAGCCGGTCAACTACGACGAAGCCTCGTTCCGCTATGCGCTAAACGAGGACGCGATGGCGACCGAGAAGCTGTCCGAAGGCATCCGCGCCTTCGCCGCCGACGCGGTGAAGCTCGAGCAGCTGATGAAGGCCGGCTGAAGATGCAGGCCAGGGTCCGCTGTGACGAGGCGCCGGCGTGGCAGGCGCTGCACCAGCGCCGCAGCAGCAGCGGCACCCAGCTGGATCTCGCGGGCGCTTTCGCCTCGGATCCGATCCGCTTCGAGACCTTCAGCCAGCAGGCGCCGCAGGTCTTCGCCGACATGTCCAAGAACCGCATCGACCGAACGGTGCAGTCGCTGCTGTTGCAGCTCGCGCGCGAGTGCGGCGTCGAGGCCCACCGCGATGCGATGTTCGCGGGCGAGCCGATCAACAGCACCGAGAACCGGGCAGTGAAGCACTGGCTGCTGCGCAGTCCGCGCGGCGCATCGGCCGATCCGGACGCGCGGCTGGTGCACGAGACGCTCGACGCGATGCTGGCTTACGCGGAGCGCATCCGGGCCGATGCCGCGATCACCGACGTGGTGAACATCGGCATCGGCGGCTCGGATCTCGGCCCGCAGATGGCCGTCACGGCGCTGCAGGACTTCGTGTCGCCGGGCAAGCGCTTTCACTTCGTCTCCAACGTCGACGGCCATGAGCTCGCCGCCGTGCTGGCGAAGCTGCGTCCCGAAAGCACGCTGTTCCTGGTCGCGTCCAAGACCTTCACGACGCTGGAGACGATGACGAATGCCCGGTCGGCGCGGCAATGGTTCGAGGCCAACGGCGGCCAGGACGTCGCGCGGCACTTCGCGGGGCTGACCACCAACGTGGCCGAAGCAGGCAAGTTCGGGATCGAGACCAGCTTCGGTTTCTGGGACTGGGTGGGCGGCCGCTATTCGATGTGGTCCGCGATCGGGCTGCCGATCGCCATCGCCATCGGCGCCGGCGGTTTCCGCCAGCTGCTCGCGGGGGCTCATGCGATGGACCGGCACTTCGCCGACGCGCCGCTGGAGCAGAACCTGCCGGTGCGGCTCGGCCTGCTCGATGTCTGGAACCGCAATTTCCTCGGCTTCGGCAGCCGCAGCATCGCGCCGTACCACAGCGCATTGCGCCGCCTGCCGGCGTACCTGCAGCAGCTGGAGATGGAGAGCAACGGCAAGCGGGTCGACATGCGGGGCAAGCCGCTGTCCGCGGCGAGTTCGCCCGTGCTGTGGGGCGAGCCGGGGACCAATGGCCAGCACGCCTACTTCCAGATGCTGCACCAGGGCACCGATGTGGTGCCGGTGGAGTTCATCGCCGTCAAGCGTGCGTCGCACAAGCTCGACGGCCACCATGCCCTGCTGCTGGCGAACGCCCTGGCACAGGCGCAGGCGCTGATGCAGGGACGGCCGGACCCTGGCGGGCACCGCGACTTCCCGGGCAACCGTCCCAGCACCTTCCTGCTGCTGGACGAGTTGACGCCGGCCAGCCTGGGTGCGCTCGTGGCGCTGCACGAACACCGCGTCTTCGTCAGCGGCTCGGTCTGGGGCGTCAACAGCTTCGACCAGTGGGGCGTGGAGCTGGGCAAGGTGCTGGCGACGGACATCGCCGCGCGCCTGGCCAGCGGCGACGGCGGCGGGCTCGACGGATCGACAGCCGGCTTGCTGCGCCGCCTGCGCGCATCCGCGTAAACAAGGGCACGACGCCCCGGGCTGAGTGCTTTCGCACTATCGGCCGCGGACGCTTCTGAATATCATCCTTTCGGGCGATCCGCCCGATACGAGGAGTCAGAACCCGATGGACGAGATTCAAAAAGCGGTCAAGACCTGCCTGACCAAATACGCGGACTTCAACGGCAGGGCGGCACGTCCCGAATTCTGGTGGTTCGTGCTGGCGCTGGTCGTCGTCAGCACCATCCTGAACGCGGTGGTGGCCGTGCTGGGGATGCTCTTCTCGCTGGCAACGCTCGTTCCGTCGCTGTCGGCCGGCGCGCGCCGCCTGCACGACACGGGCAAGACCGGCTGGCTGCAGCTGCTCTGGATCATTCCCGTCCTGGGTTGGGCCGTATTGATCTATCTCCTCGCCCAGCCTGGCGAAGCTGGCGCCAACAAGTACGGACCGCCGCCCGAGGAACAGCCGGGGACAGCCGCCGTCGTTCCGGGCCAGTAAGCGTCGCCCAGGCAAATGGGCCGCTCGCGGCCCCTTTTTCCTTGGCGCGGCCTTCGACAAGTCCCTGACGGTTTCGCGAAAGCGGACAGGCATAAAAAAAGCCGCGGTGTCCCGCGGCTTTCTTGTCGACGACACCGGCGGCATGCGCCGCCGGCGAGGGGCTTACATGTCCATGCCGCCCATGCCGCCCATTCCACCCATGCCGCCAGGCATGCCGCCGGCGCCGGATTCGTCCTTCGGAGCTTCGGCGACCATGGCTTCGGTCGTGAGCATCAGGGAAGAGACCGATGCTGCGTTCTGCAGCGCGGTGCGGGTCACCTTGGTCGGGTCCAGGATGCCCATCTCGATCATGTCGCCGTAGGTGTCGTTGGCGGCGTTGAAGCCGTAGTTGCCCTTGCCTTGCAGCACGGCATTGACCACCACGCTCGGCTCGCCACCGGCGTTGTAGACGATCTCGCGCAGGGGCGCTTCGATGGCCTTGAGCACCAGCTTGATGCCGGCTTCCTGATCGGGGTTGTCGCCCTTGATCTCGCCAGCAGCCTGCTTGGCGCGCAGCAGCGCGACGCCACCACCGGCCACGATGCCTTCTTCGACGGCGGCACGGGTTGCGTGCAGCGCGTCTTCGACGCGGGCCTTCTTTTCCTTCATCTCGACTTCGGTGGCAGCGCCAACCTTGATCACGGCAACACCGCCGGCCAGCTTGGCCACGCGCTCTTGCAGCTTTTCACGGTCGTAGTCGCTGGTGGCTTCCTCGATCTGGACGCGCACTTGCTTGACGCGCGCTTCGATGTCGCCGGCAGCGCCGCCGCCGTCGATGATCGTGGTGTTTTCCTTGCCCACTTCGATGCGCTTGGCCTGGCCGAGGTCGGCCAGGGTGACCTTCTCGAGCGTCAGGCCGACTTCTTCGGCGATGACCTTGCCGCCCGTCAGGATGGCGATGTCTTCCAGCATGGCCTTGCGGCGGTCGCCGAAGCCCGGGGCCTTGACGGCGACAACCTTCAGGATGCCGCGGATCGTGTTGACCACCAGGGTGGCCAGCGCTTCGCCTTCGACTTCTTCGGCGATCACCAGCAGCGGGCGACCCGACTTGGCGACTTGCTCCAGCACGGGCAGCAGGTCGCGGATGTTGCTGATCTTCTTGTCGTACAGCAGCACGAACGGGTTGTCGAGCAACGCGGACTGCTTTTCCGGGTTGTTGATGAAGTAGGGCGACAGGTAGCCGCGGTCGAACTGCATGCCTTCGACGACGTCAAGTTCGCTGTCCAGCGACTTGCCGTCTTCGACGGTGATCACGCCTTCCTTGCCGACCTTGTCCATCGCGTCAGCGATGATCTTGCCGATGGCTTCGTCGCTGTTGGCCGAGATGGAGCCGACCTGCGCGATTTCCTTGGACGTCGTGGTGGCCTTGGAAGCCTTCTTCAGCTGCTCGACCAGGGCCGTGACGGCCTTGTCGATGCCGCGCTTCAGGTCCATCGGGTTCATGCCGGCGGCAACGTACTTCATGCCTTCGCGGACGATGGCTTGTGCCAGAACCGTGGCGGTGGTGGTGCCGTCACCGGCGATGTCGCTGGTCTTGGAAGC